>JAAFKJ010000169.1 GCA_021399395.1 Candidatus Heimdallarchaeota archaeon
TTGGCTGAGATGTTTTCAGCTGCTGGACCAACTGGTATAGGAGCGGGAGGTGCTCTTGGTAAAGCTGGAGCAGCTTTTACTGCTGGAGCTCTTGGAACTGCTGGGGCACCTTTAACAGCTGGTGCTGCAGGTGCTGCGGGGGCAGCGGGAGCTCGAGGAGATCTATATTCATAACTATGACTTCTTTCTTTTCTTCTACTATCTCCATTTGTATATCTTAAACCAAAAATAGGTATGAAGATCAGTACTTTGAGGAGATATCCTAAAGTGTATAGGGTCAGAATTGCTACCCAAAGACAGAAGAATATTCCAACAGATAGTAAGGCTATTACTTTTGCTCTGTCAGCTGTTACATAATGAAGCTCAAGATCTAAGCTATAAGCACCATTATCATTGTATATAACTAAGTAATGATCCTCACCAGATGCTTTTATCCATCTAAAGGGTAAATCACCTTTAGTTATAAGTACATAATCTTCAGGAGTAGAGTTAGAACCGCTCCAAGATATATATTGAGCATCAGTTAAAAGATAAATTTCTACATCACTTGAGGGTATAGGATAAGTGTCCACATCATAGTAGAACATTAAATCTCCCATAACTTTCATGTGAATTGTTTCAGTACTATTTGGAGCAACAGTGATTTCATGCTTACTATATCCACCTTCACTGAAGATCACTCCAGATAGAACACCCACTGGTACTATTGATATGCTGATAAAAACTATAGCTACAACGACCAGACCGTTCATGTATCGAATTCTTGATTTTGACATTTTTTTCGCACCACGGCAATTACTTTAGTTGTTACTACCACAGTAGTTATTTAAAGGTTTTCATTCGACTTACTACCGCAGTAGTCAATATACAGATATCTTTTTAAAGGGCTGAAACAGAAGTATAGTTAGAATGTCAAAGCAAAGTAATTTAGTAAACCAATTGAAATTACTAGGCTTTTCAGAGTACGAATCTAGAGCTTTCTTAGAGATAGTCAAGCTAGGCAAAGCTAGTGCACCTGAATTAGCTAAAGCAACCAAGATACCTCAAGCAAAGATTTACGGAGTATTAGATGAACTATACAATAAAGGCTTTGTAGGAAAGGATGAAGGTACTAAACCATCTATTTACTTTGCTGACAAACCAATAAAACGATTTAATGATTTTATTAAACAATTTAGTGATGCATCTACTAGTCTATCAGATGCTTTAGAGAGATTATACGAAACAGCTGGTGGAGCGCATGAATATGGTTTTCATTCTGTAGGGAACTTTACAGAGAAACTAAGATCTGAAGATTACATATACATCTTTGCTAGTGATGACACGTTGTTTAATAGATTCTTTTCAGGAAATACATTCAACTTCTACCCCACAGGTGGAGACTCAGATGCACTGATTGCATGTGCAAGACATAGGATGATCACTCTAATCGATAAAGGAGATAGAGTACAGTTTGTAGCTATAGAAGATCCTTTGTTCTCATTAGCTATTGACCAGCTGATGGCTTTATCCTCAGTAAATAGGTCTCTTACAACAGAAATGAATGACATACAAGAACTAGAAGGAGAAAAGATATTGTATATAGACTCCATTCGTGATGTAGTAGGACCTGTTATAGGACAAAACGGTACACTATGGATATCAAACAAGAGATTATTTGTGAAGATTCCAGGAGGAACCACTTACGCTAGACCTATTATAGCACTAGAAACATGTGAACTTAATCCTGATGGAAGACTAGAAATTACTATAAGGGGTAGTGAGGGAATAGAAAAAGTTGTTATTCTTCCTGAATCAGACTCCCAAATAATATTAAATTTGCTTGAATTTGTTAAAGCAAATGGAAAGAAGTAAGTAATCAGTATCAAATTATTGAATTTAGGGAAAAGAGTTAATATTGTGTTCTTCCTATGTTTTTTTTGAATATGAGGAACTATCATGTCTGATTCTGAAACTGAAATACTTTTGGAGATCAAGCAAAGTATTAGAACAGGTGATAGAAGTTCTGCTTTGAAAAGAATAGAAAGTTTTTTAGAATCAAAGACATTGACCAAACAATCTAGATTGAATTATCAGATTCTTAAAGCAAAAGCTCTCACCAAATCAGACAGATACTTTCAATCTATGAGTGTCTTAGATGAGATTGAAGAAAGTCTTTTTAAGATTGGTACAGACTTTCAGAAATTTGACTTCTACTTAAGTAAAATTGAGAATCTCTACATTTTCGGAAAAACAAACATGGGTATGAGCTTAGTTGAAGAAGCAGAAAAACTTATTCAGAATATTCCAAAAGATGAAACAAATAATCTTGTTCATAGGAGGATAGATCTACTTATTCTCAAATCCTGCATGATTTCTAACATTTATGGTTATATAGACAAACTCCATGAAGTTCTTGAGTTATGCCTTCAATTATGTGAAGAAAGTGATTATGAATATGGAAAAGCATTGACACTTGAAAGAATGTCAGGATCATATTCAGAGATGGGCAAGAGAGATGAAGCTATCGAATGTGCTAATAACTCTCATGAGATATGGATACATCTGGATAACAGGGCAGGGATAGCGTATTCTACTTTCTTAAAGGGATTATTCTTATCGTCAACTGATCCCGATTCAGCACTTACTCAATTAAAACAAGCACTTAAACTGAATGAGGAAATAGATGCAAAACTTACAATCTCCAAGATTCATAATTCTTTGGCAATATTATTATTCCAAAAGGATGAGGGAGAAGAAGCATTACAACACCTTGAAAATTCTATCACAATTAAAAGACAAATTGGTGACAAACACGGTTTGATCTTATTACTATACAATATAGGTCAATTGTACATTTCTCTAATGGAAAATGAAAAAGCTTTGATTTATCTTCATGAAGGGTTAGCTCTGACTAAAGAATTGGATTATCAGCGACCTTATTATCTGATTCAATTTGCTCTAAATAATCTCTATATCAAAAGAGGAGAATTGAATAAAGCTTTACGATTTCTTAAAGAAGCAGTAAATTTCTATGAAGAAAAAAACATGAGAGAAAATGTTGCCTGGACAAGAGAGAAACTAGCAGATATTCTTGTATTGAAAGGCGATCTTGACAATGCTCTACAGAATTATATTCAAAGTCAAGAATTCTATGAGAAAGAAAATAGGATAGCAAATGTTTGTGATATATTGAATAACATAGCTGAGATTCATCAGCTGAAAGGAGATTATACTCTAGCGCTCAAATATTACGATAGAGGAGAAGAATTAGCTGTAAAATTTGAGAATTACTTCATTCTAGCAAAAATAACCTACAACCTGACCTTATACTATTTAGATATGAATCAAATGGAAGATTCAAAGAAATATTTAGAGACTTTGATGAGTTTGAGCAAGAAATTCAAGTCAAAGAAAATAGAAATTATGTCAAACCTTGCTGAAGCTTTGGTAATGCTCAATCATCATGAAACTCAGAAAAGAGATGAAGCAAA
>JAAFKJ010000170.1 GCA_021399395.1 Candidatus Heimdallarchaeota archaeon
AAGAACCTGAGACATCAGCAACGATAGACCAAAAGTCTTCTCCACAAGAACCTGAGACATCAGCAACGATAGACCAAAAGTCTGGAATTCAATCAGATGGCACATACAAACCATCTAGTCCGGGGTGGTTAGCAAGGCCACAAGCTGCCAAAGAAGAAGAAATTAGAGAATCTCCTGAAGCTAAACAGGATAGCCCAAGTTCCAAAGATCAGAAAGCTGGAATTAAATTGAAGAACATCTCATGTCCAAAGTGTTCTGAGGATGTTCCTTTGTTACAATATTGCAAATTCTGTGGACAAAATTTACTACGTAATTGTCCTACTTGTAATAAAGAAATTACTACTACTGCAAAGTTCTGCACTGGGTGTGGTACTAAAATAGAACCTCTTCTGGAAAAGAAACAAAGTGATGAGTAGTAATTTCTACACAACCAATTTTTAAAAAATATATCCTGGTGAAAATAGTGAAACTTCCCAAACCATATGCAGCTATTTTGTTTAACTGGAACAAGGAGAAACGATCAGCTGACATTATCTATTTTGGTTTGCGTGATAAAAAAGAAAGAAGAGCACTAGTTCACACTAGATTACAATTCATTTATGAAAAAGGTAGAATGAGAGTCTATAAATATCTTAGACTTGGAAGAAGCACTAGTTTTTACATCAGACCTGGCTTTTCAACAGAAAATCTTCGTGATGCGAATTATCTCCTTGTTCCCGATACTGATCTTCCCTGGGACAATAACGGATTAATCGAGTACTGTTCAACTTTTAAAATCTCTAAACCCAAAATTGTGCAAGTCTGCTGGTCGTGTCTATTAAAAAGAAACAAATGGACAGTTTTGGAAACTGATTCAATCAAATACAAGGGTCATAGAATTTGTGAATATTGCAGTAAAAATGAATTAACAGCTGAACTACAGAAAAGCAATCTCTATGTTTCCGGTGGTTTGACAAAATTCTTCCAGCAACAAGCTCAGAGAGAGGGTAGTTTAGATAATGTTCTAGAAAACATTTCGTTTGGTTCAGATCAAGATCCTGTAAGAAGACCTGATTCGACACTATTTGATATTATACCTGGAAAGAAAGCAGAAAGTGAGATAAAGGTAAATTCCATAGATAAATTACCACGGAAATTCAGAGAGCAATTGGTAAGTGATGGAATCAAGACTCTGTTACCTGTACAAAAAGCAGCTATTGATAGTGGATTGCTCACAAACAAGGATCTTCTTGTAGTTGCAGGAACTACCTCAGGTAAGACACTTGTCGGAGAGTTTGCTGGTATTCCCAAAGCGATGAAAGGGAAGAAATTCATATATCTATCACCTTTGGTTGCCCTTACAAATCAGAAATATGAGCAATTTAAGAAAAGATACAAACAATTAGAATTGAAGACAGCTATTAGAGTTGGGATGAGCAGAATAAAAGTAGAGGGAGAATTCAAACCAATAATTGATGATCAGCTGAGAAATTCAAATATCGTAGTTGCAACATACGAAGCATTTGATTTCTTGCTTAGAGATTCAAGAAAGAAGGATTTGGGGGAAATTGGTACTATTGTTATTGATGAGATTCAAATGCTGGTAGCAGAACAAAGAGGGTTCAGATTGAATGGTTTAATTGCGAGGTTGAAAGCATTGTTTCCAAAATCGCAGTTCATCTATCTTTCAGCTACAATAGGAAATCCAGAGGGGTTAGCTGAAGAGCTATCAGCTGATTGTGTAGAATATTTAGACAGACCTATCCCTCTTGAAAGACATACAGTTCTTACTGATAATGAAGCTGAAAGATTCGATCATTTATACAATATTTGTAAGAATGAGGAAAAGGTGAGATCTAAAACAGGTTACAAAGGTCAAAGTTTAGTCTTTACCAATTCTCGAAAGAATTGTGAAGCACTAGCAAGAAAACTTAAACGAAGAGGGGTAAATTCAACCTATTACCACGCTGGTTTGACATATACTCACAGAAAACGAGTTGAGAGAGGTTTTGAAAAAGGCAGATACTCAACAGTTGTTACTACTATTGCGTTAGGTGCAGGAGTTGACTTTCCTGCTTCTGTTGTAATTTTTGAAAATCTTGCTATGGGTATTAAGTGGCTCTCTGTTGCCGAGTTTCATCAGATGCTTGGCAGAGCTGGTAGGTTTGGTTTCCATGCCAAAGGAAAAGTCTATTTACTCATCGAACCAGGTCGCAAAATATTCGTAGGACAGAAAGAAACAGAGGAGCAAATAGCTTTCGGACTTCTCACCAAACCTATAGAAGATGTGGAACCTGTCTTAGATACAATTGAAGAAGAGGAGGAAGTTCTAGCAACTATTGTATCTTTTGATCAAGTTAATATTTCAGATGACAAGATGATTTTCGTTAACATCTTAGGAAGATCGAATCCATTAAGAGAAAATGTGAAATCACTAAGAAAAATGGAGTTGATTACTATCGAAGATAATGTTATCTCACCAACAAAGTTAGGAAGAGCCGTGTCACTCTCTTTTCTTTCTCCAGCATATGCGATTAGGATTGTTCAAGAAATTCAAAGAAAGAAAACAAAACACTATGAAGATGATTTCGCACTTACTTTAGCTATCAAAATCCGATCATTTAGATCAGCTCATTTAGCTCCCCGTGTGCATGGAGATATTGAGAGAATACTCAAATCAACTATTTCTACAAATGTTTTTTCAGGAGCGATCCTAGATCTTTATTCAGGGGGTGGCTGGGGAAGTAACAATCCTTCAAAATTGGTAATTGATACTTTTAGCAATTGGACTAAGAACATTTTCACATGCAAGTGTGGAGATAAACCATTCTGTGACTGTGGAGAAATAGCTTTCTCTAAAATTATTGTTGAATATCGTCAAAAAGGTTATTCTCCATCTCGTATATCAGATGAAATTAGGAAGAATTACAATATTCTAACTTATCCCGGAGATATCTACTCGTGGCTTGATTCCTTGGTTCATCATCTAAATGCAATTGAACGATTAGCAAAAGTTCTCGACGAAGGCAAGTTACAGAAATCTGCTACTACGTTTACTAATGATATAGAGAATCCACAAATCGAATAGCATATTGTTTTTTCGTCATATTTATCAATATGTAAACATTTTACCTTCATCCAATGATTGTGCGAGACATTTACAAAAAAGATGAAGATATGGCTTTATCCATAGAAGATTTGGTAATGCTTATAGTAGGAACCGTTGTTTTCGTATTAGCTTTTACCGATGTTAGAGCAGAATCTAATATTGTTTGGATTTCTTTTCTAGTTATAGTTCTCTTCATCGTGGGATGGGGATTTGTTCGATTCAGAAGAAGACCTCTACCAAAACAAGTTCATTATAAGAGAAGTATATATCTTCTACCAGTTAAGATACTTAGAAATTACCATCTACTTGCATTAATTATTGAATATGCACTTATTCTATTTGGATATGTGCCCTTAGATACCAATGATGCCATAATTTCACTAATCTTTCATTTCTTCGCTCTATTCATATTAATGTTAATCGAGTTCGTTGGTCATGTAATCGTTTCTGATACTCTAGAAGTTTTAGTAAAACTTGATGAGGAAGAGGAATGGGAGTTCAAGAAAAAGAGACAAAATATTCTATTTAACACTCAATTTTATATTTTCATTATAATAACAGGACTAGCTGGAGTAGGACTTTCCTTCTTCCCAATCAGATCTTTATTTAGCATTGTAAGTATTTCAGTGAAAATTGTCCTATTAGTGATGCAGTTTGTTGCTCTTCTTGGTAGTGTTGCACTGTATATCTTTGTTTTTAACAAAACCATGAATTTTGAGAAAATAAAAGATCCTAGCCTGATTTTGAAAGCTGTAAACTACTATGAATCTATGGATTTAGACGATAAAAGTTTTGCATTGCTTAACGATTACATTCAGAAGGATCCCTTGAATGTAGCAATTCTTTCTAAACTCTCAATCCTTCACACAAAACAAGGAAATTATGATAGAGTGTTGAAGTACACTGGCAAAGTCTTAGCAGAAATAGAAGAAAAACAATTGCATGTTCCACATATGACTTCACGAGCACATCTACTAAGAGCCATAAGTCTCAAGACTAAAGAGAAGTATAAAGAAGCTTACACTGAAGTAAATCAGTCGCTAACATATACTCCTGAAAATAATGCTGCCAGAAAATTAAGAAGAGATTTACGAAGAATTCTAAAAGCCAAAAAGTCAGAAAAATAGAATAGGTTTTCCTCCCTCAATAAACTTATATGATTTTAAAATCACAGATAGATAGATGAAACTTTGCTCTATTGATACATCACTGAATGAAGAGGTGAAAGCTAAAACAATAGCTGGAACTATCAATCTGGATGTTGCACAAGTTAAAATCAATATTGTAAAGAAAAGAGGTCCTGGTTTAGATAGAAAAACACTAGAAAGATCCCATGTTCTATTCATTAGTTTACCTCGCAAAAAGATCTCACAAGAAGAGTATATTGAGCTTATCTCATACATTGATATCGGTGGGTGTCTAGTTCTAACTCTTCCATCTCCGCCATGGACAGATTTGGGGAGATTCTTTGAGGAATTTAGAAAAGAAATAGGTATATCTTTTCAATCAAAATACGTTTACGGACTCCCAAAAATCCCTAATGAAACAAGATTAATTGGATCTCAATTAACCATTACCAAAGCTCATGTAATAAATGCTGAAACTGATGAAGAATTCTTAAAAGAAAACGGAATAAAAGAACTTATTCCTCTTGCTCTCATGGATGATGAACCTGTGGTAATGGCGGCTTATAAAAGAAGAGGAAGATTTGTTATCTTTAGTTCTCCAGAAATTTTTGATACAGTAAATTCTGACTTTCTAAGTCGACTGATACTTCTTTCAAGCAAAAAAGAGAGTTATACTCTTTCCAATGAAATAGAAAAAATTCAGATTGGCTCTTCAAATTTCTCAATGCTTTTACAACATGCTTGTTTAGATAGTTATTTATTATCATTATACCATTATAATTTTGCATTTCATAAAGAAATTATCAGTTTAGAGAAAGAGTCCGAACTACCACAAAGAATCTATTCAATAATCTTGAAGCAGAAAGTATTAAGTGAAAGACCTAAACAGGAAGACATCCTAGAAACTTTGCAGAAATTCAAAGTTGAGAGTTGAGATAAGTGTTAATAAAACGGATAATGATTATTACTGAAGCCGGAGTTCCTATATTTGATTTTCAAGAATTTGCAAGAGGAGATGAAATTCTAGTTTCAGGATTAATCACTGCTATTTTGAGATTTATTGAGGAAACAGAGAAAGACAAACTTTCCAGACTATTACTCGAAGAAAGCCAATTTCTCATTACTTCTAAAGAAACACTTATTTTTATCTTCCAAATTGATGATGAAATGCCAGCTGATTATGCAGAATACGTTAGTAATTTTATCTCAGAGAGCTTTATTGAGAGGTTTAGTAAGGAGGTAAAACAATTTGCTGGAAATGTTAGTTTATTTCAAGAATTTCAGACTCAATGTAAAACTATACTCTTACAGTGTGGTATAGAAATAGCTGATTCTTTAATGGAAAACAAGGAATCTCAAGATTTGCGAGCTTGGTGTCTATTTTCTAAAGAAAATGAACCTCTCATTGTGCATGCAAACTCTCCAAATTATAACATTGACAGTTTCACAATTTATCAGATATTAGGTAAAAGCTTTAGAAGAGTAGCCGCAAAGCTTAAAGATTGCTCTAAGGGGACTTGTTTTCATATAACACACCTAGGAAATTCAATTCAAACAATTGTTCTCCCAAATGTATTTTTTGTTTTAGAATCAAAAATAAGTGAATTTGAAGTTAAAAGATTTAAACAGTTTAAGATAAAGACTGCTCAACAGCTTCTAGATCACTTCGATAAGGTATACAAACCGAATAAAATTGATATTTTCAACAAAGATGGTATTTCGTCTACAACTAATTCTGAAATGAGTGATAATTACAAACTTATAGTAGATTTATTTAAAGCGGCTGAAAAAGGGTTTCAATATTTGTTCAATTCTCCAGTACACATTCAAATCCTTTGTACATCAAATAATTGTTTCCTCCACGTAAAATTAGTTAATCGTGTAATTATTATGGAATACACAAACGAAATCTCTATTTCAGATTTACTTGAGAAAACTAAGAAGGTATTTGAAGCTGAAGTTACACTTATGGACGATAGCCCTGAATTAGTGCTAGAAAAATCGTAGTAGCAGTTATATCTGCAGCTGTTCCTGGGTTTATGACTCTTTTATTCGAGGTTGTAAGGAATTCATTAAGTTCAGTTATCAGTCCCAAACCATCTTGTGTAAATACTCCACCTGCTTTGATAATTTCCTTAGCTTTAATATTCACTTTAGAAGCAACCTCATTACCAAATCTTTTAGCAATATGAGTATCTTTCTTCTCGGACATCAATGTAATATAAGTCTGAGTAGTAGCTGTTTTGAAATTCTGATCTTCTTCATAACATCTAAGGAACGTAGGAAAACCGATTTTCATAGTAGTCTGGTATTTGTGAGAGAGTTCATAGAAAACCAAATCTCGTTCCTCATAGAATTTAGTGAATTCAAATAGATTTGTACGTTCAAGGTTGTGAATTTCTAAAAATGAATTGAAGTTATCTTCTTCTTTTTCAGATGGAAGAATATTCTTAGATACTGATTTATTGAGAGCTTTAGTTAGATAGATACAATCGTCTGTTGTTGAATTTTTAAGAAACTGTTCAGTAACGTAAATCACATTATCTAAGTTAATTTTAGCATTTGTTTTCATCCCTTCATTTGCAAAACAGTTTGCAATACCTAATGTTATAGGAGTAAACATCAACAGTGTCCCAAGAATTGTGTTTCCTGATGCTTTATACCAGGTTTGTGATTTCTCAAGAGCTTTTTCTATGTAATAACCTATTTCTGCATCTTCATACCACAGATGATTTTCAGCAACAAGAATTCCTCTCTTTGCTAAACCAAATATAGGTGAAAACAAACTGCTAGCACCAGCAAGAAAGTGCTCTGATTTGGTATCTTGAAATTCATTCTTGAATGATGCGCCACCGGGTTTGGTATCATTAGCGTAAAATAGATTATGTGCTAAAACAGCGCTTTGAGCAATAAACAGCTGTACATCCAGAACCTTTCCCTTAACTTCGTTCGATATCTCAGAGAAAGGCATTATGACTTGGTTATGTAATAGCTATTTTGAATGATTCGGTTTTAGAGAAACTGATGTGTTAACTTATTATTCTGTTTTGTATGAGAGTAGCGTTAAGTTTAATTATGTTTCTTACATCTATAACATGTAATGTTTCCGAAAGGGAATTGTCATATTTTTGTTGAAAGGCAACCTAATGTAGCTATTTTAATCATTTTATCTAATCGGTGATAACTATGCACAAAAATGTAAGAAAAAGCGATTCGCTCGCTCATGCGACAGGATCTTTTATGGAGAGTCTTGAAGAAATGAACTCTCTTTGGAACACAGATATTTCAGAAATTTTAGAAATCAGTCCAAGTGTAATTGGTTTAATCAAGAAAATTATTTCTTCCAAAGATAAAACAGGAGTCAAGAAAAAAGAAATTATGGGTGAATTAACGAAACTGGGAGAGCTGTTTAACAATATGGAAAGAATTGATGCTCTCATGTATGACTTACTAATAGAAATTGATGGTCTCGATTTTCCTCTGAAGACAACTAGAAAACTTATGAAACTTAATAAAGAGGAAGTAGAAACAACCAAACTACTGCAAACTTTTGCACAGAATCTAAGCAAAACAATGGCATTCGTAGAAAGTGGTAATTTGGAAGAAGAATTACTTACAAGTTCATTGAAGTCATATAAAACGGCATATAATGACTATAATAGTATTGTTAAAAAAAGTAGGGAGTTATTGAAAAATTTGCATCTAGAGCTAGACAAGGAGCAACAAAAAGCACGAAAGTATGGTGACTTAGTCTAGATCTTTCCTTTCTTTTTCTATGAGTGAAAATTTTATTAGACACGAAGATTACATTGATTTAATGAAATCCATCCCGAATGATGTTTTTACCATTAAAATGACTAGAGCTTTAGAAGATAATGTCTTTGCCACAGGAACCTCAATATTTGAAATGATGAAAATTGCAGGTAAGGTTGTTGCAGAAGAGATTCACAAACTAGCTGAACAAACCAAAAAAAGAAAACTTGTTTTTCTCGCAGGTTTTGGCAATAACGGCGGAGATGCTTTGGCAGCTGCACAACACTTGTTAGAGCAGAATTATGAATGTGACTTTGTCTTAATAGGGAATAAAGACAAATTCAATTCTGCGGCTTCTCAGAAGAATTATGAGAGGATATCAAAACAGAAGATAAACTGGTTCTATCTGAAGAAGAGTGAAGATGTAGAGTCAATTATTTTAAAGTATGATTCAACCTATCTTCTTATTGATGCTATTTTTGGGATTGGAATTAGAGGAGAAATAAGAGAACCGTATAAGTCTACAATAGAATTTCTAAACCAAAACTGTAAGACTGACATCTTTGCTTTGGATATTCCGTCTGGTTATGATCCTATTGAAAATAACATTCTCTATGTAAGAAATGCTAAAAAGATAGTTTGTTTGGGGAGAAATAAAATTCAAAAAGGTCATTTTGATGATGCAGAAATCGTTGTAAGAGATATTGGAATTCCAGAAGAATGTGAGAAGTATGTTGGAATTGGAGACTTGAAGTGGTTTTATCCTAGAAGAAAAGCAGATAGTCATAAAAGGCAGAATGGTGTGGTTACAATAATTGCAGGGTCAAAGGATTACATCGGTGCTCCTGCTCTATCTGGATTCGGAGCATTTAGGACTGGATCAGATTTAATCTTCATTCTTACTCCAGAGAATATTCGTTCAACTGTTTCTTCTTTTTCTCCTGATTTCATTACTATTCCCGCACACACTGATGAAATAGAACCACAAGATATTGAAAAAATCTTTAGTCATCCCAGATTAAAGAATACTTGTTTTGTTATTGGTCCTGGAATGATGAATAGCGAAACAACCAAGGATACAGTTCTAGAATTTTTGAAATCAAAAGTAAGAAGACAAATAATCATTGATGCAAGTGCCTTAAGTATGATGGAACAAGATCATCTTTTTCTTCTCAAATATCATGATTCAATTCTAACTCCTCATCGAGGTGAATTTTTCACCTTATTCAAAGAAAAATTAACCGGTGAGCTAGAATCAGATTCAAAAATCGTTTCAGAAGTAGCTAAAAAATGGGAAACTACAATCCTACTCAAAGGAGAAGTGGATATTATATCAAATGGTCTAACAACTAAATTCAATAAAACAGGCCATCCAGGTATGACTGTTGGTGGAACAGGGGATGTTCTTACAGGTATTGTAGCTTCCCTACTATCTGTTCTTGGAGATCCTTTTCTTTCAGCTTGCTTAGCTGCATATATCTCAGGTGCAGCAGGAGAATTAGCAGCTAAAAACTTTGGAGATGGATTGATGGCATCAGATATACCTAATTTCATCTATCCGATAATTTATGAAGCATTATCCTTTGAAGCTAAGGAAATTTGATTAATTAGATGCTGGGAGAGAGAGAGATTACTACAGTTCCAATTCCTAGATGAGTTGCTAAAGCTGGAGTAAGATAATTGATGAGTTTTTCACCTAAAGAAAGTTTCTTCTCAAATTGTTTCATCAGTAATTCAGCTGCTTCTGAATCATCTCCATGTGTAATCATAATATCATATTTCTGGTTCTTCTTTGTTCTGCTTAGAACCTCAGCAATAACTTTCTTTTGAGCTTTTACTTTCCCAGTGGCTTTCCCACATGCTTGGATTATTCCATCTTTTAATTCAAGGAGAGGTTTTGCTTTAGTTACTGCACCTAACCAGAATTTAAGATTAGAGATCCTTCCTGATTTCTTGAAATTGTCTAATGTTTCAACATAACCAACTAGAATTGATTCGTCTCTTAATTCTTCTACTTTCTTTATTATCTCATTCTCTGGTACTCCTCTTTTAGAAAGCTTAGCAACTGCTAATGCGAGAAAAGCAAGCACACCGGAGCCAAATTTAGAATCGATAAGATGTACTTTAGCATCCTTTATTCTCTTTGCTGCAATTTTCGCTGATTGAAAAGTTGCAGAAAGTTTTGAGGTTACAGTAGCAATGAACACTGAAGAATGATTCTTCAAAGCTGCTTCTATCCTTTCTAGAAAATCCTTAGGGGCAGGGGCAGAAGTTGTTGGTAGTTCATCTACTTCTCTTAATAAATCATAATATTCTTGTATGGTTATATCTACCCCGTCTGCCATGGTTTTTTCTTGATGTTGGATGTATACTGGAACAACATCAATATCATACTTTTTTATTAAATCCTTAGGCAAATCACAAGTACTATCAACAATAACTTTCATTTTTGTTTCAGCCATTTTTTTCCAACTTTTATTAATGGTTTATATTAAAAATAGTTGTAATAGTTGAAATTATTATATGATATTTAATATAATATTCAATATGAATCTTCCACCCATATTTATAAATAATTCGCGGAAAAATAGTAAAAGAGAGGAAAAAACTATTTAGCTTTCCTTCGAGCTCTCTCTTCTTCTTTAGCTCTTTTCTTTGCTCGTTTTTCTTCTTCATTACGTTCTTTTTCTCTTCTTTTCTCCCTTTCTTGCATTTCCTTCTCTTTTTGTTTCTCTTCTTTCTTAAGTTCTTTCTCAGAGAGTTTCTTAATTTCCTTCTTTAACACAGTTGGAATTGGGAGATTTTTTGTAGATTCAGTAACTTTTGCAAAGAATTTCAATACAGTCATTGCGAACTTTGTTAGTACCAACAAATCAGCAGGTTGTTTAGTAAGGTTAAATTTAAGTTCAAAGTGAGGTTCATCGGTTCTGACTGAAATCCATTGTAATTCCTTGGGGTATTCAGATAAAGCTTTGATGAACGAATTGCTTCGTATGAGTTGGTTGATAGCTCGACCTTTATTAGATTTGATTAGAAAATTACCATTGACTTCTGCATCTGGAGTAGCAAGGTCATCAATCTCTACTAGGTAATCGAAGTCTTTTTTTATTGCAGATTTCATTTTATATGGAATCACTTCAAAGAGAACACGTGGTTTATCTTGAAAATTGGCAGCTAATCCAAAAGAGTCTTTATTTCTGAAGAACAATCCATCAACAAGCATTGTTGGAAAACTAGTTCTTGGGAGAAGTATTAACCAAGCAGATGCACTCGTAACGATGAAATCTTCATTCAGTTGGCATCTAATTTCAACTTGTCTATCGTTTGGATCTTTTCGAGAATAATTCATTATATGTGGGTCCATCGCTGTTAGAACATCTTCGAAATATTGCTCTTTCTTCTTCTTATTTGCAAATCTCCCCCAAATCCAGAATCCTAAGTATAGGCCTATAAAAACAAGTACAGGTCCCAACATTGCTAATATTGAAACAAAATCAAATGCAGCATCAGCCATAGTAATACACACCCATTTTTTCCCAACTTCTTAAAAATGTTATGAATGAGAGGTTATATCTTCATCGCGTCGCTCTTCTTTCGCATTATTATTCTACCTAAATCAAGAAATGCTTCATTAACATTTGAACCTGTCAAAGCACATGTAGAGAAATAATCAATTAGTTCCAGAAATTCAAATTTATTCATATTTTCCTCAAGAAATATTTTTGCCTGAGAATCAAATAGCGCATTTTGCTCCTTTTCCATTAAGTCATCTTTATTTCCCAGGAGGTAAATCGGAATTTTTGTACTCAATGAACTATTTATTTCTTCAAGCCATCTTGATAAGCTTGCAAAAGTCTCTAGTCTGCTTTTGTCGAAAACTAATAATCCGCCTTCTGATCCTACATATTGTTTCTTTCTTAGTTTGTGATATTCCTTTTGTCCTCCAAGATCCCAGATCTGAAAAGTTATTTCTATATCTTCATCAACATGCTTATGTGATGCTAGGTCTACTCCCAAAGTGCTCATATAAGCTTCTTCCAAGTGTAAGCCCATAAAATTACGCTTCAGAGTTGTTTTACCTGTAGCTGCATCACCAAGGAGGACAATTTTTACAGTTCCAAAGACAGACATTGTTACTTAGTGACTATAAATTACCAATTTATAAGCGTTTTTCTTCTCTGATGCTATGAGAATGCATCTGGATACTTTAGTCTTAGAAACTCGATATTAGATTTAAATATCAATTTTGAGGGGGCCAACTTACCGTGTCCAGGAACTGCATATTTCAATTCTTTATCTGCATATTTTTTTAATACCTTGAGATGATTTTTGGGATTAACAGCAAATGGTATTACAGATTTTTTATCTAACCAACTTGGGTCAACATTCTCAAAAAGCAGATCACCCATAAAACATATTTCATCATCTGGTAAATACGCTATACTATCACTTACAGAATGTGCTGCACCCACATCTATTATTTGAACAGATCTTTTACTTCCTTGGATTTGCAGCTCTTTGTTGAATATTAAATCTGGGAGACGCAAATTATAACTATGTTGAGAGATTGTTAGATAAAAATCTAAATCACTATTGATTTCAAACAATTTAGAACTATCAGTTTCTGTCTTTAATTGAACATCTAAACTCTTTATCTCTTTACGTGCTTCCTTCTGATATTTAGCTAGATTCTCCATAGTATATTCTTTGATCATTTTTACAGTATCTAAACTCCCAATTATTGGGATAGAGGGGGATATGGCATGATTTCCATATATATGATCACCATGAAAATGACTATTTATAACAAGTCTTATCTCCTTCGAACAGCAGAATTGAGCACCCCTAATCAGATCTTGAGTGGCTTTAGGTGCAGTCATGGTATCGAATAGAACAACATAATCTCCTAAATCAAAAAAACCAGCATTTGCTCCTGTTATTGAATGGTCTTTAGCTATTGCAGCATAAACTCCTTCTTGTAGCTTAAATAAGGTAAAATAATCTGATTCAAAGTCAAGAACAGCTGATTCCATTATTAATAAATACTTCAAACATTAATATTAATTTCGTGATACTGCAAAAGAAAAAACCGATTTCATAGTGAAAAATTTAACAACAAGTTAAACTAACACAATTTGTATGACATTATCAGTTATTTGTGGAGGATTTTGGGGAGATGAGGGAAAAGGAAAGGTACTCTCCTATTTAGCATTGAAGGATAATCCTGCAATAATCGCACGTGCTGGTGTAGGAACAAACGCAGGACACACAATCCAGTTCGAAGGTAAAGAGTATAAACTTAGAATGATTCCTTCAGGATTCATCAATCCTAATGCAAGATTATTGATTGGAGCTGGAGTTCTTGTTGATCCAAAGGTCTTACTCAAGGAAATGAAAGAAACAAATTCTAAATGTGGTGTGGATTTTCAATCTGGAATTATCGAAGAAAAGCACAAAGAGATTGATACTACTAGCGCTCATCTAAAAGAAAAACTTGGTACCACTGGCAGTGGTACAGGACCAGCTAATCAAGATAGGGCCATGCGAACCCTTAAACTAGCTAAAGATATTCCCGAACTCGAACCTTACTTAACTGATGTGAGCGTAGAAATCAATGAAGCATTAGATGAAGGAAAAGTAGTTCAAGCTGAAGGGAGTCAAGCTATTCTGTTATCTCTATTTCATGGTTCATATCCATTTGTAACTTCTAAAGATACTTCTGCTGCTGCAATTTGTTCAGATATTGGTGTAGGTCCAACAAAAGTAGACGAGGTTATAGTTGTTTTCAAAGCATATGTAACTCGAGTAGGAACAGGTGAACTCCCAGGAGAACTTCCTTTAGAGGAGCTTGAGAAGAGAGGATGGGTAGAATATGGTGCAGTTACAGGCAGACCTAGACGAGCAGCTCCCTTCAATTACGATTTAGCTCGAAAGGCTGTTAGATTAAATGGAGCAACACAGATTGCTCTAACTAAGCTTGATATAATATATCCTGAGATTAGTAAATCTAACAATGTTGACCAGATTAAAGGTGAAGTAGAAGAGTTCATTGACTCTATTGAAGAGGTTACCAAAACTAAAGTATCTATTATAGGTACAGGACCGTCAGCTGAAGACATAATTGACTTGAGAAAAAACATCTAAATCTTGTTTCCTTTTCACTCTGAAGTAAGAAGAAAATTTATATTAGATGAGTTAAGATGTTTATCGAATAAGAGAATGACTAAGCTACCTTCTAAATTGCATCCGGATTATCAGGATGAATTTTTCTTGAATCTAGATAGGATTCTAGTTCCTATTGGAGGTAGACGTTTTGAATGTACAGGTCTTGAACTAGCATTCTATATCGCTCATGAATATGGCTCCCATTTGGATTTGCTACACATCGGTACCGACCCTGGTAAGAATATTAACGGGTATTTAAAAAAATTGGCTAAGTTTGAAGTCGAGCACGATCTAATAGTAAGAAAAGGTAAAAATATTCCAAAAACTATTATTGACTATTGGATGGATAAGAAACACAACCTTGTTATTATGTCAGGAAAAAGAAGACCAACAATTTTTGATAAAATAACCATCCCAAGTATATCGAACGCTGTCATTCCCCACATAGAAACTGAAGTTCTTCAAGTCTTTCCTCCAACAATGAAGAAGGATTCTGATAAATTAAAGAACATTGCAGTTCTCTTACCCTATTCTTACCGAGATCCATTTCTTCTAAGATGGGCATCTGCGATAGCTGCTCCACAAAAAGGTGCTGTTGTTAAGGTGTATCACATAGCACGAGTTCCAGAAACAGTTCCATTGATTGGTGCAGCCAAAGAGAAAGTGATTAAAAAAGAAGAAAAACAATTCAAAGAATATGTAGATGAATTTTCAAAGGTCTTTGGTCAGATTATACAACCACGCTTCATTTTAGGACACAGAGTTTTATCTTCTCTTGAATCTATTTTCGAAAAGGATGAGCCAGATTTAGTAATAATTGGAAAAACTAAAGAAACAAATTTCTGGCAGAGAATAGTAGTCAAATCATTATCAAGTAAGATTAGAGACAAATTACTATCACCAGGTATCTGCATTCATCACATGAGATAGAACAAATTTTTAAATAGGAAGGCTAGATGGGAATTAGATGAAGTCATGCGATGTTCCTGGATGCGAAGAGGAAGAATCTTTACCTTTCAAATGTAAACTTTGTGACCGAATGTATTGTGCAAAACATAGACTTCCAGAACAACATGAATGTCCAATGATCGGTATTTATCAGTCTGAGGTATATAAAAAATCGAAACTTTCCCAACCGAGAAAAGAGGAAGAGATACCAAAGAAAACAAAACTCAAACATCGAGGGGAGAAATTGCTAAGTCCCAGAGATGCAGAAACAAAATCAGTTTATTATGAACCTCAAGATAGGTTCCTGACTCGTTCTTCATTTTTTAATATTCAAAGCTTACGAAGGGATTATCTCAATATCCTAATTATACTTGTTATTTTTAGTACATTTATTACTTTGAATATTATAGTTTTACATACTTTGTATAGAGGTCTTCCAATCGCAGCACTAGATTGGAATGTTGTATTTATCAACATAGGAGCTATTAATTTTATTTTTGGAGGTTATTTTGTTATTCAAAAAATAACTGCACGATATATGAAAGAAGAAACAAAAGTTGTTTTATGGCTGTGGGGAATTGTTCTAGGAATATTAAGTATACTCCTTCCATTGTTTGCAGTTCCAGGATTCTTAACATTTAAGGAAGGAAGATCTAGTAACAATAACAGAGGAAAAATATCTTTCATTGGAATTTCTTGGATACTAACATGGTGCACTGTCATACTTATTTTTCTTTATTCGAATGGTTTTGGAGTACCCTATCTTGCAGAACTTTCTTACGCTCCAAGTTTGATGTTACTATTTGTTCTATTCTCACTTTTACCTTTTGGAATCTTTGCAGGAAAATACATTAGTGGATGGAATAGATATGTACACATGGGGAGTTTTCTATACACATTTATCATATTTATACTCTATTTAATTGTTAGATATTAAACCTTCAGTTTTTACCTAAATTCAACGGGTACAAAGCCTCTAAATGAGAAATTACGCCTTTTACTAATTGTCAAATTACCCAAACATTCTTAAATTCTTCACCAAAATTTCTTTCATTCAGTTGGGTACGGATGTCTGAAAAAGAAACCACCGATAATAACGGCAATCATGTTGAGTTGTCCAAGGAGCTGGGTCTAAAAGAAGCTCTAGGTATAGCTGTCGGTGCACTTATTGGTGGTGGAGTTTTCAGCGTTCTTGGACTCGTAATAAATAACTCTGGACCCGCAGCTTTCTTGTCATTTTTGCTAGCAGGAATTGTTAGTTCATTTACAGCTTTCAGTTATGTTCGTTTAGCTCTAAAATATCCAAAGGCAGGAGGAGCTTTTATCTATGTTCAAGAAGCTTTCAATAAGAAATGGTTATCAGGTACCTTAGGAATAGTTCTATGGTTTGGTTATAGTTTTTCAGTTAGTTTGTATGCTATGACTTTTGGCAGATACCTTGGAGAGGTCATTCCAATTGCAGAAGGTGTTGAATTATTTGCAGGAACTTCATATGCTGTTTCAATAAGTGCATTTATCTTTCAGTTCATCAGTGTTCTACTTTTTGTTGGTATAAATCTTCTAGGAGTTAAAGAATCAACACGAGCACAGAATATCCTTGTTTTAACAAAGGTAGCAATTCTGGTACTTTATATCATCGTAGGCATTACAGCAACTCAAAAATCTAATTTCGAAGGATTTTTCGATAAGGGGTTTTTCCCCATAGTCTCAAGTTCTGTACTCATTTTTGTTTCTATGGAGGGATTTGAGATTTTATCTAACTCTGTAGAAGAGATGAAAAATCCAAAAAGAGATCTTCCTGTAGGTATGTTTCTTTCAATTATTATTGTAATGGTTCTATATGTCGCAGTAGCTATTGTAACAGTAGGAGTTTTAGGAACAAAAGGTGTAGCAGGATTTAAAGAAGTGATTTTATCTGAATCAGCTTCGAGGTTCTTAGGAACGGCAGGAATTGGGATAATGGTTTTTGCAGCAATCGTTTCTGCTGCTTCAGCAATCAATGCAACTCTATTAGGATCATCTAGACTATCATACATGCTTTCTCATGAGGGAATAATTCCAAAAGCTATGGCAAAAATAAATCATAAAACCAGAGTACCTGCAAGAGCAATAGCAATTTCTGGTATTTTGAGTATAGTTTTTGTACTTGCATTCAACATAGAGATTGTAGCCTTAGCTGCAAGTATTATCTTTATGTTTATCTTTGGAGCTGTTAATCTATCAGGTATCAAATTATTAGAAGGAAAGAAAAAAATACCAAGTATAATTGGAGTTATTCTTATAGTACTTTACCTGATTGTTTGGATAATAAGTTTCTTTGAACTCTACCCATTCTCCTCTCTTATTTTCTAACCTACTACATGACAAATATCTTTTATAAAGTGATTTCATGATGTTAAACTATGTATCGTTTAATTGATTTATATAATGCAACAGAAAAAGAAAGAAATCGGTTCTTCTTGCTGTTTAAGGAGCTCGATGAAGATGTTTGGCATACTAAATTAGAAGAAAAACTATGGTCTTCCGAAAATATTTTCAGACATTTACTCGCTTCATTATTGTGGTTGCATAAGATTGTTCCAGATGTTGAAATAGAAGATAGCCCTTTAGGGATTCAATATGGGCAAGAACCTGAAGGTAAATACTCTATAGAAGAAGTAGAAAAGGAATTTTCCAGAGTATCTTCCCAGATTAAGATAGGGATTAAGCAATTATCTGAAGAACAAGAAGATGAAGAAATAGAATCAATGTTTGGAATGACCCCTAGATCGCATCTTATCGCAGGACTCATGATGCATGAACAAAATCATTTTGGTCAAGTTACCTATAATATCAAGAGAGCTACTGGTTATAGTGATCAAGAACTTAGAGAAAAATTATTCGCTGCTATGAAGAAAGAAGGGAGTTAAAATGTCAGAAGATAAGAAAGTCACAATTGAAGTTGTTGATATTCAAGAAGCTGGAACGTGTAATTTTGGCCACAAAGTAGGTGATAAGTTCAGTTATCCAGAAGATCGAGGAAATATTTGTTCTGCAGCTTTTCATGTAATCTATCCTTATGCTATGGCGATTAGGATGGGGGCGAGTTTTCCCTGGGAAGAAGAATCGGAAACAGTTACAATTTGCTGTCCTGATTACAAAAATCCTGTTGTATTCAAAATTACAAAAGAATAATATCAATGGTTTTACTTATGAATGAGAATTTCAAACACATACCAGTAATTGTTTTGGCAGCTGGAGATTCTAAACGCATGGGGAGTCCTAAAGGTCTTCTAAACTATAAAGGAAAACCATTCATATCATTACAGATTGAACACTTACAGGATATCGGTTTCTCCGAAATAATTATTGTATTAGGTAAAGCAAGAGACATCTACTTGGATAAAATACCAGAACTCAAAGATTTCAAATTGGTAACAAATGCACTTCCTGAAAGAGGGGCATTTTCTTCTATTCTATGTGGTTTATCAAAAATTTCAGACTTAAACCGAATTGGAGCTTTCATCCTACCAGTTGATGTTCCTTGTCCTGAAAAAGATGTATGGGTACAATTAATAGAAGGTTTAAGGACTTCAGAAGCCAATGTAACAATTCCATCATTTGAGGGTAAAAAAGGTCATCCTGTTTTTCTATCAGCAGAATTTATCGATTATCTACTCACTTGTAGTTCAGATTCTCGTCTAGATTTTGAAATTCATAAACAAATAAACCAACAAAAAGCAAAGATTATATCTGTAAAGGATTTAAATATTACACTCAACCTCAATACAATTGAAGAATGGGAAGCATTTAAGGTGAAAGAATGGAAGTAACATTTACTCTTAATGGAGAACAAATTACAGCTGATTATGAAGAAGGAATGAGTGTACTAGAAGTTCTAAGAGAAGTATGTTTGATAAAGAGTTGTAAGGATGGGTGCTCTGGTCAAGGATCTTGTGGAGCATGTACCGTTCTAATAGATGGGAGAACAATGCTTTCTTGTAGATTGAAACCTGCATCCATTGAAGGCAAAGAGGTTATCACAGTTGAGGGATTAAAGAAAGAAGAACAAGAGATAATATCAAAATCATTAGTTAAAGAAGGAGGAATCCAATGCGGATTCTGTACTCCTGGAATTGTTATGAGAATTAAAGGGTTCCTTGATTCGCATCCCACCTCAACTAGAGAAGAAAAAGCAAAAGCAATCTCGATAAATATTTGTCGATGTACAGGTTATCAGAGGATCTTAGACGCTATGGAAACAGCTGAAGAATATTGGCAAACTAAAGACACTAATATTTCTGGTCCTCCAAGAAGAAATCAGCTTTTTGGAGAACAATACGGACTCAAAAGAGAATACACTCCTAAAGAAGATGGTGTTGGATCAAGTGTTGCTCGCTACAGAGGGATCGATATGGCTCTTGGCAGGAAACCTTACATTGGAGATATGGAAGTAGATGAGATGCTTCATGGTGCGTTTCTACTGAGCGAGCATCCCAGAGCCAAAGTGATTAAAATCAACGCTTTAGATGCAGAAAACGCTAAAGGTGTTGTAAGAATTCTTACAGCAAAAGATGTTCCAGGAAAACGAACAATCGGACATATTATTCCCGATTGGCCTATATTCATTAATGAAGGTGAAACAACCAATTATGTTGGTGATGTTTTAGCAATGGTTGTTGCTGATTCTATGATACATGCTAGAGCAGCTGTAGAGAAAATCAAAGTAGATTATGAGGTTCTAGAACCTATTATTAGTCCCGAAAGTGCTCTTTCTTCAGAAACTGTAAAATTACATGAAAAAGGCAATTTACTAGGCCACACCTTTTTTGGTAGAGGAAATGTCCCAGAGGCATTGAACAGTTCTAAATATGTTATCAAACAACGATTCAAAACTCAGAGAATAGAGCATGCTTTTATGGAAGTTGAAAGCTCACTTGCTATGCCAACAAAGAAAGGTGTTCATGTCTATAGTCAGGGTCAAGGGATTCATGAGGATCAACGTCAGATTGCTGAAGTGTTAGGATTAGATATTGAGGACGTCATCGTTGAGCTTGTATCAAATGGAGGGGCATTTGGAGGTAAAGAGGATCTTTCTTGTCAAGCTCAAACAGCTGTTGCAGCATTTGTTCTGAAGAAACCTGTTAAGACAGTTCTTACAAGAAGTCAATCTCTTAGAATGCATCCTAAAAGACATCCAATGACGATGGATTATGAGGTTGGAGCAGATGAAAATGGAAAGATAACAGCTGTAAAATTACAACTAATTGCAGACAGTGGTGCTTACGCTTCAGTCGGCGCTAAAGTTGCTGAACGTGCAGCTGGGCACTGTTGTGGTCCATACTATGTTCCAAATATTGATGTAGACGCAAAAGCAGTTTACACTAATAATATACCATGTGGAGCGATGAGAGGATTTGGTGTAAACCAAACATCATTTGCGATTGAAACATGTCTCAACATGATAGTTGAGGAAATGAGAGAGGAAGGAAAAGATATTGATGAGTTTGACATCAGAGAACGAAATATATTGAAGGATGGACAAAGATTTGCAACTGGTCAGATAATGACTAAGACTGTTGTAGGAATGCAAATGTGTCTTGATGCTGTTAAAGATGTGTATAAAAATTCCAAAGTGCCAACAGGTATTGCTTGTGGAATTAAGAACACAGGAATTGGAAACGGACTTGAGGATACAGGAAGAGTACTCATCAAAGTGTTGGAAAATGAGAAGTTAGAGATACTTACAGGTTTTACTGAAATGGGTCAGGGATTATTTACAATCTTAACACAGGTTGTTTCTGAATTAACAGATATATCTCCTTCTCGGATGGATGTAAAATCTATCAGTTATCCAACAACCAAATGTGGGATGACAACTGCTTCTAGAGCAACAGGTTTGGATACAATGGCAGCGAAGCATGCATCTGAGAAATTAGCAAAAGCATTACAATCAAAATCACTGAAGGATTTGGTTGGTGAAGAATTCCATGGAGAGTATATCACAAAATTCACTGTCAAACCTGGAACAAAAATTGACAATCCTGTTACGCATCTAGCTTTCAGTTATGCAGTTCAAATGGCTTTTCTTGATGAAAATGGTTCTCTTAAAAAAATCATTGCAGCTCATGATGTGGGCAAAGCGATCAACCCAATGGCAGTTGCCGGACAGATAGAAGGAGGTGTGCATATGGGGCTTGGTCACACTCTTTCAGAAAATTTCCCAACAACTAATGGAATTCCAGATTCTTTGAAATTCAAAGATTTACAAATTGTAAAAGCTAAAGACACCCCAGAAGTTGAAGTTATTATCATTGAGGAACCCGAAGATGTTTTAGGTTTTGGCTCTAAAGGAATCGGGGAGATTGGATTAGTACCTACTGCTGGAGCAGTTTCTGGAGCTTATCATCAGTTTGATGGTAAATGGAGATTTGAACTTCCTATTGCGAGAAAATAGAAGAGTAAATCAAAATGCATTCTAATTCTTCATTCTTGATGACAAGGATTATATCTTGGTAGTGTGTAAAAATAATAAGAACTGCAAAGCAATTATATTGTAGGGTTCTTAAAGATATCAGAATTTATCCCTCCTCAAATAAACTTCATGGGAGATAAAGAAATGCCAATCCAATCTTCTGTTGAAATAATCGATGTTACTGAAGACCCCAAGTACGAGCGATTTCTCTATTGGTGTATATTTCATACCAAGAAAGAATTCATTGGAAAATCCATTCACAAAACGTATAAGCATCGCTATGAATATCTGAAGACCATGATTCCAAAAGGTTTTCG
>JAAFKJ010000171.1 GCA_021399395.1 Candidatus Heimdallarchaeota archaeon
CATGATCTCTTTAACTGCAATCCAGATTTCGCAATTATGACACTTTTTGAGAGTGTCTTCCCAAATCATTTTCTTTATTCTTCAGGGATATTAAGAAAAGTTATGGGCAGTGTTTTGCCTGAGACTCGTCCTCAAGATGATTGGAAAATTAGTACAGATGTACCCAGTGAACATGATTTTGCAGTAGCGAATTTAAGCTCAATGTCACCTTATGTTGGGGGGTATTTCCCAGAAAATCAAGAGTTTTACAATAAGTATGCAACTCTGGAAGATATGAGTGATAAACAGATTAAGAAAATTAAACAAAGTTTTGATTTTGTTATCAGAAAATTAACCCTCAAAAAGAAATACAAAAGATTGATTATGAAAAGTCCAGTTGACACAGCACGTGTTAAGTTCCTATTAGATTTATACCCCGATGCAAAATTTGTACACATTATGCGTAATCCTTTCGAAGTTTTTTATTCAACCAAAAGGATGCATGAGAAACTTGTTACAATTTTACAATTACAGGATAGTTATCCTGATTTGGATGAGTTTGTATTAACTATATTTGAGGGCATGTACAAGAAGTTTTATGAAGAAGTGGGACTTATTCCAGAAGGTAATTTTATTGAGATCAGGTATGAAAAATTTGTAGCAAATCCCCTGGATACAATGACACAGATTTATGACAAATTATCTCTTCCAGGATATGAAACAGCTAAACCACTTATTGAAGAATATCTAGATAACGTGAAAGATTATACCCCAAGTTCTTACACTTTTCCTGAGAAAGATGTTAACCGAATCTACTCTAGATGGCGTGAAATAATAGAAATTATGGGATATGAGAAGCCAGTCACAACGAAGATTTAATGTATCATCTTCTTTCTTTTGGAATTCTTACTGAATATCCTCCTTCTGTATGACCACTTCTAAGCTTTATGATGTTTATACCTACACCATAACATAATATCTTAGGGTCAGGTTTAATTTTCAAGAAAATCAACTCTTTTTTCTCTTCTGCAGTAAGATGGCCAGTAATTAAACGAAGAATTCTCTTCTTAGAAAATATATCAAGAAGTTCTTTATTCTCGATTGGTAAAATTTCTGCAGTACCAGTGATTGTAACTGTTGCTGAAGGTACAAAACGTAAGATATGATGAGGAAGGGGTATGATGAACGAAACTGCAGAATTCTCAGAAATGTTTTTAGTTTTTTTGTAATCTCTTCCTGTTACAATATATAATGCAAAATCGGATTCGTGTGTTGAAACACCATATAGCACACCCGATGTGTGAGGAGTTCCATCCAAATTTGTCGTGGTTAGAATTCCAAAAGTCTTGTTTCTAACTTCATTTTCAATAAAGAAAAAGTTGAATTTCTGAGATTTCATATTCTTCAATCCGATATGCAAATGTTTATTGAATCTATATAAAATCTGCTGAGTAAATCTGAGTTCGAAAAAGACTTCAAGGATTGTCTTAGTATCTCTTAGGATGTCTTAATCCACTCTGAAAGCTGAAATAATGGATATAGTTTTAAATGCCTTATCTCCTATCATTTTATAACAGTTCTAAGAGGAAAAACTATTGATAGCACTTGAAACAAAATCCTATTTCATGAGAAAGATTTTTCCAGTTGTTAGTTTTGTCCTTGGCCCCATATTTGTTTCAATTGGGATTTTTATACCTAATATTCTATGGAAGGTAATTTTCATTCTACTTGGCTCTTCACTAGTTATTGGTCTCTATCTTTCAAGGAAGATAAATTCAGGAGTTTCAAAAGATGTTTGTTCATTATGTCATGGTACTGGTTCAGTAAAATTACAATCAACTTTAATGGCAGAACATTCTGTAAAGAGTTGTTTGAGTTATAGAGCAGGAATTAAAACTTGTGGCATGTGTGAGGGTACAGGTTTGAAGACAGTAGAGATTTCTGGCGAGTAGTTTTTTAAAGTCAAAACTGTCTGTTTATTATATGATTAAGTTGAAAGATGAAACTCAACAATTGTTAGATGAACTAATGGAAAGACCATACGCAGCATATCTTGCAACTATTGATAACAATGGTTTTCCATCTATTAGAGCTGTTTTCAATTTAAGATGTAAAGAAAAGTTTGCTCATCCAGCTCAAGTAATTAAAGAATACGAGGAAGATCCCTACACAGTATATGTCTCAACAAACACCTCTTCTGTCAAGTTGAAACACATTCTGAAGAATCAGAAAATCGCATTGTATTTTAGTATCCCTGATGAAGTAAAAGGAATTATGCTTCAAGGGTCAGCTGAAGTTCTGGAAGACATGGATTTCAAAGCAAAAATATGGATGGATAATTGGAAGGTTTACTATCCTAAAGGCTATGACGATCCAGACTTTACCATACTTAAACTAAAACCAAGACTATTGAGAGGCTGGTATAGAGGTCCACATAACCATACTTTCGAATAATGATTCATGAAGTAGATTAAGGTGCAAACTTTGCAAATACGAATTGAGGAATTGTTCTAGAGCAAATATTATAATCAAGCTTTTTTGTTCCCTCATGTGATGTCTAAACAAGAGCATGTCTTTAACCAGAAATTAATCTCAGAATTCGAAGAAGCTGCAACGGAACAATTTGTTAAGGTTTCTGATGGTTCAGAGGTAAAAATTCTGACCACCAAAGCTCCAAAAGAAAAAGCCAATGGATATACTTTCGTAATCATACCTGGATGGGGGACGATTGTTCCAGGTTGGGAGGAAGTATTAATGGAAGCTATCAAGGATTTTGATATCCTCTATATTGAATCCAGAGAGAAAATGTCATTTCGTCCTGGTAAAGGAAAAATCAAGAATGATGTAAACAGACTTGCTTTAGA
>JAAFKJ010000172.1 GCA_021399395.1 Candidatus Heimdallarchaeota archaeon
ATTCCTCGCTCCTCTGCTTTATACTTGAGCAGAGAAAGGAGTTTGTGATAGGGGACGATAACAAACATCTGGGTGGTCTTCTTCCTTAATCTAATTTGTTGCTTCCACCCTGGATTATAACCTATATAGATAGTGCGTAAACCTCGTTTGTGCCACAAATTGACTAAAAATCTACTTAAATGGTGGAAACAGTCTTTAACCTTTCTTCTCCACTTTTCCTTAACTTGAAAATAAGCTGGCCCATATCGGAGCTTGTTCTTCTGCTGGAGTTGGACTCTTTGCTGTTGTGCATATTGTTCTTGTAATTGACTGATTTTTTTCAGATAATATTGCATGATACTTTTGATTCCCTTCCCCTCGTCCTTGATAATAATCGGGCGTGAGCCGATATTATCCACAAAGGTAACGAGGTTGGTTAAGCCCAGATCAAGTGCACCTTTTCGTTTGGTATTCTTCTGCACTTGCTTGGGGATGTGTTTGAGATAGATGATCTCTACGGTATACCCTACTCCTCTCGGAACGATTCTCACTTCTCGTAGATTATCTGTAGCTTTCAATCTAGTCTTGATGGTAAACGGTATTTTCTTAGGCAACACTAACCGACCATTGCTGATCTTTGCTTGTTGATTAGAGATGATCGCAATTGTCTCCCCATCAGGTGCTTTATAGTGAGGAGGGCGAGGTGGTCCGAGGAATTTATTTGGTTGCTTTTTCCATTCTTTACTAGCTTGGAAGAAGGCTTTCCAGTTTCGGATAAGTAGTTTGAGCGTGTGTTGAGCTGTGTGAGCGGGAAGTATACGGTAACATGTTTCCTTCTTCAGTTTCCTGTCTAACTCATAATAAGAATATGCTGCTTTTTGTTGCAGTAACTGTTGTTTACACAGATAATTTGCTCGATTGTAGAGATTCTTTGTTTGATGGCAGAGTGTGCTCAAAGCTGTGTGAGTTGGAGCTTCCATCACTTCTGCTCGAGGATAACTCTTCATCCCTACTTCATCTTGCTTTGTCTATAAAAACCCCACAAACCTTTTTTTAATTACACAGTTACACAAAAGTACATCATAAACTGTATTAGAAATGATGTAGCGTCATCCAGATTATTTGCATAGGAAAAGGATAAATAAGTCTCTAATATATATTAAGAAGAATAGAAATTAGATGGTCAGAATGAATCTTGCTCTTTATATTGCTGAAGAACAAACCGCTCAGTTATTTGCTAAGGAAATTAAAGAAGTCCTATTAGAAATAGATCCTTCTTTGAGTATCTTAGAACTTCAAGATAAAGAGCTTGGAAAAGATAATTGGGAAAATGAAATTCAAGATTTTTCAACACATCGGGTTAATTGTCTAATTGCAGTAGGAGATACAGGAACTTTTTTGAGAGCTATATTCCTGTGTCGCAATTCAATACCTATCGTTTCAGCATCTTCTGAGAGTATCAGTTTTTTTACAGAAATTAATCCTCTAAATGTAAAGGAAACCCTGCAAGCTTTGCTCTCTCAAAAGTATGATGTAGATAATTACAACCAAATAGTATTTCAAGATCTGAAAAGTAATCTTCCCGTACCTGCATTAAATGAAATCGCTATATTTCCTAAAGACTCAGCTCTTCTGATGAACTATACTCTTATAGTCGACAAGAATCAGCTGTATAGAGGAAGGGCAGATGGTATAATAATATCTACTGCTCTAGGAAGTACGGGTTATGCTCTATCCTCTGGAGGTCCAATTGCTTTTGGAAATCCAGATATTATCATTGTAGTTCCAGTTAATCCCTTGGGAAAAGATCACATTCCTTTGGTTTTGCCATCAGGTTCAGAAGTTAAACTTGTTAACATGAAATCAAGATCTCAGATTGAAGTTATTATTGATGGTCAATTAAGATTACAAGCTGATGAAGAGGTTTTGATAAGGAAATCGTCATCAACTGCAAAGATTATGCGGTTCCAAGCTAAGAGAAATATATTAGCTAAACTTCGAAATCGCTTAGTCGAACTAGACCTGCGCAATCTCCAAGGAGTTCCACCTTCAGCAAAATATATCTTTAAACTTCTATTGACAGAAGGAGAAATGACTCAAAAAGAACTTATAGAAAGTACGGGTTTGCCTAACCGTACTGTTAGGAATGCTCTTGCTATACTGAAAGGGAAAGGAGTAATCAATCAGAGACCTCATTTAAGAGATGCAAGACAATCAATCTACTATGTTGAATAAAGAAGAGCACTTCTCTTTTTCATAATATGTAAGATTCTATTCTTGATTGTACTATCAGATTTTTTATAAAGGATACTAAGTATAATTTTACGGAACAAAACACTTTATCAGAGGAGTAGCTAGAATGAATATGTTGACCCCGTTAACCCTAAAGAAAATTACAATTTTAGGGACAACTGGATCTGGCAAAACTACTTTTCTTGAAGCTCTTTTTGGAAATATCAGCAGAAATGATGTGGCGAGAAGGTTATTCAAAGAAGTGAGTAGTAATTTAGATTTTACACCTTTGAAATACAGCAATTTTACATCTAGTACAACAACAATCTCGTTGAATGTTGTAAATTCAGTAATAGTGTTAACACGTTTCAACAAAGTGATTCTTAGAAAATTCAAAGAAATTGATACTCTGGACTTTGAATCTATAGATTCAGCCTTTCAAGTTATTTTCAATGACCCAGCAGGTCAAGATAGATTTGATTTCATGCAAGATATTGCCATCAAAGGAGCTAATCTTGTTGTAATCATGGCTGATGGTACAAATATTTCTTCATTAGAAAAAATTGTTCATTATCTGGATATGGTAAATCTAGAAGAATCAAGAAAACAAAGGAATATTCCTGTATTGGTATTTATCAATAAATCTGATTTGAGAGGTAAGGGAGTCTATCTTGGAAAAGAAGTTGCGGAACGTATAGTTTACTCATCTATAGTTGATAGGGAGTTGGTTTTTTATGAAACCTCGAATCTAGATGCTGACTGTTATGAACTACCTTTAACCATCGTTTTTAATTACTTAGCAATGCAAGCCTACAGCTAAAACTGCTCAAACTAACTAAATCTTTATCTAGTTTGCTTTTGACCTTAACATGAAAGGTATGAAAAATATAAAACAAATTACCTTTAATTTTACACAGAGCCGCAGAATCAAGAATTATGCTCGAAAAAACAATATTCCAGAGAAGGAAGTTTTATCCAAATATCCGGAAGTAATACATATAATTTTCCAAGCTTGGAAAAAGAATTATTCTCAATCTCAAGATGTAGAATTCAGAGATTTCTTTCTCCAAGTAATGAAATTTGCAGAATTTGAACATAGGTTGAAAGAAAGAAAGTCTGATCTGATTAAAATTAAAGATCATCTTATCATATTAGAAGATGCTTTAGTGGAGTACGACCGAGATTACAATACAATTATCGAAATTGAACAAATTGTAAAAGACCTAACTGGGGGATGATGATATGAAGATAGGTACAACCATGTACAAAGTAAAATTAAAAGATAAAATCCCTTGTGATGATGAAAGCATTCTTGCTAGCGATTTAGCTTACTATTTGTACTATTTAGAGGTGATTCCAGAGGAACTTGCAGAATGGACTATGGAAGATGTATCTAATAAGAGAGCTGAAGATGAAGAGATATTCACTGAATTAAGCAAGGAATATTCAGGATTATTTCAAGACTATGCTTTGATTAGACTAAAAGCAAATGAACTATATGAGAGAAATCGCGTAATTGCTCTTACTCTGGGGATTCTAAGACTTAAGCTTATTCAGTTGAAAGAAAGTGGTAGAGAATTACCAATTGATTATGATGAAGCAATCGAGAAAGTTGAATATTTTATCTATAGGTATCTAACAAAGAAACAAGATAAAAGACTGGTTGAACAAGTCGTTTTTGAAGAGAGATAAGGTTCATGTTCTTCAGATATTACAAATCTTATAGTTAAGGTCTAAACCTTCTCAACAAGGTTATTATGATTCGATGCGTAATTTATGTAAGAACATCAACAGCTGATCAAGAATCAGGTTTGGAGACTCAAATTGATGATGTTTCAGCTAAAATCTATCAAGTAGGGGACAGGGAGATAGTGAAGATCATTCGTGATGAAGATACTCCTGGTGATAGTGATCCTGAATATAGAGAAGGATTTCTAGAAGTATTAAGAATGGTAAATAATGACGAAATTGATGAATTGTGGAGTCAATCCAGAGATAGGTTATCAAGAGATGTAGACATTTTAGGGTACATTAGAATTCTACTAAAGAAGAAAGAAGTGCCGATAGTCTGTCTTGACGATGAAGATAACAAAGCAATTGCGCGAGTTAAAGATTTATTTGGTGAAATGGAGCTTGAAAAATATCGTGAGAAGAGATACAAAGGGATGTTACGAAGAATAAATTCGAAAAAAGTCATGTCAAGACCACCTTTCGGATATGCTGTGGATGAAGAAGGTAGCTTAATAATTGACGACAGTAAAAGAGGGTTAATTCGAAGGCTTTTTGGTGAATTTGATAATCCATTCTCTTCTTTGAAAACCTTGAGCATGAAATACAACATCCCAGTTTCAACGTTGAGAAATATCCGATCCAATCCAATTTACAGAACTGGAGAGGTTAGATGGGCCGGTAAAATTGCTTATTATGTTGAAGCGGTCGTACCAGAGGATAAAGATCAAATGTTGAAAACTGATTGGGAAGGAAGCTAATCCTTCTTACTCATAAGTTTCATAAACATTTTCTTTTTCTGTTTCTCTTCTAATTTGAAGAATTTCTATGGTATAATAGATTTTTAAAAATAATAAAAAAAGAAGGAAGAAAATTTTAAACTCTTTTTCCTTTAATGTACTTTTTTCCTTAGAATATATGCTAATCCGATAACAAAAAGAGCTATCATACCGTATGCCCAATTAAAGGGAATACTTTGAGTACTGATAGTGTTCAAAAGTATTAATTCGAATTTTTCTTTTCCTGCACTACTATCTATGGTTTCAGCAATTTCTAGTTTATCCAAAGTACCCCATTCAACGTTGTAGCTAATTTCCATGACTGAATCAAATTTATAATCCCCTCCAAAAATTCCACCTGGTATATCAATATGTTCCTCTGCAGATATTATTAACAAATTGTCCTTCTTTTCAATATCATATGATCCACCTGGATCATTAAATTTAAACACTTCAAAATGCGCTACTACAAAATCAAAGAAATCAACACTTGCAGTTGCATTTTGCAGAGTTACAGGTACAAAATACATCCAGAATACTGGACCCCAGAGTAAAGTTCCAGGATAAAGAGAGCCACCCCAGTCTAGTGCGGATGCATCGTTTCCTAGATAATCGTCATTTTTATAGAAATTCGCCCATTCTTCAGTTGTGGTGTGTATCTCTTCAAACGTAGTAAGGTTTAATTCATCCGGATCTGTTGTGATGTTAACTCTAAGGATGTCGCCTAACTCCATAGTTATTCCCGGTTTTATTTCCCATTCATATAGATCTTCTTTTTCTAGTTTCATAATCTCCCAAGCAACTGATTCACCAGGAGATAAATTATCTGAGTAAGTAAAATCTAGATAACTAATTTCATACTCTGCTAGTGAAGTACTCATTGTAAACGAAAATATAGATAGACCTAACAAAGATAGAATAAATACAGCTTTTTTTTTCATTTATATTACCTCTATTTAATAAACTGAAAACAGTTTATATCAATCGCTAACTATCTATTTTACATTATTTAAATATATGGGGGAAGAATAACAATTAACATCTAGACTTTCTAGTCATACATTTCATGGATATATCCTTTTTCTAATACGACTCTGACATCTGGTATGTTCTTGCTGAAACAATACTCTGTTATATAACCAGTGACCAAGTTCTCAGGAATGACTTCAAAATAAGGATTGTAAACCTTGACTCCTTCAGGTTTGTCTTTAGCCCAGATGTCTTTTGAAGTATAACTTTGAACTGTAAATGGAATTGCTTTTAGTAGTAACTTTAAGGTAGAGCTGACAACATAGAACGGGATTTTATGTTGATAAGCAAATAAAGCTAAAGCATGACAACCTATTTTATTCGCAACATTTCCATTTGGAAATATAGTGTCTGCTCCGATTAATACAAGATCAGGTTTGAGAGTGATCATAGCCATAGACATTGCAGCATCAACTAAATAATTCACTTTGTATCCAAACTGTGTTACTTCCAGAGCAAGTTTTTTGCCTTCTAAAGCGGGTCTTGATTCAAAGACTGTTAGTTCTGGTAATTTTTCTTTATCTACTCCTTCACTCAATTTCTTAAGACTATAAACAATTGTACTTGATCTTGAAAACGTCATGATGTTTTTACACTTGGAAATTATTGGCAAGAGCTTTTCATTGACATTGCTTCTTTGTTCATCCATTTTAGCAATGACTCTTTCTGCTAATTTCTCAACAATTACTCCTTTGTGAAAGAAATCGATAAAATAAATCAAAACATTTCGAAGAGCAGACATTTCTTTCTTTATATTCACAACTTCTCGAAGCATTTCAGTTAAATCCTTGATGTTGCCGTATTTTGCTGGATCATTATCTATTTCTTGTTTAACAATATGAATAGCTTTACGAACAATCTCTTCTGAACCACTGATTTTGTCAGTTTTCAGCTTAACTATTTCAGCTTCAAATGTTTCGGAATACACAAAGCTATTGTTAGAAGTCCATTTAAAAAGTTGTTTTTTTGATATAAAATAGGTAATTACTTAATACCAAAGAACTCTTTTTCCTCTTCTATCATATCAATAAATAACCCATCTAGCCGATGGGTTAAATGAATAATATCGGGAGGTAAGACTCTAATTTTTGTTTGATTAAACCAAGTTAAAATGGTCTCATAGTGTTCTTCTTTAACCATCATATCTTTTTCTAAACGTATTATTAAGAGAGGGATATCCTTGTTTTCAACCTTTATATCACTCAAATTTCTACCAACTTTTCTGATACACTGGTTGTATTCTTTCTTCATATTTCGAGCACCATGTTTTATAAACATATAAAGACCTTCAAAAGAAGCTGGTACTGCTTTTTTCAAATTGAATCCAGCGATGACTAGATTCATTGGAAATAGCAGAGCAAAGATTATTGCAAAAAGATACATAATTGGAACTGGTAGAAGAAACATGAAGTTGAGGAACCAATGTACATCTTGGATATGGGCAGAACCAACTAATACTACTCCCTTGCATTTAGGGAGATGTTTTCTTCCAAGCAGTTCTAAAATGTTAGAACCCCCCATACTATATCCTACTAGAATATATTCTCGATTTCCTGGAATAATTGATTCTATCTCTTCAAGATGTTCATCTATTGAAAATCTTTTCCAATTAGTTGTATGAGCGAAATTTTCCTTGCTAAATCTCTCCTCATAAATCGGATACTTTCGCTTATAATTAGTAAAACCTGCAACTAATATAATAAAGAGATCCTTCATATCCATGGAAAATGAATGAATTGTGCTTGTTATTAAATTTTATTAGTAGATAACATATAAAGGACAAAATCTAAAAGGTAGTTCTTCTTCCATTCTTCATGGGTGGCCTACTTTTCGGGATATCAATTGTGTCTGGGTTGATATTTACAGCTCTATACAACATAGGTTTTGTTTTAGAGAAAAAAGCTATCTTGAAGTTACCTCCAGAAAAGAAGGAAGGGGTTCTAAACTTACTCAAATCAATTCTAACAAATAAGCTCTGGTTACTAGGTCTCTTTTTGACAATTGCAAGCATGGGTTTCTATTATCTAGCATTATTATGGGCTCCTTTAAGTGCAGTAGCACCATTATCTGGTTTTGGTCTAATTGTACTAATTGTATACGCTCACTTCGATCTAAAGGAATCTTTGAAGAAATTGGAATTGGTGGGTTTCGCTCTTGTGATTGTTGGTATAGTGGTTTCATCAATAATGATGAATTATGGAGTAAGAGATCTTCAGTGGGTAGAATGGAAAGGAGTATCACATTCTGTCAATGGTGCAATTGTTGTATTTGGGAGTTTACTTGTTGCTGTAACTTTTACTTTTGTACCCGTTCTATTTAGAAAGAAAATCAAACCATTTGATATAGCAATTTTCGCTGGGTTGATGGCAGGAATTCAAGCTATCGCTTTTAAGGGGATTACTGTTTGGTCGTCTGAGAGCAATATCAATCTTGATTTAGTGATTATAATTTTCTATATAATTATAGTATTGGCAACAGCTTTATTGTCTACAGGGAGCTTGCAGTTTGCATTTAAAGAAGGAAAAGTTTCCAATATAATGCCAATTTACAATGGCGTAATGACAATCTTTCCTATACTCTTTGGAGGAATAATTTTACTAGAGTGGAGTTCTCTTATTTTGGTTCAACAAATATTTCTGGGGCTTTCATTGGTCATAACAATTGCTGGAATTGTTTTACTAAGCTTGAAACATTCTCAATCCTATTTAGAAACTAATCTTTGAGTTATTTTTTCTACTTCTTCTATAGTGCTTTCAATATCTCTATTGATAAGTGTTGAATCTTGAACAATAAGCGAACCATTAGCTAAAACGTTACTAACATCACTTCCTTTCATCGAATAAGCAAAATGATTGAGAACGTAATCGGGATTCTTACTAGGTGTTAAGTGTGGTTTTTTCAGATTAACAGTAACTATATCAGCTAAGGATCCTTTCTCTAAAGTACCAATTCCATCCCAGTTCAATACTTTAGCTCCTCCTAGTGTCGCCAACTTGAAAATCTCTTGAGATTTAATGATAGTTGGACTGTGATGAAATCCTTTGTAATAAAGTGCTAAAAATCTAATGGTATCAAATAAATCTAGAGTGTTATTACTAGAAGGACCATCTGTCCCTAATCCCACCCTATCAACCTCTTTAATGATGTCTGGAAAAGGTGGCATATGATTACCTAATTTCGCGTTTGATAAAGGATTGAGTGATAATCTTGTACCTCTTTCTTTGAGAATCTTTATGTCTTTTCCAGTAACATGAATACAATGTGCAGCTATCATTTTATCATCTAAAACCCCAATTGAGTCCAAGAGCTCTACTGGTGTTTCTACATCAGGATAATTCTGATCATTCTTCTCATTGAACTTTTTGCTATCTTCCATTTCAGTAGAAGATTCTGCTAGATGGGTGTGGATGAATAAATCGGGTTTATCATTATTTTCATTGTAATCGAGTATATATTGGTGAGCTTTCTGGAAGTCTTCAATTGTTACAGTATAAGGAGAATGAAGGGAAAATGTAACTCTAATTTGTTCGTTCAAAGTATGGTGGTGTTTTTCTATAATATCATAAGCGTCTTCAAAAGACGTTATCCCTGATAAAATTGGAGCTGCAACATAACCTCTTAATCCTATGTCACTAATTGCTTTTGCTTCGAAACCAGGATACCAGTACATAGAATTGACAGCTGTCACTCCACTTAGAGCAGATTCAATGCTCCCTAGAAGTGCTCCTTGGTAAACATCCTCATCAACCAGTTTGGCTTCTAATGGCCAGATGTGATCTTCTAACCATGATTTTAGTGGAATATCATCGGCTATTCCTCTGAATAAAGTCATAGCGATATGGGTATGGCAGTTGACTAATCCTGGAATAAGTAACTGGTTGGAGTCGCCAATTATATCATGACCTGAAAGATTAGACCTTTTTTCATCGTAAGTTCCAATTTCTACAATCTTCTCTTCTTCCACAATAATAAGTGGGTCTTCAATAATTTGTAGCTTTGAATTGGTGTCATAATAAATGGCCAATCTTCCTCTGATTCCATATTCCATAAAAAGAAGAAAAAAGAAGAATATTTGAGTGTTGTTCTAAAGATTATTGAGAATCAAAGTCCTCAAACAGATCCATAACATTTGGTTTACCATAAGGCAAGTAGTCATCTACAAATTCAGAGATATCATCGATACTCATTTCAGGATCAAAGTTTTTCATGATATTCTTGAGACCTTGTCTAATCATAACTGAGGGAAATTCACAGATGATGAAGCCGATATATTCACCCTTCTCTTCTAACATCAAAGAATAATCTCCAAGATCAATCTCTCTAGGAACAACATCTTTACCTATCAACTGTCCTGCAAAGTTGGAAATAGCTGTAGCTACTCCAGAAATTAAATGCTCATTCACGTCATATTTTCCTTCAAAAAGACCTGCATAAATGCTCAGTCCTGATTTACTGAAAACATGAACGGAATAGACTCTAGATGATCCATAAAGGGCTCGTTTTCCTCCAACAATCATTCCTATACCTATCATAGCCGCACCAATCGAAGCTGAAACCAACTCTAGATGAAGTGTCGCTTTTATTTTTGCAAAAGCATAGAGTGAATAGAGAACTGCGCTGACGATAAATGCGATTATGGTTCCTGCAATCATGAATGCTAGTATCTTCTTGTGTTTCTCTTCAACGAATCTATACTGACGAGACAGATACCAAACTAAAGTTCCACCGGCATATAACACCATTGCTGCATCACAGATAATCCAGATAAAGTGTGCTTCTGTGACTATAAAATCTAAAGTTGCATAGTCAGTTGAATTGACTGTATAACTAATGAAATTATCTACAGTATTTGGGTAACCTGCGGTTAGAGTTAGAAAAACTGTTGCACCAAAAAGAATGCTTCCTACTACAACTGTTTTGGAGTTCAAAGTTCTTCTTGCACTCAAAACTCTTGCAAATAAAACAGTTGACCCCATAGCAAGCATACTACTGATTGTTGCTATAACTGAAAAGACAAGTACAACAACCTCATTACCAGGCTTGCTGAAAATAATCTGGAACATATCACCAATAATCCAACCAGCAATTCCAAAAAGAATCCCAAGCATAAAATATACTGCTGATGAAGCTAGTTCATATTGTCTCTTGAAGACGATTACAATCATAGCTATGATTATACATAAAGAAACTGCAGCATAAATAAGAGATGTAATTATCATCAGATATACAGAGTGCATCTATTTTTTAAATCTAATGTAAGTTTTTTGAGGAAAAAGGAAAAAGAAGAGAATCTAATTTCTCTTTCGATTGATGAATACTATTGATAATCCTATACTTAGTAGAGAAAGGAGTACAAATGGTAAGCTCATTCCAGATTCTGTTGGGGTTGGAGTTGGAGTTGGAGTTGGAGTTGGAGTTGGAGTTGGAGTTGGAGTTGGAGTTGGTATTTCTATTGTTTCAAGTAAGTGATTTAGTATATTATTAACAAATACTTGACCATATTGGATACCACCATTATAGAAGCTAACTTCTGTTTTTTGGTCGTACATATATTTGTAGTCGGAATAGATAGATTCTCCAGCAAGAACAATATGACTGTAATTACCATCTCCGATATCGATTTTTTCATATACAACAGCAGGTATATCACCTACTTCAACAACATATAGATCCTTTTCTCCACTAGAAACATCAGAGTCATCTGATACTGCAACACTACTGTAGCTTAACAAAACCTCAACATTAGGTAATGTTTCATCTTTCAAACTTACATAGTTAGTACCATTATAACCCAAAACAGCACAAGGTCCATGCATCATTATTCCTGCTGCACATCCAACACTAGCAATGGTTGCTGTAGCACTAACCCCATAATTAGTTGCTGCTACACGATATGCTGCTCCATCATTATATGTGGCATCAGAGATTGAGGTAGCATCCAACATTATTTGAGCATCAAGAAAATGCATGACATCATCAATCGGCGCACTATCGAAATATCCCCCGTAATCACTGTCTCCAGAACCAATAATCAGTTTGTTACCTAACTCAAACCAATCCTTAATATCAGTTAAATGTGATGGTAACCAATCTTGTCCTGCATCAGCTTGTGTCAGAAAAAGTGCATTTACTTCATCAGGTAATTCCCAAGTTTCATTGATAAACAAGACGGTATTTCCTGTTATAGTTAAATTGGCAACTATATTATCAACATCATTAGAATGATAACCACCATGGTATAGATCAAATGCGACTATATTCCCAGAGAAATTAAATTCTGTCTCAACTGCGAAAGCTGTTTGATATTTTGTTGAATTTAATTATAAAACTACGAATATCAAGCTCACAACAAATAAAATTTTACTTTTTTTCATAAAGATGTGGATGTAAAGTAAGAATTTAAGTTTTTCTGAAAAAAGAAAAGTTTGAAAAATCTTACTATCTCTTTCTTATACGTAATATAACAAGAGCACCTACACTTAACAGGGCAAGAATTGCTGTACTGATACCTACGTCTACAGTTTTTCCTGAAGTTGGGGTTGGAGTCGGAGTCGGAGTTGGAGTTGGAGTTGGAGTCGGAGTCGGTAGTTCTCTATATTCTAAGAAATAATTAATGATATTATTAACAAGTACTTCACCAGAATGTACTCCACCATTGTAGAATCCAATTTCAGTTTTTTGGTCATACATGTATTTGGAGTCGGAATAAATTGATTCACCTGAAACAATTATATGACTATCAATATAGCCCAAGTATTCATATACAACAGCTGGATAATTACCAATTTCTAAGTCATATGAATAAAGATCGAGTTCGTTATCACTTACATCAGTATCTGCAGCAGTTGCATTTTCACTGTATCTCATGATCGTCCATACTCTGTCTGGAAAAATTGAATGACCAATTCTCAAATCCTGGTAATTCATGCCATCATATGCAATTATTGAACATGGACCATGCATAATTATTCCAGCTGTCATATCTTTAGTTAAATTACCAACCAAATCACCATCATATATTGATACACCTATTCCATAGTACGGAGCTGCAACTCTGAAATCAGCACCATCGTTAAAGACTGGGTCTGAGATGGATGTGCCATCTAATCTTACAATGGCTCCTGTGGCATTTAAAACATCATTTATTGGAATTGGGTTGAAGAATCCACCATAATCTGAATCTCCGGATACCCATAGAAGTTTTTCTCCTAATGCCATCCAGTTTACAATATCTGTCCTCTGTGATTCGGTCCATGCTGCTCCTTCATCACCTTGTGTTATAAATAGAGCATGAACATGATCTGGTAATTCCCATGTTTCATTAATGTATAAGACAGTGTTACCCGCTTCGGTGAAATTAGCAACTATGTTATCAACATCTGCAGCGTGATAACCACCGTGATAGAGGTCAAATGCTATGACATTTCCAGTTATTTCGATTTCAGTTTCAACAAAAAGCAACGCAGCTTTGCTGAATGAACCTACAAAAAGCAACATAAATATGATATTTGTCAATAGAACGAATTTTATTCTTTTCATCAAGCTAAATAGTAAACTTGTGCATTATTAAACATTATTAACTTTTTGAGATGTAAACAGATCTGTAAGATAAAAACTATATTAAATATAGCGATTTACTTATCGAAAAGCAATTTACTATATTTTTTTGAAGAAATGAGTTTTACTTGACTTTTTTAAATTTTAAAGAAATTATATGTATGTTTTCCTTTAAACGAGAATTGGAATAAATCTGTTTGCTCTACTTTCCTAATAGCCTTTTTTCTGTCAGGCCGGTGAATTGTCAACGATAATCTTCCCTTAGGTTTCAAAATTCTATGTATTTCTTGTAATATTTTCTCCGGCTCACTTAACATGTGAATGATATCAAATAATAACGCAACATCTATGGTGTTATCTCCTAAACCAGTCTCACAATCTGAATGTATTATCTCAATGTTAGAATATCCTTGTTGTGAGGATTTCTTCTTAACTTTCTTTATTGCAAGAGGGTGAATATCCAAAGCAAAAACCTTACCAGTTTTTCCAACTATTTCAGCTGCAGCAAGACTAAAACTACCGGGACCACATCCATAATCAAGTAGAAAGAAACTAGGTTTGATTTCAATCTCATTTAATATTTTTTGAGGTGGCATGATTTTATCCCGAAGTTTAAAGAAAAAGCACATAAATTGGAACTCAAAATTAGACAATATCATTAGTCATACTATCTAATTAGAGTCAAAGTAATATAAATAACTTTCATTTTATTATTGAGTTGAATTTTAATCAAGAAAAACACTCTAGCATAAATGATGATTTTTATCTTTTCTTCGAGATATATCAGTTTTAAGTATTTTTACCTTCTTCAGATATCAGAAATATAAACCGGTCTATAAGGAAAAATGGGTATTATTTTATTACATTTCGGACATCTATTTTCTTCAGTAAGATTGCTAAAAGTAACTGAGAACATATCTCGTTTTATTAGTAATTCTGAACACTCTGGACAGTATGTGCTTTGAAAAGGATGACCTGGTATGTTACCAAGATAAACAAAATTTAACCCTTCATTTTTGGCAATTGTGTGTGCTTTTTGAAGTAAAGAAATAGATGTTTTCTCAATTCTTGTTAGATGTGATGGGAAATATCTGGTAAAATGTACTGGTGTATTTGGAGATAGATTCTTGATCACTTTTTGAGAAAAGTCTCTGATGAATTCTTCATCATCATTTATGGTGGGTATAAGTAAATATACAAGTTCAACATGCACTCCTCTCTGATAAGCAACTTGGAGATTGTCCCAGATATATTTTCCTTTGATATCAAGAAGGCAATCCACAATATTCTGTGTTCCCTTGAAGCTAACTGTTAAACCACTCATCCCTGAAGCTATAAGAATATCTAAAGCTTCCCCAGTCATGTATCCATTAGATACAAACATTTTGTAGTAATCATTGGGGAGCATCTGAAAAACATCTACTGCGAATTCAAATGAAAGAGTAGGTTCATTATAGGAAAAACAAACACCATTTATTGATGGATTAAAATTGGCATTTTCAACTACTTTTTCAGCTGTCATAAGACTTGCATCAGAATATTTTTCGGGAGGAGGACGTTTAGAGATATCCCAATTAAGACACCAATCACAAGTAAAATTACATCCCCAAGACCCCAACGTAAGGGATGTAGATCCAGGAAAATAATGATAAGCAGGTTTCTTTTCAATAGGATTTAAACTATAACTAGAAACATCCCCATATTGAATTGTGTAAATCTTACCCTCGATATTTTTTCTTGTTTTACAAAAACCTATTTCTCCTTCTTTAATTGAACACATACGACGACAGACGAGACATTGAGCACCACCATTACTCAATTTCTTCTGTAAGTAAGATTCTTTTATTCGAGGGTCTTTGTCTGTCAAAGCGTTCACTTCTTTCACTAGAATCATTGATTAAATATCTTTTGTAAGTTTTTTAGAAAAAGAGGAAGGGTGCTCTATTTAGAGTATTCCGAATAGAGCTCTTACGATAGGGATAAGAACAGCTAAAGATGCTAGAACCTTTGGTCCCCAGGCTTGTAAATAATATCGGACGTCTCTCACAACCCTTAGATTGAAAATCTGAGTTGATATAGGTTCATCATCAACAATCATATCTAAAGCTATCAAATTAGATCCTATATTTTCTGAATGAGCAGAAATCCAAATACAAGTGCCAGTGAATAGAATAGCTGTGACTAATCTCACTAATTGACGTTTATCTTCAGATAAAAATTCAGAAGTGTCCTCTGGTATTGCCACAAAGGGATCAAAGGCGTTAATTGAGAAACCTATGTCGATGTCATGGGGTGAAAGATCATCAGCTCCCTTATAATTCATGAGTACCTTTTGCTCACCACTATCATCTTTTCGATTGAGAATAAAGAAAACAATATCTTGTGATTCTTCTTTCTTCTGAGTTGGGGGAACAGCTGAAATAACCCAGAAATCCTTAGCTTCTATTAATTCTGGTGTTTCTGTTAAAGTTAATATTGTTCTGTCGATAATTAAGAATAATTCAGGAGTTTGTTTGGTTAAATGTGAAAAGATGTCTTTCCATACTTTTAGATTCAAGTCTTCGCCTTTCAATATCTCTTCTGTGTGTGACATCGGAACAATACGCTGTAATTCCCTTCTGAGATATTCTTTATCAAAAATTTTAGGAAAACGATAATTAAGATAGAGTAAAACAAGTACATTCTGAATGGCTAGTGGTTTTCGATTCGCTTCAGGTTTAAGATTCGGTGCGAATTCAGGAACTATTTGTTTAGAAATATGCTCGCTCCATTGAGAGAATCTTACTCGAGTAATTGGGTCAAGTAAAGTGTATATGCCATCATAAATCATCATATCCAAGATATAAGGGTGTCTAGAGGCTGTATAATATTTAACTAAACCTCCAACATTTAAACCAGTTAGAGTAGGAATTCTGATGATGAATGAAGCTGCAATTGCGAAAATAGTACAACTAATCGAAATATAGGTAGCTAATGTTTTTCCGTTTCCCTCTGATAATGCAAACAATGCTTCGATGCCATCTGAAGCATGAACAGCAGCTGCATAAAATCCATAGGCTATGACTGCTAGAAAGAGAATAATTAGTAGATAGAGATTACTTTGTTTGTACTTTCGTTCAAGATTCCTAAAACCAGCTGCGGAATTAATAGGTGTTCCTTCCTTAATAAGACCTCGAACTTCTCCATCAAAAGAAAGCGAAACCAGTACTCCATTGAAAGCAAGAATTAGACTGTTAGCAAGGAAAAGATACCACGCCAAATCTACTAACCAGCTGTAAGCATTTGCTGCTTCTATTTCGAAGTAGATAAGTCCAGCAATAACTCCTGCTGGGAAGATGAAAAGGAATACTCTTCCAATCCATCTAGAATAAAGATTGACCAATCTAGAAGTAACTGTAACCATGGAAAAAAATAGTATTCAGTTGAATAAATACTTTGTGCAGAACTGATTTTCAAGTATAGCTTAGATATTATTGCCAATTCTCAAGGAAAGGTGGATAATCAAACCCGAGACAGTAAGAAAATTCAAGTTGAATCTAATGAGAAAAAGAAATTGAAAGAAGATTGTTTATCTTCTTCTTATTACTTGAACTAGAGGTGCCCAAACACCCGAAAATATGGTGTTTTCCATGGGTTCTTCATTTAAAGCTTTAGGGATGAATGAAGGAGTAAGCTCTTCAATATCAAATGGAGTTAATGATAGATAATTTACAATGGGCAAAGTTATCCTAGACATATGTGTTGCATCTAGGAAAATGCTATTGTTTGCAGTATATGTGGTTGTATTGCTCCACAAAGCATCTCCAGTATTAGGATTTGTTTCAAATCTTTCATAATTTGAACTTGAGATGTCAACTCTGAATCTATGCCCTTCATTGAACAAATAAGCAGTACTATCCAAAGGAATTGAAATTTCATAAATCTCTCCAGGTGTTAGAAATTCCCAGTTAGTTATACTGTTTCTATTTCTAGCCCTTACAATTGTATCTGTAACTATCATTGAGCTGTTGTCTGGGAAAACATCAGTTATTTTGACTGTGAAATCTGTGTCGGTACAATTAGAACTTACATAGATTGTTGCTTGCATCTGACCAACAATTGTTAATGGTTCAGTTAAAATTGCTGTTGAAAAACTAAGGACATCATCACGTAGCTCAAGAGAAGCTTGATCATAGATACCAGCTGGAAGAGCTAAATTACCGCCACCTATAGTATCAACTGGATTATTTGGATCATAAAGATAGCTTAGAGAATCTTCAACTGTGAGACTTGGATTTTCTAACAAACTGAAATTGGACTGTAGGTAGAGATCATAAGGTGTAGATAGTATCGGCCATTCCTCAGCTTGATACCAATTATTCCCTAGTTGGCTGGGATTATAAGGTAATGAACTTGTAAGATAATACGTAATATTTGGAAAAGAATCCCAAAGAGTTGAATTATTTTTTAACCACTTTTCGAAAAGAGCATCATTTGCTTTGAACATCATACTCAGATCTTGATTTGGGAATGTGAATTCTCCAGTTGCAGCACCAAACATGCCGCCATGAACCCAAGGCCCCATGATTAATTTAGCATTACCTTGTGCTCCAACTCCTCCACTATGCTGATACCCATAGTAAGCATCAATTGTGTTCTGAGTGAAAATATCATACCATCCACCTATATGTAACGAAGCAACATGAATGTCGGAGTAATTGGCCTCTATGTTCAACGCATCCCAGATGGGATTATATTTTTCATTTTCTTGAAGCATATCAAAACTTTCTTGAGGAAACTGATTTGCTTCCATCCAAGGAATAAATAGTTCACTTCTTAATTCTCCACCTCTGAAACCTGCGTTATAAACATTTGGTGTTGCTACAATTGGCAGTTGACATTTGAGCGAATCAGGTGCTTTAGGTGCCATAAGATATTGGGCAATCCCCAGTGCAGAAGGACCCCAAGTTCCTATTTTTCCATTACACCAAGGTTGCTCAGTTATCCAAATCAGAGAAATTTGACCATCTACTTGCTCAGTTATAAATGGTAAAGATTTTTCGCCTTCTGAATCGTAGAACCCTCTAAAATCTTGTATCACCACTGCATATCCTGTTTGTGTATAAGACGCCATGAGTGTGAGGGCATCTTTAGCATAGGGTGTTCTTATAAAAATTACTGGAAGCGCATTGTCAAGATTCGAAGGAAGATAGACATCAGTAGCTAATCCAACATTATCTACCATTTTGACCGAATAAGGAACTTTGATGTAATCTGAATACATTGTGCTATTTTGAGGGAATTGCCAATCTATACCCGTTGGTTGAGGAAATTGTTTGGGAATAAAAACGATCAACACTGTACAAACTGAAGCAATAACTATTGCGGAAGAAATCATTATAGCTATGGTTTTGGTTTTCACAATCAGAAATAGTAAAGGTAGAATATAATTTTTTGGTAGACTAATCAAAAACTTATTTGAAACATTTTCCTAGATTCTCATAAAGATCTTTTTTAGATATGACTAAACCAAGCCAAGTCACGAAATCCATTAGGTATGTTCCCTCGTCTCCATCAGTTGGGACATTCATTAGCTTCTCGATTGCTTCCAAAGATGTATTCTCAAAATTGCTTATTAACGTCTCAGTACTAGTCTCTGTTAAATCAATAAGAATCTTTTCAAGACATTTTAAATTAGGAGTCTTTCCTCCATATTGATGTTTAAATACCTCACCAATGAATTCGGTTAGACCCTCTCGTCGTTTAAGTAATTCTCCTGAAGCAGAATTGTGAAAAGGAGTATTGTGAGTACCAATAAGAAAGAATTTTGCGGTTACTCCAAATAGAGTTTCAGTTTTTAAATCATCAACGTAAATACGCTTACCCACCTGAGTAACCATATCTAAATCTTTCAGTTTACCTAAATACCTGTAAATAGTCTTATCTGATTTCTCTTCTACTTCTTTGCTCTTCTTGAATTCCTTAATTATGTCTTTGACAGTTAAAGGTCCAAGTTTGTTGAGAATATTTCTGAGAAATAACAGGTTCTGATCACGAAAAGTAGTATCATCTCTTGGTGTGAAAATGTGTTTAATGGGTTTAGGTTCCAAAGTTTTGAAATCTTGATATTCCATGAATTAACCTCAAATCTTTATTTCTCATTTAGTGGAAACAACTTTCTTAGTTTAATGAAACGTCGGCTCATTTATAAATATATTCTTACCTTTGTGAGAAATCAGTTCTCACGCCCGTAAGATTTTTAAGTGCGGGTGCGCGGTGATGTCTAACAGTTGAAAACTGGTTTGCATATTGGACGGAAGAAAGCCAATTTTCAGAATATATACGTTACAAAAAAATTATAAACGCACCAAGGTCACTCACATGGTTATATTGTCTAGAAAGAAACTGATATTTTCACTATTTTCACTTATACTTATAGGTTCATTTTTGATTAGTCCAGCACAAGCTCAAGAGAATGAAGATCTGCTATATTTAACAGATACGATATCTGATGGAGGAGTATTAGAATCTGAAGTTATAATTGATGGGAACGGGAATCTTCATACTTTTATGATAGTTAAGAATAGTAATGGAACAAGGTTAGTTCATCTTTACTATATTGAGGGTGTAATGAATTTTGATGTGATTGAGGAGTCCGCGCAAGGAGTTCATTTGTTTATCAGCTATGTTGTTGGTACAAAAGCTGGTATTGTCTATTCTATAGATATTGGACCTGGAGCAAAAGATTTCAGGGTATATGAGAAACAAGATAGTTATGTCAACAATGCTTTGATATTTCATCTAACTTCAGAATTAGCTACTTGGTATGTTGACTACTATAAATTTCTCTTCGAAGATGGTTTGATTCATGGTTTTCATAATCATTTTTGGGGAGGAGACATGCAATTTATGAACATCACTCACTACTATGGACCACCAAGTGGAACTATACTAAGTGAATCATTCTTTATTGCTGATTCAAATACTAAAAGTGCTATTGACATTGTGATTGATGAATTTTCAAACCTCTGGTATATCTATGAATTAAGACAAGACGATTATGGTATAGGTATAGGCGAGTTGGATGACCTTAGTTACGGTCTAATTCCTGTAGCTACTAGAATCTTTAGTGGAGTTCTCTATGATGTTCCAAAATTCATGGCAACCAGTTGTGATCCAGTTGATGGGCTTCTACAATTTGTATTCGTTAATCCCTATAAGCTGTTTTGGGGATATTTCAATGGTATTTCTATCGCTGAAGACGTTCAATCAACTTTTTATATAGACCCAATAGATTTTGAGTTCAATATAGATGATACCGCAACATCAGTTTTAGTATTAGATTTAGTCGATGATAATATTTTGAACCTCTATCATTTTACCTTAACAGGTATTTCTTGGGGAGTCCAGAGCATTCAATCTGATGAAAAAATATTGGAAGATCAATATTCAGTATTTTTGGAAGGAGTTAATTTTGTTGTTATTTTCTCTACAAATATTAACACGAATCCCTATGGACCAGATTCTCCTCTTGCTTTCAGGGAGAAGACTGGTTTAGCTCTATTCGTACTAGCAAATATAATATTAGAAACAGAATTGTATATTGAATCTCTCGAAGTCTATAATCCAATTATAGAGTTCTTTGTCACAAAATGGTGGGTTCTCGTTATTATTGGTGGAATATTAGTAATACTAGGACTAATCCTATGGGTAGCTCTCAAAAGGAGAAAGAAGGAAATTCATGCATTTCTCACAGATACTCAAGTCGGAGAAAACAAGTCAAGGTTTGCTCTTCTCTTCCTGAATATAGGTCGATTGATAAGAAATGGATTCAGTACAATTTTTACGATTTGGTTGTCAAATAAAAAACGTTCAATACTAACTTTAGCTGGTTTTATCATCACTGGCTATCTTCTAAGTTCGGCTGTAATAATAGCTCAAAGTGAAGAATCAGCAATGATTAAAGCTTTTGATAAATCATTCCCACTAATTGCAGATGGAGAAATATCTGCAAGGTTGGAGACTTCATTTATTACGGGTAATTATTCTCTAATTCAACCTTCTTATGGTACTGATGCTAGAAATGAGATACTTGATTTATATCATGGTTTAACAGTGGATAATTACATTGAAGACTTATTATCTGGGTATAGAACTATCGTACGAGTGTACAAAACTTTCGGATCAGCAGATCTCAGTTTCGTAGGATTACCTGATGGCTGTGATGAATTTCTAGATACTATGTTGGTTTCTGGAAGATTGCCGATTAATGATACTGAAGTTTTAATTACAGATGCACTTTCTACTTCAACCGGTGTTGATATAAATGAAACTTTGACAATAGGTGGTTGGGCTGACTTCTGGGTAGGCTGGACAGGGGCTCCCGCTGATGAAGACGACTATAAAATTAATTGTACAGTTGTTGGAATTTTTGAAAGAATTAGTGTTGGACAAGCCAAAAGGGTTTCCGAGCATCTAGGTGTCCCCTATGATATCTATACTATAGCATCAGAAAACGCTGAAATTATAACAATACAAGACAATTTCTTCGAAATCTTATCGAATGGGAACAAGATGCATCTAGGAATGTGGGGTTACTATCAGCTGTTGATGAATTTTGATGAATTCAGTATAACTGATCGAGCTACTTTAGTCGAGGAACAAGATGAAATGCAACAAAAGATATACACTTTTAGTTTCGATCCTTCTTCTACAATAAGCACACAAGTTATCGATGAACTTAATGATGAAGAAACAACTGAACTAAAACTCTTCTTTGAATCATTTAATGCTTATTACTTGAACAATATGGCCAGATTGTTGATTTTTGCAATACCAGCAATTTTGCTTTCGATATTTATGGTGTTTGAATCTTCAGATCTCTTCTCATCAAGCTATGAACAAGAGATGGAGATTCTTAGAAATAGAGGTATATCAACTGGAAGGTTATTCAGTATGTATCTCATAATACGGCTTGCGGAGATTATAGTAGCAAGTCTTGCAAGTTTTGGAATAGCTATTGGAACAGCAATTCCTCTAATTAAAATTGATGGTTTCATATCATTTACTAATACTGATACTCATCTAGTAATTGGTAATATTCCAACTACGTTAGGAATGATTGCGGGTGTGCTATTCATTGTATCAGTACCTCGAATATTGATACTTGTAAGAAGAAAGAGGAAAATTGAAAAAGCACCAAGAATCGCTAGAATGAAAATTAAGAAGGAACCAGAACCAACATTTGACATTCCAAAAGACGAAATTATAGTAGGAGAAAGTAAAACAGCAGGTAAGAGTTTAGCAGATGGCTATACTGAAAAAGAAACAGAAACAACAATAACTTCTGTTCTTAATTACTTGGTGAAATCTAAATTACTGTCATGGAGAGATATTTTCTTCCTGGGTCTAGGAATAGGATTGTTTTACTTCTTCTTTAATAGGGCATTCATAGCTTTTGACACTCAAGCAGTTGATGATTTTACAATTTACCTATTCTTGACTATAGCAGGAGCAATCTTTACTCTTATTGGTGGATTACCTTTTGCTGTAAAATTATTGGGACTAATTCAAAGATCTATTAGTGCATTAGTTTGGAGGTACAAAAAATCCCGATTCAGCTTCTCACTTGCTGAAATTGGTAAAGATATCAGGCATTTTGAGAATATTACATTGATTTTCTTATTGGTAGTGTTGATTATAGTACCAGTGCTAGTTGTTCCATATTCTAAAGAAACGACATTGACAGAACAAGCATACTTCATGAATGGAACTGACATCAGATTAATGAATTGGGATGATGTCGACATCATATCAGTAAACGATCTTGATTCTATCCCCCAGATAAGAAGTTATACACACATTGAAGAATATACGCTCTACGGTGGGGATTATGATCATGCGCGTCTACTTGTCGTGAATGTTACGGATTTTATGAAAACGATGACGGTTCCATCTGCAAGTGTCACGACTCTTGATTGGAATTTAATTGCATTACTGAATGAATCTAATATTTTAATTTCCAACCCAATGAAGACTGAGTTACAGAAACCAATTGGTGGAACGTTAGATTTCGAATATTTATCTAATATACATACTATGACCATTTTGGGTAATTTTAATCTATTTCCAGTGTTTTACTCAAACTGGGATTTATATAACGAAGAACACATGATGATTATTTCTACAGAAGCATTTGAAATTATTGATCCTATAGTTAATAGGAGATTAAAGTTCAAAGATGAGATATTCATAAGAACATATTATGAAAAGGATGCACAAGTAGTGGTAGATAAACTCTATGCAATTGAACAAGGATTAACAGTCGATACTATGTCCGAGGTGAAATCTAAACTTAAGACACCATTATACAACATCTTCATAATAGAAATGCTACTGTCGCTATTTGTTGCAACTGGAGTACTGATATTCTCCACATTTACAACAGCAATAAAGATACTAGAAAAGAGAGTAATCAAACATGATATCATGAAGAAGATGGGTATAAACTCATCGAAAATAATATCGATGTCTACGGTGCAAACGATGCTAGCAGCGATAGGACCGGCTTTAGCGATTGGGGCAATAGTAGGATTTAATGTAATAGGTCCTGTATTGAAACAGTTGAACTATGGAGCAGTTCCTTACAAGTTTTACATTAACTATCCATATATTATGATATCCGTTCTATTTGTAGGAATACCGTTACTGATCTATCTTAGCTTAAACTACTTCCTGAAAAAGGAATTTGGTAAATATGCACCAACAATGATGGAGTAATGA
>JAAFKJ010000173.1 GCA_021399395.1 Candidatus Heimdallarchaeota archaeon
AAAGATATCAATTTAGCTGAACAAGGTCGTAAACATATCGACTGGGCAGAATCTAGAATGCCTGTTATGATGGAGCTAAGAAAAAGATTTTCAAAAGAAAAACCTCTGCAAGGCCAGAAAGTTGCAGGGTGTTTACATGTTACTAAAGAAACAGCTGTTTTAGTTGAAACTCTTGTTGCTGTTGGTGCAGAAGTGTCATGGTCCGGTTGCAATCCACTCTCTACTAAAGACGATATTGCTGCAGCTCTTGCAGAAAAAAGCATACCAATTTTTGCGTGGTATGGGATGAGCACAGAGGAATTCTATTGGGCCATAGACAAAGTACTTGAGTTTAAACCCACTCTAACTTTAGATGATGGAGCTGATTTAATCTTCACAGTTCATTCTAAACACCAAGAACTTGCTCAAGAAATAATAGGTGGTACTGAAGAAACAACAACTGGAGTTCATAGATTAAGAGCTATGGATAAAGCAGGAAAACTCCTATATCCTGTAATTGCTGTCAACGATGCTGAGACCAAGAGTGATTTTGATAATGTCTATGGAACTGGACAATCCACTCTAGATGGAATTTTACGATCAACAAATATCATAATAGCTGGCAAAGTAGTTGTTATTGCTGGATATGGTCATTGTGGAAAAGGATTAGCTAAAAATTCATCCGGATTAGGAGCTGATGTTGTAGTGACTGAAGTAAATCCTGTTCAAGCTCTCAAAGCAGCCATGGATGGTTTTAGGGTAATGAAAATGGATTCAGCTTCTAGAATAGGGGATTTGTTCATTACTGCAACTGGAATGAAAGACGTTATAGTAAAACGTCATTTCGAACAGATGAAAGATGGTGCAATAGTATGCAACACTGGACATTATGACGCTGAAATCAACATTGAGGATTTGGAAAAATTAAGTAAAAACAAAAGAGAATTACGTGCTAATAATGAAGAATATCTCCTTGAAGATGATAGAAAAGTCTACTTGCTTGCGAAAGGAAGGCTTGTAAATCTTTCTGCAGCTGAAGGTCATCCTTCAGAAGTAATGGACATGTCATTTGCAAATCAGTTGTTGAGTTTAATCTACTTAGCAAAAGAAGGCAAGAATCTTGAAAAGAAGGTTTATGATATTCCAAAAGAACAAGATGAAGGAATAGCAGAATTGAAGCTTAGTTTGATGGGTTATAAAATTGATAAATTAACCGATGAGCAAATTGCTTACCAAGATGCCTATTTCGAAGGAACATAGGTTCCATATCCTTTTTCATTCTTTTTCAAAAACATCCACAATATTTTTCAATAAGAATTCTCTATTATGAGATATAAGATAAGAGGAATTTCCCTTGATAAAGAACCTTCTAATTCTCACAACTTATGGTCAAATTTTCTATAGTCAAGAATTTGAAAAGACTGAAGACGCAGTTGATGTTGCTCTCACTGGGGGTTTGATGAGTGCTATTTACTCTATGGCAACTGAAACTCAAAGAGAGAGAATTTCTGAATTCGAACTAGTTACATCAAGAATAGTTTTTCAAGAAGAAAGAGGCGATCTACTCTTTGTTATAACAGTAGATAAAAGAATGGATATAAAAGACACTGAAGATTTGCTCAATAGAATTGCAAAAAGATTCTTTGATAAATATGGTGAAGTGCGAATTGATGGCTTGGTACTTACAGAATTTGAAGAGGATGCTAATGAAATCATCTATCAAAAATTATGGTATCTGGATACACAGAAGAAGAAGTTCCGAATTTGGGATTACTTAGCCACAATTTTTGTTGCACTAACAATATGCTGGTATTCATTACTAATCTTTGGATCTCCTCCTATCAAAGGTTTTGTAGATTTTGACATACGGACATTTATCTGGGATGGTATGCTAGGGAATCTAACTGCACCTGTTGCCTTAACTCTCAACATACTATTTCTGATCGCAGTAGTTGCTATTCCAGCAATTGCCGTATACTTGCTTTTCAAGTTTACACATGTTAAAGATACATTCCGATTTAGTCGAGATTATCTAGCGAGACCAACGAGAGCTAGTTATGCTGAACTACTCCCAAATTACTTTTTAATCAATTTACTTACATCATTCCTAGTTTATGTTAGTTTTATGATGTT
>JAAFKJ010000174.1 GCA_021399395.1 Candidatus Heimdallarchaeota archaeon
TCTGAGGACTTAAATCCATATTGACAGAGGATTTTTTGAAATGTATCTTCACAACTTTTTCACTTAGTTTAATTCCAATCAATAACGGTGACGCAACAAAGCACTCCCCTAAAGTAGCACTTCTTAAGCAACATATACTTACTAACATCACGGGTAACATTACAATGACGAGAATTCCAATGATGAATTTTGTTAGGAAATGAAGTTTTCTTGTCACAGAGATATTTAGAGTATCTTCACTTAGGAGAGGTTCAGGTGTAGGAAGGTAACTTGGTATTTCTAGAAAAATTGTCTCTTGAGGTTTTAAGATAAGTTCTTGAGTTAGTGATTGAGATAATGCTTTCGCTTCTTCACCATAATCCTTCTTACTTGAATTTTCTTCATTCCAATCATCATATGAACTCAACGTAGATCTTATTGATCTTTCTTGAACTTTATTAGTAAGATTTGAAATCTCAATTCTACATGCTGGGTTTGTTATATCTCTTGGAATCACTAGACTATCGGCCACTACCCTTAAAGAGACTCCTTTCTGTTCTACTTTTTTATCAAAACTTGAAGTCATACTATCACCAATCTGGACTGTAACAAGAAGGGTTGTTAACAGATTATAAAAATTTTCTGTATCATTTGAATAGTAAATTTGAAATAATTAGGTGAAATGAGTATCCTATGAAACTTACTGATTTCCATACTCACACATATCTTTCTGATGGAGTTTTAGGACCTGCTGAACATCTAAGAAGACTTGTAGTACAGGGTTTAGATGCTGTTGCAATCACTGACCATGTGGATTCAAGTACAATCGATCATGTCCTCAATTCACTAGACCAAATCAGATATGATTTTGAAGAACACATTACCTTTCTACCTGGAGTTGAGATCACGCACGTGCTTCCTTCTCAAATACCAGAATTAGCGAGAAAAGCAAAACAAAGAAATTTCCTTGTTGTAGTCCATGGTGAAACTATTGTAGAACCTGTTGTTCAAGGAACAAATGAAGCAGCAGTAAAGTGCCCTGATGTTGATATTCTTGCTCATCCAGGTATCTTAACTTTCAAAGAAGCTAAATGGGCTGAGGATAATGAGGTTTTTCTAGAGATAACTACAAGATGTGGTCATTCTCTAGGAAATGGTTTAGTTGCTGAATTAGCTTTGAAGACAGGAGCAAAAATGGTTCTTAACACAGACTCTCACGCACCCAGAGATTTCATAAGCCATGAGTTAAGAGATAAAACCGCTCTTGGATCAGGAATACCTCGAAGTATGTTTGAAGAGATGTTCGTGAAAAATCCTGAGGAAATCATCAAGAGAATAATAAAATGACGTGATGAGATGTCAGAAAGGTTTGAACTAGGTGAAAAATCGATTGTTGCTATGCATAAGAAAAGGACACTTTCATTTAAAATCTTTAATAGAATAATGAACGGACTTCTCATATTCTTGTATAAGATTTATCTTCTCCCACTTTTTGGGATAGGAAACAAAATAATCTTAGTCCATACCATCGGAAGAAAAACTGGTAAGAAAAGAACAACTCCAACATTGATTTTTACTTTTTATACTGGGAAATTTACTTTGTACGTTGCAAGAGGGTTGAAAGCTCATTGGTTGAAAAACATTCTAGCAACAGAAGATAAAATATTCAAAATTCAGAAAGGCTTTCGAAAATGGAGAGTTAAAGCAACATTAGTTGAAGATAAAGTGGAAAAATTCAAACATCTGAAGTTTTATTTCGAGGAACTTCCTGAGGCTAAAAACATTTTTGGATATGATAAGAAGAAACATGGAGATGTTTTTGACACAGAAGAATTTACAAAAATCCTAGATATAGTTGAGTTCGTGCAACTTATACCTGTTATAGATTTATAGACCCACTAATCTTTTTTGCTTCCTCTAGGCACAGTTTTAGTACATCAAACCCATTTGAGATAATTCTTCTCAAAGACTGTGAATTAGAGAAACCTTCCATAAAAGAGATCCAACCCTCGTAATAGTAATCTTTATAGCTTTCCGATATTAGATGAAGATCATGTTTTTCTAGTTGTTCGGTAATTGAGGTTCTATTCATTTCCCACAGATCAAGAGGATTATCAGATGAGAGGGACAATATTCTTACTGGGGAAGGAGAAACTCTCCAATTTAATCTTCGGACAAGAGACCATAAATCTAAACCTGTACGGTCCATCATCGACATAGGTAAAGTGGGTAAAAATTCCTCTAAATCTAACACATTTTTCAAATCGATCTGTTTTATCACTTCGTTAGAAGGATTATCTTCTAAGACAGGAGTTCCAAATACTGGAACTATACTAGTTTCTCTTGGTTGAATAAAATTAACCTTGTCAACAATATCGTCAATCTTGATAACTTGAGTTCTAGGTAGATGAAAATTATTTTGGTTCTGTTCAAGAAACGTTGTTTCATACATTTCTGAAATATTGACAGACTCATGAAAAGAATTGTCATCACCTAAGAAATTTGAGTGTTTATTCACTTTGAGATGGATATCTACGTCACTAAGAACAGGAACATAATCAATGTAAGTATCCCAATGTTTTGTAGCCGAACCTTTTGCATATGCATATTCGAGAGATTTGGAGTAATTTTTCTCGAATATTTCTTTCCATATATCTAAGCAAGAATCTACTTCTTTTCTTGCTTGTTTCATATATTTAGAATGCTCACTCATTTAATGTGATTGAAGCAAAACAGTATATATATTTTATTGGATGCGAGATAAAAACTGTACCCAATTAGAATCATAAATCTTTACAACTCTAATTTGTAGTAAAAGCAGATTTTAAAATGTTTAAATACTAATCTCCTCAAATTATAATTGGAAGAGAACTTAATGAGCTTTGAAAAAGAGAAAGGAGACGAACAATTCAATCAGTTCAAATTTCTTGATGCATTTCGGTGGTATCTCAAAGCTAGAGAAATTCTCTATTTGAAAGGGAAGGAAGAAGAAGTAAGAGAAGTTGAAATAAGGATAGCTAGATGCTTTGCTCTTTTAGGTCAAAGACAAGAGTCTATTGACATCTTATCTGAATTAGCAGAACAGACCAAAGAGCGACTTCTTATAGAAGAGTACTATCTAGTTACACTGGAACTCGCAGCTACTCATTTCTCTTATGGTTTCTATGAGGAAGGTAAAGAGCTTCTAGATCAACTTGATGAAAATCAAATAACAATCTCGAATCCTCAGAATTTTTTCAGATATTGGCAATTAAGAGCTCAATTGTTTATTGTTTATCACAAGCTTGTTGATGCTAGGGAGATAGTTCATTTTCTGATGGAAAATGCTAAGGAGATAGGAAATGAACCCTATTTTCATGAATTGCAGGTTCTTGAAGCTCAAATAGATGCTGAAGAAGGAGATGTTCTAAAAGCATATTCAAGCATAGATAAGGCTTTCAAATATTTCGAGAAAACACCTTTTGAGAGATCTGCTTTTGAAAAGAAGATCATATTATCTCAATTTGTAGAAGACCCAGAGGAAACCATTAGATTGATAGATGAATATCTAGAAAGATATCAACCTGACGATTTCCACCCACTTATGTTTAATGCACAGAGAATCGAACTTGAACTTAGATCAGAACGAATAACACCTGATGAAGCCGTTGAGAAAGGAGAAAGATTACTTTTTTCGGCTGAAAGCATTGAGCATCGTGAACTCTCATCTAAAGTAAGAAGACTTATGGCAGGTCTTTATCAATCAATTGGCAATCCAAATGATTCATTTAAGTCCTTTGAAAAAGCAAGAGATTATTTTTTGGAACAGAAATTGGAATATGAAGAAGCGGTAACTATTTTCATTTACCTTCCAGCTTTATTACAATTTCATTCAGCTAAACTTTTAGGTTTAACTGGCTACCTTGGAGGACCTAGAGTCAAAGATACATCACTAATAGAACAACTAGATTTAGCTCTCGAAATTGATAGAATAAAAGAGATTTTTGAAGAGTTTGATGATCCTGTGCGAGCGAAAATGGCAACATTCTTCTCATTATCGTACAAAATTTCTATGATTGGCATGAATAAAGAATTTAACAATTCCATTAACGAAATAGGTGATATTTATCAATGGATGTTAGATAAAGGAGAGTTACATTATTCTGAGATGATAGGACAGTTTCTTGAACTGGTAACACAATTTAAGTAGAGTGCTAAAATGAAACGTTATAATCCTAATGAGAGAGTACAAATTTATAGACCAGTTCATGAATTTTTAAATCTCTTAAGCAAGGAAATTGAGAGCGACATAGAGCTTGGAAAGTTCGAGGACATTTTAATAGATTCTCCAACATCGAGGAATCAAAAATCGATAACAAAGAAACTGCCTGATCCTGCTGAAAGGTTATTAATTTTATCACTAACAGCAAAAGAGATGATTGATAAGAAGAAAACTGATGAGAGGAACGTTCTTTTTAGTTTATCGCGTATACCACAATTTGTCTTCCCCAATTTCAGTAAAGAAAATATAGAACACTATTCTCAAGCAGAAATAGGTGAGGTTTTAGATTTCATCAAAATGTTCAGTATGTATCTTCCTCAACATTCACCAAGATATGATACTAAAACAATGATCGTTTTGAAAATAGAATTTTACATCAATTCCTATCTGTATTTTGCTAAATCAATGATAGAGAAACGTTTTCCATATGCAAATGATTACTATGAGTTTATGAATTTTCTAGTAAATGAATTCTTCACCATACTAAAACCACAAATTTCTGAGAATGAGAAAGAAATTCAGAATATTGCACTTATTTTAAAGAACTACTTAGACTATACAACCATTGTATACTTCATTGAGAATTTTCCAGAACAGATGAACAAAGTAATTTTCATTTTGAACAATATTAAAGGGTTGAACTTAGACCATAATGAAAGAGAACTGCTTACTGATCTTCTAAAAGATTCAATTCTTATCAATCGAAATGATCGAGATATTTTTTTGGAAAAAATTGCCTTTTAGTTTTCAGAATAGGGGAGCAAAAAGAGTAAAAATCAACACTAATACTGTTGTTGTAACCAAATCTGCACTTGAACTTAGAAGAGGATTAACTATGTTATCAGGGTCTAATCCAAATCGAAAAGACAAGAAAGAAGCAGATAAAGCTATCAAACTAACTATGATAAATGATATGAAATTTGACATTAACAGCAAACCTAGAATTACCCAATAAATTTTGAAATTTATGCCTTCTGGAAAGAGTAAAACACCGATAATACTCATCATTGAGATGACAATAATTGCAGCTGTTATGATTCCAAAGAAATTAATGGAAAAATCTCTTGTTAATAGAGATTTAAATTTAGGTTCTAAACTACCAAGATGAAGTTTTGTTGTTGTAGTATTTGCAAGTATTGAATTTTGACTACCTACAGTACTTATTATAGCAGGATAAAAAACAAGCAATATTGGGACAGCAGAAAGAATAAGCGAAAGAGAGGCTAGAACCGAGCCTGTTCCTGCAGCAATGAAATTTGTTACAGTAAGAATTGGAAGGGATTGAGTAATACCTTTCATAAAATATTTACTTTTTCTAAATTTTATTATTGAGAAGCAGAAGAGTGTCAGAGCAGCGGCTATTACTGGGATACCTAAGTAATAATGCATTCCGAGATTATCTTCCCATGGCCTATACAACCAGCAGATAAGAAAAAATACTACTGTTATGAGAATATCATTTATGGATGAGGTGATAGGATAAGCATAGACATCAGGATCCCTGTTTTTTTTGAAAATGATAAAAGTGAGGAAGAATGTTATTAACATAGAAATAGTTGCTGTTAGAATGAAGGTAGTTATTGTTATTGAGAAAATCTTCAGTACATCAAGAGGAGAAGTGTAAAGTTTCAATAGTATACCGATAACTGAAGTAGCAGTTCCTATAAGAA
>JAAFKJ010000175.1 GCA_021399395.1 Candidatus Heimdallarchaeota archaeon
ATATTGGATTTATCAGAGAAGTAATAGATGTAGGCTGAGAGAACATTGCCCATCCAAATACCTCTTCCTAGGGATGTTACAAAAGAGAAGGCAAAGGCTAATTTGACGTTGTAATTCATCTCTCTGAACATTGTTCTGACTGAAACTTTCTCCACACTAACCTCTCCTTAGGGGGCTTGATGTGTGTGGTTCTTTGATACATTTAAATTTTTATTTAAACGAGCATGATGAAAGAAATAGGACCTATTTGATAATTATCGATGGATTACTATACCAATATGAAAATTAAGCAAATTCAAATATTTGTGTGTCAGCTTTACGGAGTTCTATTTTGACAACAGTTCCTTGTGTGTAATCTCCCTTTATCCTGTTCTCTAACCAAACATCCCCATTGTATCTCTGGACTAATGTTTGGACAATAAACAACCCTAATCCTGATCCCTTACCCTTTTTTCTGAATTCACCATATCGGTCAAAGATATTTCTACGTGTATCGGGTGTAATTCCTTTACCATAATCAGCAATTGAAATTAGTATTTTGTTCCCCGGTTTTTCTTCTGTAATAATATCTATAATAACCTCTTTTTTTGAAGTATTTTTCACTGAATTTGTTAAGATATTGAACAACAGTTGTTCAAAAAGCATATCAGCAAACACGTTGTGTTCTGAATTTATGTCTTTGATATTGAGTTTAATTTTTTTGACTGGAAACATATCATCCAAATTGGGTTTGCATTTGTTTACGTTATTTAAGACGTTTACTGATTTTAGCTCATATGTGAATTCCAAATCTTTTTTCATTAAAACAGAGATATCATCCAAAAGCGCATCAGTTTTTGTTAGTGAAGTTTTAGCCCTTCCCACAGAACTTAGAATGTCTTCTTTTGTAATATCTTCCTGTTCTATTGATTCTGTAACCCATCCCCAAAGTACAGCTATATAATTTCTTAAATCATGAGTTAATATATCGAGAAGGAGCGTTTTCTCTTTCATATTTTCTTCTCTTTCTATTCGGGTTTCAACTCTTTCAGCAATCTCTCTCCCGCTTGTTAAGATATATTTCTCTCCATCTAAATCAATCAAACTTGAACTAAATTCCACAGGAAGAGTTCGTCCATCTTTTATTCTAATTTCAGATTCATAGGTTAGAAAACCTTCCTTAACAATTGTCTCTATATTTTTACTAATTGATTCTAATTGATCTTCTGTAAAGAGATCTTTTGGTGAACTATTCAATATTTCTTCTTTAGTAAACCCTGTCCACTTGGTAGTAGCTGCATTTGTATAAACAAAATTCTGTATTTCGTTAAACTCATTAAGTTTGAACAGAGTTATACTATCATTAGCATTTTCACATAAAATTCTGTAGAAACTATCAATCTTGTCAATCTCTGTTTTCTTGTTTACAGAATTATTCATCACAGAGTTTATTATGTAGTATCTTAAAAATCTTCTTTTAGAAAATAACTTAAATGATGTTTCTTGGCCAGAATGCTTTTAAAATCCCAAAAGTCATGTAGTTGATTCACTATTTTTGATTTGAAAATCTATAAATAAGGCGATAGATATCAGAAATTATGCAATATCTTATCCTGAATGGGATGAAATATGGTGATTCTCTAATTCCCAAGATCACTAATTCATTATCAGAAAAACTTCAGAACAAAAATCTACAGGGTGAAATCCTTAACCTACATTCAAAGGATATCAAACCTTGTCTAGGCTGTTTCAAGTGTTGGGTTGAAACTCCTGGAATCTGTATCATAGATGATTATGGGCGAGAAGTTGCGAAAAAGACTATTCAATCTGACTACCTTATTTATATCACTCCTGTAAATTATGGAGGTTATTCAGCTGAACTGAAAAAAGCTGTCGATAGATCCCTTCCCCTACTCTCTCCTTTCTTCAGAGTTTATCATGAGGAGATTCATCATGAGATGCGTTATGACAAATATCCTGATTTTATAGTAATTGGAACTTTAGAGGAACCAAATGAAGAACAAGAAGAAATCTTCAAGAAACTTGTTCAAAGAAATAGTCTAAATAATTTTGCAGAACAATCTTCTTCTCAAATAATTTACAGCTCTGATGCTGAAGAGACAATTGAAACGAAAATCGAAGAAAGTCTTAGTATTATAGGTGGTAATGATGATTAAACAAGCAACCTTCTTGATGTGTAGTCCAAGAGGAGAAAAAAGTGGATCTTACTCTCTAGGTAACTATTTCTCAAGTCTAATAGAAGAAAAAGGAATAACTGTGAAGAGTTTTCATATCTACAAAACTTTGAGAAAAAATGAAAAAGTAGATGAGATGATTGAATCAATAAATGAAAGCGATATAATACTCCTTTCAACCCCACTTTACATTGATTCAGCCCCACATATGACAATAAGATTGATGGACGCAATCACAGATGCAAAAAATGAAGGGAAAATAGAAGACAAGAATAGACTCTTTCTAGCAATCCTTTGTGCAGGTTTTCTAGAGTATTATCATAACAATCTTGCTATAAAGATGTATAAACAATTTGCTAAAAGGAATAACTTTACCTGGGCAGGAGGATTTCCAATTGGAGCAGCTGGAACTTATGCACACCATACCATTCCAGATTTAATAGAACAGTTATCACAATTACCAGAAGATGATGTAAGAAGTCAAATTTATGGTAAGCCAGTTAAAATACTAGATTCAGTTATGAAAGCAGCTGTTGAATATGTGATTAAAGGTGAAATAATCCCAAAGGAAGAACTTCAAAAACTTGAATATGTTTCCATGCCTCTTGAAAACTATGTTACTGGAGGTAATCAGAGTTGGATAAACTGGGCGGAGAGTATAGGAACTGCAGAGAAATTAAGAGATAAACCTTACGAGAAACGTTAAAGAAAAATGATAGAAAACTAGATTTCTTTCGTTTTCAAATAGCTAGTAAGTTCAATCTCTTCTCCATTTATTTTTATCTCAACATTGTTTCTCTCAATAAATAACTCATAGACATTCGTGTTATTTGGGAGTTTACCTATACTTCTGAATCTTATCTTAATGTGTTCAGCAAGATTTCTGATATCAAACACTGTTGTAAATCTTTTACATTTATCTTTGAAAGTTATCTCAGGGTCGAGCCCAATCACATTTTCATCATCAAAAATGAAGTCGATGTTTAGAACCCCATCTTTTACACCTATGTCTGTTTTACAGAATTCATTAATGAATTGTCGGTATTGATTTGCTCTAGAAATACGAGAAAATTCTTCCAGTTCATCGAAAAGAACTAATATTTCAGAGTGATTGGTTAAATCTCTAATCTGATACCCTTGACTCGTATGATCGGTCATCGCCTTTAAAATAATCATTTTCGAATTCACTGCTGCAATATCCAGACTATCCAACCCAATGTTCTCAGGATTGCTGTAGGTTATAGGAAGGTTGGAAAAAGTTTTGAGAGTTTTCATCAAAAGATAAGCACTCATTATCCCGTGTGTATAATGTTCAAAATCATTTGAATATCTTAAAATTGCAGACATGTCTTTTTCTATAGCCCCTTTTATTGAATAGACCCTCTGCATGATGTCAGCTTGTTTTTCAGTTGCTTGCTCAAGTAATTTTCTTAATTCTAGAAATTCTTCTTCACTTGGTTCCTGTAGATTGAACAAGTGTGATGTGAAGCTATTCATTCTTTCAATTAAATCTTGAACTGTTTGTCTTTCCTCAAATGTAAAATCGATCATCTCTATGTTGAAGCTGATATTGATAGAAAGTATCTCTAGAAGGTTTTCGATATAAAATTGTTGAACATTCTCAAAATGAAAATCGAATTCTCCGAATTTTGATATTGAGAAATAAGGAAGCACTTTTCTAATAGATTTGTTAATTTTTGCTATCTTCTTCAGAGGATAACCTAGATCATGTGTTAAAGCTATAACACATCTGACTGAATCTTCATTTTCAAGTATTGCTGCTACTCTGCCCAGTAAGGTTGTTAGATTACCAAATATCTCGGGAACCTCTAATGCTCTATAATACTCATTGATAAAAGCAGAGACCTTTAGATGTCTATTGACATTTCGGAAGAGATACTCGAATTCTGGAGTTTTGTTGAGATATTCTCCTAGGAAATAAACCCAAAGACAATGCAGAGTGTGATCTCTGTAGAAGGAATCAGAAGCAAAGATTAATTCTTCAAATTTGACAAATTCGTCAAAATACTTGAATAAATCATCATATCCTTGCTTATCTGGATCAATGAACTCCATAGAGACTTCGAAAAGTGTCTTCCAGAGTTCCTTAGCAATCTGAATCTTATCATGAATCTCTTCGCTTTTCTTTA
>JAAFKJ010000176.1 GCA_021399395.1 Candidatus Heimdallarchaeota archaeon
CATCAGAGATCGTTAGTATTGAAAGGAGTAGATGGATTACTCTTTGTAGCTGACTCATCAAGAGCAATGTTAGCTGATAATGTAGAATCAGCTGAAGAGCTGAAGAAAGAACTGGGAGATAAGATAGGGGGGGAAATACCTATAGTAATTGCATTAAACAAAAGAGATGCACCAGATGCGATGCCAAAAAAGGAATTGGTAGACTCATTAGATTTAGGAATAAATATACCAGTTTATGAAACCATTGCAATAGAGGGTATAGGAGTAAAAAGAGCTTTTCAATCTCTATCAAGAGAAGTACTGCTAAAGAAACTTTATGCGGTTTAGATAAGGGAAATATCTTATCTAATTTTTAATTCATAGAACTTCAAAGGTTCTTTGTCATAAAAACCCATTCTTGTGTTTATAGAAATCATAGCAGCATTTGTCACTGTATTTGAGGTTTCTATGTATTTAGCACTTGGATAATTTTCCATCATAAACAGTAGCATTTTTGCTTTCAACCACTTTCCTATACCACGCTTTCTGTATTCATCTTTAACTCCTGTTAGTAATTGAAAAATCATATCAGGTTGATTGGAACTATATTGAAATTCAGTCAAACCACTTATTTGACCATTGTGCTCAATTGTTAGAATTGTATGCCATTGTTGGTCCATTTTTTTCATTTGTTCAGCTCTTGTTCTAAAAGTATCAACTGTAATTACATGACGCAGTTGTAAGGAACCCAAAGGCTGTTGGTTTATAATTTCCGTATAAAGTGAGGCATATTCATCGATAATATCATCTGGTATAGAACCTGTAATTTCAACCAGTTTTATTTTATCTTTAGCTGCTAACTCATTACCCAGGCTATTCCAACTATTCATCATATTCAAATCGACTTCTGATAAGTTCAAATAAGAACGGTTTTGTTCTAGAGCAAGTTTTGCACCATGTTTCTCAAAGAAAGAATAGCCAGATGCATTGTATGTATTAAACATTAAGTCTGTTATCTGGTTATATGCCATAGCTTGTTCTGTAATTTTATCCAAAAGAGCTGTACCTATTCCTTGATTTGTAAAATCTGAGAGCACAAGAATTGAGCATCTAGTAATATGACCATTTTGTTCATAATCTGGTGAGTTCTTATTTAGAATAGACATTCTTGCAGAACCAACGACAGTTAGAATCTCAGCCACAGGTATACTTGCAACCCAGAAAGCGTAATCTCGTGTAGGATTCAGAATTTTAAGATTCTTCTTACGTGATTCTATTGAGGTTAGACCTTGCTCAGGGATTAACTCCAGAGTTATCTTCTCATCAAAAATTAAGTAAGCATCAAGTAATTGTTCGGACACATCATTCGGATTAAAAGAAACAATACTGTACTCGTCTAACATAAGAGGTACAGGAAAAGAGCACTTAAAAAAATTAAGATAGAAAAGGTATAATTAATTCTTTCCTGGCACTAACAAAATATGATCTATATCACTAGTTTCATCTTGGTCAATTATGAATCGAACAGCTTTAGCAACATCTTCAACAGCTAACATTTTAGAACGATCAACATCCTTATCATCAAACCACGGAGTATCAACTGAACCAGGATTTATTGTTGCAGCTTTTACTCCTGTTCCTTTTAGTTCTTCACGGAGACACCAAACCATTGCTTGAACTGCATGTTTGGTTGCAGCATACAAGGAACATCTAGCTCCAGTTTTTAGACCAAGATTTGAAGAAGTTACAATTATATTTCCTTTGTTTTGGGATTTTAACAAAGGCAGAGTTTTGTTTAACCATAGAAAAACTCCTCGAACATTTATGTTGAAACTCTCATCATATTGTTCAATAGTTAAATCTTCTAAATTGCCAAAATGACCTATCCCGGCATTAGCGAATACAACATCAACTCCTCCAAGATTTGATTTGATATCTTCAAACATTGTATTTACAGCTTGTTCGTCACTAACATCTCCGACACCATAATATGCTTTACAACCCATAGCGATAAGTTTCTCGCAAACTGCCTTTAATCGTGGCTCATCCCTTCCAGTTAAGTAAAAACTGTGTTTATCTTTAGCCATCTCTAGAGCGACAGCTTCACCAATTCCACTCGATCCACCAGTGATAATTATCCTCAGGGATTGACTATTTTCACTATTCATAGGTTGAAGGTTCTTCTTAGCTTAATATCTTTTACCCCTTAAGATTGTTCAGAAGAGCTATTGAAGTTTTAACACCTTTTTCGAACCACTCCACCATCATATTCTCGTTTGGTGCATGATTGTCTTCATCAGGTTGAGCATAGGGAATAATATACATTGGTTTTCCTGTTGCTTTGTAAAGAGAGTATAAGGGCAGACTTCCTCCTGCAAGAGGTATTTTAAGTGGCTCTTCTTCAAATCCTTCTGTTATAGATTTAACTAAAACTTCTGTCCATGGCAGTTCAAGAGGAGTGAACATAGGATAGAAACTAGTCCCGAAATTGACTTTACATCTTTCAAGAATTTGAGCATAAATTTCTGACTCCGATTTTAATCTGTCTAGATGCTCAGTTAGCAACCGTTCAATTTTTTCCGGGGCTTGATTAGGTACAAGACGTATATCTAATTCAGCAACTACTTCTTTCGGGATAATAGTTCGAGCATTTTCTCTAACACTACCTGAACTTATACCTCTGATGTTGAAAGTTGGTCTGAACATCAGCCGGTGAGTAATTGGTAGATCCTTCTCTTCGCCAAAGTAAGTAATGTCAAGTTGTTC
>JAAFKJ010000177.1 GCA_021399395.1 Candidatus Heimdallarchaeota archaeon
AAAAGCGATCCGCAAGCACTACCTAAGCGTAGTGTGGGCGGGGTAGGAGGGTATGTGATGTACCCCCTTAGAATGAGCTATCAAGCGATGAAACTCTAAGAAAACTAGTGTAAATACAGAGTTACACACAAGTATATCATAGAGATACCAGAAAACATATGTCATACTTCCAAAGACTGGAAAAAAATTAGAAAAAAGGAAGATAAACTGAAATAAATCAGTTGATTTCTTTATTCCAAAGAAGCGAGGTATTTTTCTTCTACTTCGTCAATTTTAAGATCGTTTAGCTTGCTGTATCGTTCGTTAAGTAATGGTTCATGACTACCTACAACAAAAGCACCTTGGAAGAACACTTTACCAAAATAGATGGGATTGCTGAGTATTTTTTCAATCTTCTCAATAGTTAAACGAGTAGCTCCAACAATATCTTCTATGCTTTTATCCAATTTGTAGAACCATGAGAACACCACTTTGACTTTCATTGCTTCTTCTTGGTTAATAACAAGTTTGCTCTTTATCAAGTCATAACCGAATGGAATCAAATCACCATCAACATCTTTCATGATTAGTTGGATATTTCCACCTAATTTCTTTTCATCTTCAGGCATTTCCTCTGGAACAGGTTCAGACTTATATTCAGGTTCAGAAACTTCTTCCTCTTCTGGTTTCAAATCTTCTACGACTTCTTCAATAATCTCCTCTTCTACAGGATCTTCATCCATCTCTTCAATAATCTCTTCTACGACATCTTCTACCGCTTCTTCAATAACTTCTTCAACTGCTTCCTCTTCAATAACTTCTATATCATCTTCATCATCAGCAATATCTTCAAGTTCTTCAACAAGATCATCTAAAGGTTCTTCAGGTTCTTCGGGTTCTTCGGGTTCTTCTAGTTCCTCTTCAGTTTCCTCAATAAGTTCTTCAAGTTCTTCTTCAAGATCTTCTTTTTCATCTTCAGTGAACTTTTCAACCTCTTCTTCAAGATCTTCTTCTAGTTCTTCCTTGATTTCCTCGAGCTCTTCTTCTAGTTCCTCTTCTACATCTTCAGGAAGACCTTCTTCTACTTCTTCTTGATCATCAAGTTCTTCTTCGAGTGGTTCTTCACTAAATTCTTCTTCCATTTAAATCACTCCTTAAAAATAAATAAGTAGTTTATTCCTTAAATATCTATACAAAAGGGCCATTAGAAAAGGTAGAAGGCGATTCTTGACAATAAGTGTGAAATCGCACCTAATAACTTAAATTAAAAAATCAAAGGAAATCAGTTTTCCTCTTTTTTGTCGTGTTCCTTGATCCAATTAACTAGTTCCCCATGACCTTGTTTGATTGCTAAATTGAACAACCATTCTTCCAAATTGTGAACATCTTTGAAGTAGAGAAGCTTGTGTTCTTCTCTATAGCAAATAGTTTTCTGGAAAACCTCAAATCTCAAAGGTATTTGAGGAAGATTATTTTTATTATAAACTCTAAACCCATGATAAATATTATTGGTTGGAATAACCATTTTCCCTTCAGGTAAATCTTGAAGCTTTGTTCTGAGTTCATCTACTTGTTCAGGAGCTAGTTTCCAGTAAGGGTCAGGTTTTGCTGAATAAAGATCAAAAGAAACGAAAATACCAGGATCATCAAATGACATATAATCACTACTCATTCAATAAAGAGTCATATTTACCTTTTATATGTTCTGGAAAATAATCTGCTCTCGAGTTAACTTGGTAATTTGTCTAATGGTATAATCTCATAGTAATTTCTGATTGTATTAGGTATTTCGTCATAACTTACACCTATGTTTTTACGAACCAGAAACGGCATAGGAAAAATTCCTCGGGGATAACTAGCTTGTAATTTAATTGTTTTTTCGTACCAATTGTAAATATCCAAAGTATAAGCCATTCTTATTTGTTTCAGAGATTCAAGACCTTGTGCAGCTGTAATAACTTCTAGAAAACTGTGGTACCTTCCTTTGTGTTCAGAACCATCTTCCTTAGCAAAAATTCCTCTAATTATCTTATCACACTTGACTAATCTCTCAGTTTTCGCAATTCCTTTCTTATTGTAATAAGTAATGTACGGATAGAGTGTATCACTTTCCCGATCATAAAGACTTCTTACTTGTTTAACAATTATCTTTCTTTGCTGAAAATTACCACCAGTAGAATGGGGTTTAAGTTCTCCTAAATCTAATTCAGATAATTTCTCCCATTCATCTAGTTCTAAAATAATCAATTCCTTAGTATCATCAAGAATTGGCATAGGCTCAAAGCAGTACTGAACTATAAAATTCTTTTCAAATATCTATATTCAGCAGATCACGAAAGATTTTGAAGTTAAAGAAAAGAAGAAAAACCCCTGAGGGAGTTCTGCCTGAACAGGAAGGAGATTCTAGCTCGATGTTTCGAGGGTTTGGTTGGGGGTTCTGGCAGACAGAAGATGTCTGTTAAACCAAACACGAAGTCTGGTTCTGGGGGATTTCAGGCCTAGGAGGTCTTAACTAAGCCCAATGGGGGTTCAAACCATCTAAAAAGGGGTTCAACCATAGTTCCCGAGATTACCCTTGGGAGGGCTGAAACATCGGATTTCGCTTCCTGTTCAGTTTGCAGTTCCCTTTTAGATTACCATTAAGCCCTAATCTAGCCTAACCCTTAACCTATAATAAATTGTCTTCCGACCTATTTAAATGTTTTTCATGCTGTAACGGCTGCCCTAAAATACGACAAAAAGCGTCATTCTTTCGAGAAAGGGGGTTTAACAGAGAAGGTGTTTTTGTCGGGACTTAGAGATGGCTCTCTCTAGTCTTATCCAAACTATCTTCGCGGATATATCTTGTACTCTCTTCAATTCTAGCTTTAATTGCACCAGTTACTTCAGTAAATTGTGCCTCATCAATTTCAAACTCAAATATTCCAGCTAAGTGTTGAAGAATCTGTTCTGTTGCATGATAGCTAGCTGTCCCAGGATCACATTCAGCCAGAAGAGCAAAGCAAGAATTGAATCCTTGTATGTGACATAATTCTAACGCTTCTACAACTGAACCATAGATTACACCTTCTTCCAATAATGGAACATTCTTGTTTTCTAGGAATGACAGCATTTCTGCATTGTTAACTACCCCGAAACATGCCCCATTGTCATAGTTATCAGGTAAAACAGGAAGCCCACCCACTGGAACAACATAAGAAGCTTCTTTCTCAATATAATATTCAACAAGTGTGCTAAGAAATTCAGGAAGGATGTTGTAAGGAATTGAAACCTCGCAAGTCATTAGAGAAAGTTTTTCTGACTGGAACAATCTAATTGGATGTTCAATTAGTCCACCTCTGACCATTGCTACTGGAGGAACAGAGTCTGCATGAATTACTGCTACTTGTTCCATCTCGAAGGCTTTAATGAGAAAGGCAGATAGAATGGTACCTATCGCTCCACTTCCGCTAAAGGCTTGAATTAATGGTTTGCCTTTCAGATCCACTAATCCGATTTCGTTTATTCTAGTCATGTATCTTCACTCGTTTCTTCTTACGATTAATTATAAGTACTAAGATTGGTGAGATTACTCCTAAACCAACGATAGAGCTTATAACACTGAAACTTGATTCTTCTGTTGGATTCCCTAGTGAGATATTAAAACCAGCTAAGATTAGATATTCCACAGCTTGATCAATACTATACGGATAAGTTGTAATTCCAGCGTAATAATAATCTGAATAATAAGTTGGAATGGGAGAGTTTGTTATATTGTAATGACCATTATGGAGTCTTGAATTGGTTAGTGATTTCTGTATGACTGAAGCAATTGCTTTCCTTATTGCCAGTGCTTTTGATACTCCTGTTTCATTGGTTGGTACGTAGTTATTTGCTCCACCAAAAACATCGTTCTTCAGATTAAATGCTAAGAATATCAAGGAGTTTTCTACTTTGAATTCAACCTTAAAATTTTCATCAGGTATTGCATCTTCAACGATTGGATCTTTTTTGAAATCTGCTAAATCTAGTCTCCCTTCTTGAAGTGCAAGATGCATTGTATAACTATCTTCATACATCTGAACTTCTATTCTGTTAAAAGCCAAGTTTGTGGGATCACCAGGTATCATCCCAGTTCCATGCCAGTCATTAAATTTGTAAAGAATCGCTGCAAGATCCTCTTGACTTTCAGTTGAATTGAAATAGTATTTTCCTGTTCCAAAGGGATTATCTTTGAATTTTGTCCACCTATCTGAATCTAAAATATCTGGTACAGTTGGTTCATTATTTAGATAGTAATCAGGAAGCGGATAAATTGACAAGTCCTCAATAGCAAAACCATAAGGGTCTCTTTCTGGGGTAGATGGGAAAGAATCAATATAAACTGCTACTGTTGAGCTGTTATACTCCTCATATGAGTCTACCCAGTTAAATAAATCAGAATCTAAATAAGCTGCAGGGTGGGAGTACATATCTAGTGTAAATAACACATCATCTGTGGTCAGCGTTTCTGTTGTAAACAGACCATCAATATCGGACTGCCAGTCTACATTGTCACGCACATGAAGCAGAAGGGTTGTATCATTCAAATATTCCCACTCATCAATTAACCCCGATTTAGTAGCCCTACCTTCTTCATCTACTGCAATGAGTTTGTCCATCATCAGTGAGACAATCAATTT
>JAAFKJ010000178.1 GCA_021399395.1 Candidatus Heimdallarchaeota archaeon
AACACAACCAAAAGCGATCCGAAAGCTTTGTCTCTGAACAAGGTGAACGGGGTAGGAGGGGATGTGACGTCCCCATGATGTGCATGATGCACTTCTAAAGAATTTGTACAAAATTCATGTCATAAGGTTACAAACATCAGTTCAATGTAGATGAACAAAAGAAAGTACTCTGATGTGCAAAACACTTTTCTTCTATATTGTTATAATGTTATATTATGAAAAATGTAGAAGTTTGTCTAACTTTTGATCTTGATGCGGAAAGTGCTCAAATTAGAAGAGAAGACGAACCGGTTAAAGTTTCTAAAGGACAGTTTGCGATTCAAAGAGGTGTTCCTCGAATTCTAGAATTATTAGAAAAATATAACATAAAAGGCACTTTCTTTGTTTGTGGTTGGGTGGTTGATAAGTATCCAGGAACAATTGCTACCATAAGAGATGCTGGACATGAAATTGGTGCTCATGGGTATTTACATGAAGAACTGGATAAATTAGAATTCAATGAAGAAGTAGTTATTCATGAACATACAGATAAACTACTGGAAGAGTTAGATATCTCAGTAAAAGGGTTCAGAGCCCCATATTGGAAACTTTCAAAGAACACTCTTACTATCATAGCGGAGATGGGATACAGATATGATTCTTCTTTCATGGATGAAGATAGACCTTACATTTACTCCGTACCTGAGTCACCAAGAAATCTTGTAGAATTCCCAGTAGAATGGTTCATGGATGACTGGATACTATTCGAAACTCATCAAAAATCACCAACAGAGGTTTTCGATATATGGAAGTCTCAATTTGATGCGCTTATGGAAATGGAAGATCTGAAAGATGGGAAAAAGGTCTATACCTTAACCTGCCATCCCAGCTGTATTGGACATGCCTATAGAATAACAGTACTTGATAGACTAATTAGATATATGAAATCCAAACAAGCTCGTTTCCACATGATGTATGATTTAGCAGTAGATTATCTGCTATAGTTAATGGTAAAGATAGAGAAATCTTTCCATATAATAGAGAAAAACTTGATTATAATACCCTGAAAAGTATAAATCTGATGCATGTCCCCCATATGGAAAAGTTAGCAGAGCACAATCGCTTCTTCCTAAATTTATGTGCGTGTCTTTAAGTAATTGTGATTGGATTATTAAATGATCTTTTTCACCTTGGAAAATCAGACATGGTGGAGAGCTTGAATTAATCAACAGGTAGGGATTAACCCATTCTTGTTTTGAGGTTATCGCAAATATATTACTATTATTGTTAGCTGGATAGTAGGGTATGAACCCTCTGATATTCATTTGATCAGAAAAGATGTCAGTATAGTTTCCTGATGCAATACTTAGTGAAACTGCACAGGTGAGTTGTCCACCAGATGACCCTCCAGATACAAAAACGGAATTAAGGTTTACTCTGTATTCTGATGAATGTAGTTCCAAAAATGCAGTAAAATTACCTATATGTCTAACCATATCGTCTATAGTGAAATTACTAACAACGTTTGCAGGTGGAGGATATACACTCCCTAAATTGGAAGTCATATTTGTCAAACCATATTGAACATCAAATACACAATAACCTTGGGCTGCAAGATAACGGTTCATCATTCTTATATTGCCTAACCCTTTATCTCCGATGGTCCATCCCCCACCATGGATTCTGATAATAATTGAATTGTTACCAGGTAGATCTGCTCCATTGTTTGGAGGGAGGTACGCATCGAAATACAAGAGCACATTATTGTCAATCGTAAATGCACTCTCACTCCCATTAAAATATAAAACATCTAGAAATGTTTCACATTGGGGATTTCCGTTACCAATAAAATATCCCATAATTTGAAAGGGCTGTTTGAGAAAATAATCTTCATATCCTGATTGTGAAATCACCTCTTTCCAATCGCCCCCAAAATACGGATTGAAAGCTTGTGAAAATTCTGCATCAGCTTGAACAACAAAAGAAGGTGTAGAGAATAGAGGAACAAAACAGATACTAGAAATAATCACACCTATTGATGCTATGATTGAGATTTTAGTTTTGAAGTATTTCTTGTTCATTTTCACGGAATGTAGGAGAATAAATGTGTTGGACATTGCACCCAAACCAAAGAAAATTCCCGACATTGCAGCGAAAACTGAGAAGAAGAAGGAGAAAAGTCCAAATCTGAGAGTAGTTAGTATAGTAAGATCTGTAAGAATACCAAGAACTAGTCCAATTATATTACCAGCAATAAGTGTAACTTTGAGAAATATCTCCAGTCGCTTCCTTACTGGTTTTTCTTCTTGTGAAACTTCTTCTTTCTTACTGTATATGAAAAATGCAGTTAAAGTAAGAGGATAGATTAGCACGCCAAAATAGCTCAATCCAATGAGTAAAGCAATTGCAAAGTTAAATCCCAAACCAACATTGAAACCAATAAAATTAGCTAAAAATAACATGAAATAAGCTAAAATAGAAAACAGAAAATACCCATAAGAGGCTAATCTGAATTTTCTCTGATTAATATTGGACTTTCCTATTTTACCAAAATAGATAATTGTTACTCCATTAAGAAAGATAGTTGATATAAAGAGAATCCCTGCAAAATTCCAATAATGTGAATTACTAGGAACAGCTAGATAGACCATCCCATGAATGATACTAATAATATTCAAAAGAATTGAAATCGTACCCAAAATATAGTTGAATCCCTTCTTATTCATTGATTTTCCTTTCCTATGTTATGCTTAATGGTGTGTCTAGTATCTCTTCACTTTTTACTTCCCGGAAATTATTTCTACTTGAACGGACAATTGCGAAACCTATCTCAAGAATATACCGTACTTCTTATAGATAGAGGTGATAATTTTAGATATTAAAATATGTTGGAAAAAAAATGAAAGATTGAGTTACAATGAACTCAAATAATTAAACCATTCAACTACTTTTTCATTAAAGAAACTAATTAGACCTGATATTGTTCCTAAGGCTGAATATACAAACAAAGAATAATATTGCCATCTAGAGATATTGATTCCGAAGATTGCTTCTAATTTATGCTTGTAGATTTTAATTGGTATATTCACTGCTTTGATAATCTTGAAGTGTTGTTCAAATTCAAGTCTGAGATTGCTAACTAATTCCTTTGACCATCTTGTTGGAGTTAAGAAGAACTCAACTACAATTTCCTCTGCGCTTGGGTCAAAAAATACTGTTCGTTGACTTGGTGAAACAACTGCTACATTCCCTATCGCTATTGGTCTAACAATCAGTGTATCTTCAGATAGTCCTTCTATTCTAGTTGTAGCTTCAGTTACTTTTTCACCCAGTTTTGTTACATTGAGTGAGAAGTATTCTGCTTCTTTCTTATCTAGTTCAAGTTCTTTTATTGTTAGCTCATCTTTGAATTTTTCAGATTTGATCAAGGTAACTTTTAATCTGAAAACCTCATCCAAACACATATTCTTAGGCAATTGTATGGATAAATCACGAGACATATCATCAAGCACTTCAGCTTCCTCTTTTATCTCAATTGCTTCTACTACCTCTGCTTCTTCGATCATCTCAGCTTCTTCAGCCATTTCCAATTCGTCATCGAAACCTCCAGCTGATTTTTTGTAGTCAGCAATTTCCGCAGATTTTGGTGCATAACCCGAACCTGGTGATGGTCCTGTTAGAGCATCTTCATTGTCTTCTTCTGATTCTTCATCAAATACAATTTTCTCCCGTTCTTCTTCTCTATAATCAAGAATTGGTTCAGAACTAGAAGGCAATGTTTGTGGTCTAGCACTTTTACTTCGTCTACCCTTTGCTTTTCTTTTGGATGTGGTTCCAACTTCATAAGATTCTCTGAACATTTTCCTTCGATCTCGTATGTTGAATAATCTATCACCAAAATCAATTTTCCTTGCTGATATAGCAACTATGATAGCAAAAACTGCAGTCCCGATAAGAACTGCGCCTATCGTATAATATAATGCGTTTAAAGCCATGAAATATTATTGTAGTACGGTTTAAATAAATCTTCTGGAGAACTGTGAAAATTAGCAGAATATGTCACAAAATATTCGATGTTTTACTCACGTAATACGTGTCTTTTTTAATATAGCAATTAGCTCACAAAATGGGGTATTCATGGCAAAGAAAATGTGTTATGAAGGTGAGGTCGTTTTTGTTAACAAATATGGTACAAGATACCGTAGATGCGAGAAAACTGATTGTCTTTGGAACGCCGATTGTAACGAGATATCAACTGGTGGAATAATGTCTGGAAAGATACGTGTTCCAAGGTTTAAAGCAAGAGTATGTAATTGTTCAACAGAGAACCCTGTCGCTTTAACTGAAGCTCTAAAAATGAGTTGTTATCCAATTGAAGAAAGGGTAGCAGGAGATCTAACCAATCTCGAGTTTATTAGAAATATGAGACAGAAACAAGCATTATAATGGTTGAAAATTTAAATACTTGTTATTCTACTTGTTCTTGCGATGGACAGGAAAGTTCTAAGAAACATCTTCATTGCTATAGCAAGTTTAATCGTGATAGCACTTCTATTTGAAATAGTTGCTATGGTTTATTTTCCTGGAGGTAACCACGTTACAGGAGATACTGAGGGATTCGATTTCATTTATAACACTTTAACTGATTTGGGAAGAGATCCTACACCAAGTGGGAAACCAAACTTAATCTCACGTCCGTTATATCGTATAGCTATTTTCTATATGTCGTTTTTCTCGATTGTCTACCATTCGATTATCTGGAAATTTTTTACCAAGAATAAACTAACCAAATATCTGAGTATTGCCGGTTCTTTCTTTGGCATCGCCCAAGCAGGGTTATATATAGGTGTTCTATTTGTTGAAAAACATCCTGAACACAATCAGCTTATAGAGGCAGCAGCTGGATCTTTAATTCTTTCTGTGTTATTATATACTATAGCATTTTTTAGGAACAAAGATTTTCACAAAATTAACAAATGGACATATTTCTCTATATTCTGTGTAGCAATTATCTATGCAATTGTAATCCTTATCGGATTTTTAATAGTAAATTCTGGCGGTTCAAATGTGATATTTGTCACAAGTCAGAGAATAGGCCATACATTATTTAGTTGGTGTCTAAAAATCTCATTTACCATACAATCAGTGGCAATTTATTACTTTCTAAAACAGAAAGAGGTTGTAGCAGCATAGAATAGTTGTTTTAAGCTCTAGATTTATTGAGTATCATTAATCAGAAAGAAATATGCAAAATTAAGACAATCGTTACTTTTGAGAAAGTAAATAGCATACTCTTTGAAATATTGAAGATTGAAAAATAAGAAAAAGAAAGAAAAGAAAAAGATTAATCCATTTTTTCGCCACAGTTACCACAGAATTTGGCACCTGTTTCATTTTTGGACCCACAGTTGGTACAAAACTTCAATTTTCCTGATTTCTCATCATCTGTCGGATCACCACAGTGGGCGCAGAACTTCGCTGCTGGAGAGACTTTCTTTCCACATTGGTTACAATCAATAAAAGCTGCTTCAACATCACCTTTTTCTTCAATTTTGGTGGCTTGTTTTATTTCACCTCTAGAGAAAAGATTGTTAACCATGACAGCACCAGTCAAACCACTTCCACCTTCAGGGAGTTTTTCAACAACTTTAGCCATACCAGCATACTGTTGTACTTGACCTGCTGAAACACCAGAACGCATCCAGAAGAGTCTGTCTCTGTATTCAGGTGTAGTATCAATGCCTCCAAACTTTAGTGTTTTTAGCTTGATTCCGAATTCTTTGAGATCAGGTTTTACTTCATCTTCTACGAAATCTGAAGTTTTTCCTAAATTGGACATTAGATCAACTATACTTTTTTCTGATAGTTTGCTAATAACAGATTCTACAATGAATGAACGGAAAAATTCATTGAATGCAGCTGTTGTATAGATATTTCTATTACCTGCTATTTCAAATGCGAATTTCTGTATGTCGTCAATCTTGTAGTAATAATCACCAAAGAATTGCACTGGAGCTAATTCTTGTGTTTGAGATCGCCCTCCGAATTTTCCTTGAAAGTCTGCCATATTTATGAAAATCACTTGACAATTGAATGGTGATTTATCAAATCCAACTATTTTCGACAAAAATGTTGTTAACAATGGAATATTCTTGGTTTTTATAAAATGTCTACCTGGTTTTAGAACATCAAAGACTACTGAATCTTTGATGAAAACTGCTACCTGGTTAGGTAAAACATTACATTGGTCTCCCCAATTCAAAGTGTCACGAGGATGTCTGTACATTATCTCGTCGCCTCGACCTAGGGGCCATTCTATTACTTCTACCATTTTTATACCTCTTTAGTATTATAGAATTATTAACCGCTAATGGTTCTAATTCAATTTAATGATTTCCTTACTTTTAAATGTTACAATAAGGGGCAAGTAGCAGTATCTTCTTTTTTGAGTAATTTTCTTTTGGTAATTATTCTTGAAACTATGAATATTGCACCTAGAACAATATAGAAGCTCAAATATACTATTAACTCTAACCAAGTAGGTTTATCTTGGTATCCAAATAAAGCTCTTAAGAATTGGCCCAATTCAGTCGTTTTGTCATTTAATATATTACTTGAGTCCCACACATATTGTTGTAACCAATGAGTGTCAGGACCAAACCAACCTATCTCTTGAAATTCATGAAACCCATGTGCAATCATCCCAGCAGCAAAAAGGATCAATAAGAAGCCGGTGATTACGAAAAACCATTTAAGATTAATTTTCTTTCCAGAATAAAAAATCATTATAGCTATTGCGACTGCAACTACTATTCCAAGTATTCCTGACCATAATACCACCCAGAAGCTTTCTTCAATGGCTTCAACACCTGCTAGAAATAGAACTGTTTCTATTCCTTCTCTCAATACAGATATCAATGCCAGTGCCAATAAGCCATATTTCCGCTGATTTGCAATTGACTTATCTACTTTGTTTTCGATTTCTTTTCTAAGATTTTTACTTGCTTTAGCCATCCATATTATCATCCATGTTAATAGTAGTGATGCTATAATCATTGCAAAACCTTCAAAGACCTTTTCATAATTAGCAAAACCACCCAAAACAAGTTGGAAAATGACCGCTGAGAGTATTGAAAGAATAACTCCTATCCCAGTCCCTATCCAAATCTGCTTTCTATATTTTTTTTGATCAATTTTTGTAACGTAAACTAATAGTATACCAATGATAAGAGATGCTTCTATTGCTTCTCGCAATGTTATCAGAAAGCTAACAGTACTAAACATTTCAATCCCAAATAAAATTCAAGCAACATTCCACAAGTTACAAATAAAAGCTTTAGTTTGAACAAAAATTCTATTTCTGAGCACTATTTTCTTGAAATCGCTTCGAATCCATTCCGTTTGTAAAAATTTAAGAATAGGTGAAAGCGACTGTTTGTTTAATAATGCCATCCAAAAAAACCCTCAGTAGACTGAATCACATCTTTGGATTCATCTTGTATTGTCTGTTTCTACTATACTTTGGCTCATCTATAGCGGCTTTCGTAGTTAATGCATCTGAACTTGGAGCGGGAGGAATAATACTTAATTTCTTAGTCTTAGTTATTGAATTACTAGGTCCTCTATATGCAACTTATTTCCTTATTCAGAACATTGATGGTGTTCTTGATATCGGATCAGTAGAATATGATATCAAGAAAACTAAAGACCATCCTGCTATTGATGTAATTGTTCCCGTTCACAATGTAAATCCCAAAATTCTAGATTTAACACTTGAGGGTTGTAGTAAATTCACTTATCCCAATTTCAAAGTCTGGATAGCAGACGATAATTCCTTACCGGAATTTGAAGAGTCTACACAGAAGCTAGCTCAGAAATATGGTTTTACCTATCTCCGAGGAAAAGGTAGATCCTACAAAGCAGGAGTTGTTAATCAAGTAATGTCTGAAGCAAAAGCTCAATTTGTTGTAGTTTTTGATTCTGATCAAATACCTGTACCAGATATTCTGGACAAATACATTGCAATTCTAGAACAACATCCTGAATTTGCCTTTGTTCAAGCAAAATATGAATTCAGAAGCGTGTCTAATTTTCTACATATTTGGGAAACAATGTCTACTCACCAATTATTTGTTTCTGAGGGTGGCAAAAGACGAATAAAATCAGTTGTTTTCTTTGGTACATCTGCTTGTTTCCGCAAAGAACACCTATATCCTATGCCAGAGAACAAGCTTTCAGAAGATTATGACCATTATATCACAATTGCAGCAAATGGCCATTACGGTTACTGGTTGAATGAAGTTGCTGCAAAGGGTTTGTCAACAGAATCCTTTGATCATAAGATGTCACAGATGTTTCGCTGGACTAAAGGTCAATTTGGTGCAGTAATGGATCATAAGAAAGAGCTTTTTGTTAGCAAACTAAGACTTCGTCAGAGAGTAGATATTTTTATGAGTTCAACTGTTGTGGTTGTTTTGACAGCTTTCTATTTCATGGGTGCGCTCTTTATTGCTCATTATTTCACAGACATACCTATGTATAGAGCGCTTGGTATTGATCAACTTGCACTTATCATTATGCCAGTAATTATTGCTTTGGTATACTTCGGTGTCTTTGGAGCTGTAGGAGCCTATTCCAAGAAATCTAACGATTTCAAATTTAGATGGTGGTATGTTCTTTACTTTATGCTATACGGAGCACTAATGGCACCATTCTTACTCATTCCTTTAGGCAACGGTTTATTTGGCCGAAACAAGATAAAACCAGGTAAGAAGTTCCAATGGAACAAGAAAATCAGGGTCTATTTGATAGCTGTAATTTATACAATTTTAGGAGCTGGGTTTGGCTTCTTAGGAGTAATCTCATTAATGGATTCTTTAAACATAGGTCCCTTTCAATTCTATACAGACCCAAACATGTTTTACATCATGTTTCTCTCAATAGCTTTCATGTTAATCTTTGCTTTACCATTTGTAGCCATTTCCAAGAAAATTTTCAAAATAGAAGAATATTATACCGAAGATGCAAGCATCTACTACTAATCATTCCTCTACATAGGATGATTCAGGGAGGAATTCTTCTTCCTTTTTATCTATTATCTCTTTACAGACAGGACATTTAGGATTAAATCTTAACCATGTTTCTAAATGATCTATGTGGTAGATATTTTCACACAATAAGCATTTTGCTATTTGGGTCCCTCTTTCAATTTTACTATTGCATATCATACATTTAGGTAACAACTCTTCACAATTCCAGCAATATTCTTTACCTATTTCATTAGGTCTATTACAATTTGGACACCTAGTTAGTTTTCTATATTTGAATACTCGTTTAGTTTTCTGAGCTGTCTTATATAGATACATTCTAGCATTACTGATATCTTCACCAAAGTGTTCTCTCCAATCTAAAATTGGTTTAACTATTGCTATTCCGCATACTAGAGAAGATAATGCTATGCGTATTTCTAGTTCAAATATTCCTAAGAAATGAAATACTAGAAACATTGCCACTCCAAAAACAAATAAAATCAGATAATTCCTAATGATAATAAATTTGATTGACTTCCCAATTACTTTGAAAACCTCAACAGTTTTTTCATAAATCCAAATCACAAACTTCTTCATAATTTGAGGAAACTGTTTGATAGCTCTCCACCATGCTTGGAACATAGTTGTGAATACTTTTCCAATTGTCACAAGTATTTCAGCGATTTCCCTTCTAAAGTGCCAAATGAGGTTGATTAGAATTAAACCTCCTCCAATTAGATACCAGTATAATGGTTTAATCCAAACTAATACTTGAACAGCTGTTAAGATAATTACAGTTATACCTGCAACGGATAACAAATTCCAAGGTGATAGGAGTAATTTCCAGTTGATCTTCTTCCAAATATTCTTTATTGCTTCCTTAAGTTTCTTCAAGAGTGCGATTATTTTTAAATTCAGATCATACGCCTCAAAGAAGAAACCAAAAAGTATCAATATTGCTCCCGCTCCCATCATAATATAATAGATATAATCACGATCAAATGCAGTCACACCAACAGCGAAAAGAATTGCAGGAAAAGCTACTAAAATGAATCCTATATATGCTGTTATTGCTCCGGTTACAAAGTAGTCTATCCCCTTTCTTCTTATTCTTCTTAGAATTAGAGCAAAGAACAAAATCAGTACTCCTATTACAAAGACTCCAAGAACTATTCTAAAGACAAGATCTTCGTAAGTCATATCCAGAGCTAAAGTAATGACTAAAATCCCAATTATGCTTAAAACTGAAATAGCAAATCCTATCCACAGAGTTGTAATAACAGGATTTCGCTCTACAAGACCAGGATCTTTAAGCTCCCCTTTCAAATCAATGGAATCCTTGCTGTTCATTTCTTCCACCTCTCTCGAATCTGTTTGAGAAGTTCCTTTGAACTACCAGTTCTTAATTTCTTTAATTCTCTTCTAAGTAGGATGAAAGCAACTACTGCTACAACATCGAAGAATGCACCTAAAGAGATTCTAATTGCAGGTTCAATTGCATCAAATATATGGAAGAAATCAAAATTGAAAATAACAAATATACCATATACCAGAGTGAATATCATCACTACGAGTAGAATCAGTCTAATACCGTTTTTGTAGATGTAAATTGAAACAGATTTGATTGCTAACAATATTGTAACAGATATTTTGTAGATAGTCTTAGGAATGCTAACTAGGAATTTCCAAAGCTTCTTTGGATGATAAATGAAATGTGCAAATAGAGTAAATGTACCTCCAATTGATACAATTAGGATAAATGCGACTAGACCGATAATATCATCAAATGCAAAATAAAGGACTACTCCAACAATTACAGCTGCGAATCCAATGACTCTTGAAATAATAATTCTTTTATTAAAGATGAATGTAAATATGGCTTTGAAAAATTCATAGATCTTAACTAAAACAATCTTTCTACTGAACAAGCCACTAATAAGTATAACAGGGATTCCTATCCAAATTAGATAATCATAACCAACAAGAATTAAACCATATACTATTAGAGTAACACCACCTGCCACTCCAATCAACCTTAATAGTTCTTTTGTGACGCTCCACCAATGTTTCTTGATGAATTTAGCAACTTCAACCATCCAATTCCATATAGCTTTGAAGAAATCTACTATGATATTCAAAAAACGCAAGAAAGGATTGTAAAAGATCTTGATACCTATAAATTTGATACCCTTCCATACTTGTTTGTAGTGATGAACGGGGATGTAGCAAAAACTAATTACTAGTAGAACAATATACCACCATTCAAACATCCAGGTCACAGAAAGATAGATGATTGCGGTAATTGCAACCAAATCTAGTATGTATAACAAGACCTTGAACCAGTTTTCAATGAAAAATTTAGTAAGATTAACTATGACCTTCCATATGTAGTTTAGTGGTCTCCCTAACCATTTTATAAATTCCCAAAAGGCTAGGGTTATTTCCTTAAGTGCTGCATATATCCTTCTTAATATTGTCATACGTATGAAAAATTCTGCTAATAGAATTACTGCAATTCCAATATAAACAAAGTAATAGAAAACTTCATTGACAATTCCATAATAAATAAGGAAGATACCCACTCCAACAAAAATCAATCTAACTGTTTCATTAATAATTCTCTTGTAATGTGGTTTGATAATATTCTCCCAGATGAAAGTGAAAATAGCTGAAATCATGTTCCACAAACCTATCAAAACAGTTTTTCTAGATAGGATTATAGAACAGATGATAACTACAACACCTATGCCTATGAAGTAAGAAAACTGATCATATACTGTTCCATGATAGATGAGATAAGCTCCACCACCAGCTCCAATCAATCTTAATAGCTCTTTTAGAATGGGCCACCAATATTTGAGAATAACTCTTGCAAAAGCAACTATCAGATCCCATATGAACGATGTAATTGAGGTTAATACATCCCATAACATAGTTAATACAATTTTTCGGGTAAAAACTACACTTATAATTGCAGTTAGTATCCCTAATCCTATCAAAAATCTGTATTCAACTATTATCACACCAAAATAGATCATTACTCCCCCTCCTGCAGCTCCACTCCATCTGAAAAACTCTCTGAGAATAACCCACCAATATTCCTTTATGAGTTTAGCAAAATTGACTAAGCCTTTCCAAATTGAAGTAAGAATCAATTTAAAGAAATTATAAAATTTAGTTAGGACTAAATAAATCATATCTACTGCAACATGTTTTATAGCATTCCATATTCTTTTGTGGTGATGAATAATTGGGAAAGCACAACTTACTGAAAGGATTATCATCTTCCACCAATTAACTTCCCAGAAGATTGCCACAAAAATTATTCCAGCCAGAGATGCTAAATCAAGTGTATAAAGAATGATGTTTAACCAATGTTTTCGAACCCATTTAGCAAATTTAACCATTAGTTTCCAGAGCTGTTTGAATGGCTCTACAAATAGTTTCCAGATGAATTGATCTAAAAATGTAAGTTCAACAATAATCCCCAATACTATTGACCCTATCCCCCAATATACGAAAAATCTATAACCAAGATAACTCAGATTTAAATTTTCTAGAAATGAGATATTCTTACTAGTTGACATTAGAATCAGTAAAAATCCAATAACGACAAAGAATATACCAACTTGTATTTTCTTATTAACTGTCAAATTGTATCTCAGCATCTGTACTGTCAAGTAAAAAACAATGACAAGAGAACTCACAATTAGAGAGATGAAGAGGATATCGTTGAGTAAAGCAATTTCCTCGATTACTAGAGAAAGAATAAACATAGTAACGATGATAATAACAAAAGAATAGTAAAATACATTTGATAAAACATTATGTACTCTTTTTTCCTTCTCTAGCTCCATCTAGCTATCTATGTTTGCTTATTATTTAAGTATTAACTATTCGTAATCTTAACACATTACATGCTTGCAAGTCTCAGAAATTTAATTATGAAGAATGACTAGGGTAAGGGATGTAGATAATGCCTATCTACATCTACATATTCCTCTCCGTTGTAAACTAGATATTCAGCATGTACATCATGTAATTCGTTATACTTCTGATACCAAGGTGATGTCCCAAGTAATGACCATTTTTCAGCAATTTCTTTGCTTATCGAAATCTTTTTTTCATTCTCCATTGCTATTTTTATTGATTCTGCAAGAGAAAGAGAGCATGCCAATATAACAGCTGTTGGAGTTGTTCGAATTGAGGAAAAATTCCAGAGTCTTGTCTTAGCTACAATATAATTAACAATCTCTGCAGGAAAGATTTCTTCGTTTATATTTGATTTTTCTAAGAGTTTTGTAACCAATTCTTTCAGGTGTGATTCATTAAAAGGGAATTCTTTGGAAATGTCATATACATCAAAACTTTCATCTACAAAAGAAGAGATATCTTTTCCTCCCGAAATAATAAAAAGATTGATTTCTTTTTTAGGATACTTTGATTCCATTTTCTGTTTCAAAACGTGAATATCTATATCTATCTCGTCAACAAATAATACTAGATTTTCTCCTGGAGATTTTTCCACAACCCATTCAGTGACACTTTCAGCAGAATTTTCCGGGTTAAATTCTACATCAATATATTTTCCATCGTCTCCCTTCCAAAACTCAGTTCTATAGATGAATGGCAAAGAAAGATCTTTACACCTTTTCATCAAAGAGTAACAAATTTGAGTTTTACCAGAACCACCATATCGACCATAAATGTGCGCGTTCTTCTCAGGTTGAATACCTTCTTTCATTTGGGTAAGTGTTTGATCAAGTATTTGTACCAACGAATGATCTACAACAAAATCGTGTCTCATCCAGCAACTATCAGGATTAACGAGTGGTGAATATTGTTTATAGTTGCTAAAGATATCTAGGGCGTCCTCTCTTGTAAAACCTATATTTATTTTTAGTATTTCTGTTTCATTATGAGGAAATGGAATTGTCGGAATAACATCTGAGCCATAGAGGAGTGTTCGTGTATTCTTTAGATTAATCTGGTCTTCTGGCAAGAGACAGTGGTTATTCCTAATATTAATGTGCCACAGATTAGTTTTAGTACGTATATAACTTCTTGAAAATGAATTTGCAAGTCTTACACCTTCCTCCCAACCAAATTCATCTTGTAGTTTGTCATAAATTAAATCGATGAGTAAAAGATTTTCGAGACTGTAATCAGATTCAGATATAATAATGACTAACCCTTCACGCTTTTCTAGAATTTTATCAAAAAGAGTGATTTCCTTATCAAACTCATATACTGCAATGATCTCTGGAAAGATAAGTAATAGTTTTTCAATAAATGATTTGAGTATGTCTTCTCTCGAGCTCATCTGAGTATACTTAGAGGTTCTCTATTATATTTCTTATCTCCATGAATATTCTACTAAAATTTGCATGTCCTTGGTCTTCTTTGTAAAGAGATTTTAGGTCTGGTACAAATATGCCCTTAATCGTGAATGCTTTTTCCAAGCAAAATAATAAGAGTTCCCGGCTATGTTCTACTACCCCCATAACACTAGATAAAGAGATATTCCTTTGCCTACACATCGCTACTTCTACAACGAAATCACCTAACTTGCTAAGATATTCATTCGAGAACCAATATGCTCCCTTCATTTTCCCAATTATGTCATTATTTTTTATGGAAAACAATACTCTTGAAAGGTAAAGTATCCAATTTGTTGCATGATCATAGTTTGGGGAATCAGTATGTTGGAAAGGATACGATTTTGCGACTTCTTCTATATTTGGAACCTCTGCTAGAAACTGATGCCAAAAACACTCTATTGGTGGTATAGGGAAATGCTTTCTCAAGTCTACGCCATATAATACCTCGCCTTGTTTCATAATCATGAAATCATCAGCAGGAGAAAGAGGATATTGGTTGATTATCTCTTGTTGAAGATTGGCAACTACCATTCCTTCCAAATCTTGGTGATTAATTCTTGGATTTTCTAACATGATATAAGGAACAAAATATGCCCTAAGTATCTGGGAGAAATCCTTATTCATGGTTGAAAGTTTATCTATAATCGAATCAAGTTCGTTGAAATCTTTTTCCCATAACCCCTTTTCTAAAACAATTATAACCTTAATAAGACTGTATCTTTTAGAAAAATCATCTAAAACGACATCACCAAAGAGGATGAAAGATCTCGTTGCAAGAGATGTTGCTGTGAATTCTACAAAAGTTTTGAGAAATCTAGGTAGCTCTGGATACCTTCCATAGGTGACTTGCATAGATTATTGATACCTAGTTAGTAATATTAGCTTTTCGAAAGTATTAATGAAAAAAATAAGAAAAAGAAAGAAAAAAGATGTTATTGATCTACAAAGAATATTTGCCAAACACCCAATTCTTGAATATAAAATCTAATTTCAAAATCAGCCTTGTCTGTTCTATCAAAGTAGTCAAATAATATCGTTAATTTATGAATACTTCCTCCATCTAGAACTGCTCCTGTACCACCATTAACTGGTAGAACACTTTCTTGAGCATATGGCTGTCCTGTGGGGTCTAACCAGATTGTTCCATCGGTGTTATCTCTCATCTCAAAGATGTAATCTGCTCTATTATCTGGTTCCCAATCAATATAGATTTGAGTAATAGTAATTTCGTTTGGTAAGTTGTTTGTGAGGAAGAAACTAAATGTGCTTCTAGAGAAAAATCCTCTTACACCTACAGCTCCAGATAATGTCATTTTTGGATTAGCTACAGACATTAGAATAATAGTTGTTTTTGCATTCATGGCATCAGAAGAATCGTATACAAATGTTACCATTGCGTAATCATCATCTGGTAATAGATAGCTGTTGAAATCTAGTTCCCATGTTTTATCAATGACATTATATGTAGCTTGATCGTCGATTACATTCTGGTAAAGATAGTAAAAGTCGGTTGTTTGACTGAAGAAGTAGATGTCAAAGTTTGTTGTATCAATTCCAGATGGATCGTCTGCATAAACCTCAATTGTCAATACTCCTTCTATACCTACAGAATTGTTTTCAGGTGTTAAAACATATGATGTTGGTGCGAGAATATCAACTAATGAGAATGCTTTACCTGAGCTATTCAAGTTCCCTACTGCATCTTTTACATAAAGTGTAAGAGTAAAATCATCTTCAGCCATAATTGCAGTCTTAAAACCCAACAAATCATAAGATGTAATAGTGTCATCAGTTGCTGTAAATACAGATTCTGAATTATGAACATCTCCTGATAGTACTAGAGTTTGATTGATTACTGGAGCACCACCTAACTCATCCCACACCCAAGTAGCATTCAAATAATCACCTTGGTTAATGGATGAATTACTCAAACTCAATGTAACACCGATTGCTTTGTTATCAATATTGAAGGTATTAGTTATAATGTCGGACTGGTTTAAAGCATCATTTACAGCGAAGGTCATTTTATATCCTAAATCGTCATCATAATCAGTTGAATCAATGTCTGTTGCTAGATTTTCATCATCAAATACAACAGTTTGATCAGGCAAAAGGAAATCATAAGTTACACCTGTAGGTAAATACCCTCCAGACACTAATACTTGAGGATCTATAATGCCTTTCACCCAACTACCGTTTATAGGATTTAAAACTGTTAACTCTAATGGGTAAATTACACTGGCGTGATTCAAATTTTCTGGAGCAACTGTACTTAAACCATCGCTATAAGTAAGTATTATCTGGAAATTATTAGTTCCTACTGAAATATAAGCTGATGGATCAAAAGAAATTGCTATATCCATTCTTGCGGTAACATCGAGCGTTAAAGGAAGCTCTTCCACAACCAGTTCTGCATTATCAATTGCTATATTCTCTGCTAGAGCATCATTATTTACTGTAATTGTAATATTTGATATTATAGTGCTCGCCGATCCAGAATTTTGTAAAGTAATATAGACTAGATCTGTAACATCGTCACCATCACTATCGAACCATTGGGTAGTAACAATATTTACGCTAGCGCTCCCCCTTAATAAGGGTACAACAATAAAGTAGACCATTGCGCTTGCTGCCACTACTAAACTTATTAAAAGAACGGTTGCAATGACTGGTGAAACGGCTCTTTTTAATTTTCTTATTCTTCTATTCATATAATTACCTCTAAACGGTTACTATAGATATTACAAATTTTAAGGTAATAAATCTTATTGCTGTACTAGTGCAATTCCATAGTTAAAACGAATCACTTATAACACTACAAATACCTCGGAAATTCAAGGAAATGACTCAAGAGAAGAAAATTACTGTAAAAAAACCTGCTTATCTTCAAAATGATAAACTAGCAGATGAAATAAGAGAGATAATGAAGAGCAAAGATAAACTATTCTTCAATGTTATGGGGTCCATTGGTGCAGGTAAGACATTCTTATTAGAGCGAATAGCTGAGAAGCTAACCCCCCATTATAGGATTTTTGTAATTAATGGAGATGTCGCAACTACCATCGATGCAGATAGGATAGCATCAAAAGGAGCTACAACTGTTCAGATAAACACAGGTGGAGGATGCCATCTCAATGCAAAATTAATTCAGAACGAATTGGATAAAATAAATATAGATGACTATGATATTTTCTTCACAGAAAATGTTGGTAATTTGATATGTCCTTCTGCTTGGGATGTGGGAGCCCAACTGGACATTGTTGTTGTAAGTATTACAGAAGGAGAGTATGTAATTAAGAAACATCCAATTATTTTCAAAGGTGCTCAAATTGCAGTAATTAATAAATGCGATTTAGATGGATTAGGCTTCAATTCAGATACTTTGGTAGAAGATGCAAAAAAAATAAAATCTGACATGAAGGTTATTTGTACAAGTGCAAAACAGATAACGGGTATAGATGAGCTTATCGCAGCATTAGGTATCAAGATATAATAGGTTGTAGTGAAATGCACGAATATAGTCTTGCTTCAGCAATCATAAATCAAGTTAAACAGGTAGCTAGAGAACACAATGCTACAAAAGTCAATAAAATAACTGTTTCAGCTGATCCTTATGAAATGGTCATTCCTGAACTTTTACAGGATGCATTTAATATAATAACAAGCGAACTTGAACTCTTCGAAGGTACACAACTTGAATTACTTCGTCTCCCTGCTGAAATTATATGTTTAGATTGTGATTACAAAGGGAAACCATCTGAAGAAGGCGACAAGGAATTTGCTTACAATTTTAAATGCCCAAAATGTGATTCTAGAGACACCCACCTAAATATTAGACATCTAACAATTGAAACGGTTGATCTTGAAATACCAGAGTAATTTTCTCAATTTTTTTATCATCTCTCGGAAAAATATAAAAACGAGCATTATCTAAATAGGTGTATGAAGAAAGCTCTCAAAATCATAGGTGGAATTATTTCTGGTATAATTATAGTACCAATTGCACTAAGTTTGGCTATAACTATAGGTCTTGTTGTTGTTTTAATTGTACTGCTTGTGAAACTCTTCAGGTTGTTGACATTCGCGGAGTTAAGAAAAAACAGAAAGAAGAAGAAAGAAAAAGAAAGTTAATTCAATTCATAAAATGTTAGATTCACACTTGATTCTGTCTGATATGAATCGTTTTTCTCTATTTTATTTTCAATGATGAAATTATCTATTTCTGTTAATGATTTATCAAAAATTCTATTTTCCACCTCCCACAAACTTCTGAATGAGCGGCTTCTAATCCCTTCATAAACTTGCGAGTTCTTGATAGAACTATTAACTCTTTTGTTTTTCTTTGTAATGATAAAATCAAACCTCTGCATATATTCATTAAAATTAATTGTCTTTGGTTCGTCTTCTCTTATATCATGCCAACCATTTTCTTGCAGAATCTCGAAAAATTTGATATATATAGGGTGTTTATGAGTTTCTGTGTAAGCATTACCTTCTATTAGTACATCACAGAAGTTTCTCAGTTCATTGAAGAGATTTTCATACTTTGCTACTAAATGAATAACTTGAATGAGTAGAATTACTTTAAATTGTTTGACAAACGGTAAAGTCAACCCATCAGCTTGAGTTGTATAGCAAGGAGGATCCAATCTTTTAAGACTCAATTTCTTAAGCATGTCATGCGCTATATCAATTCCGAATAATTGATATTCCTTAGAAGATAAGAGTGATTCTATTCTTCCTGTACCTAAACCGATCGATAACAGATTAAATGGAGGAGAAGAAAAACGAGCTCTTATGTAATCTCGTATTTCATTTTTGAAAAAAGCGTATAATTCCAGAGGAATGATTCTTGTTTCATCATAAACCTCTGCTAACCTATCGTAATTCCAGTATCTCATGGTTATTTCCACAAATATCTATCAAATTCAACTAGTCTTTTTGATTTTTCTTTAACCAACACATCATCTTCTATACGAACACCAAATTTATCCGGGAGATATATTCCTGGTTCATCGGTATGTACATTTCCAGCAACTAGAGGTTCTTTGTTTCCTTTAACGATGTAGGGTTCTTCATGCACTTGAAGCCCTAACCCATGACCTAAACGGTGAGTAAAGTATTGTCCGTATCCAGCATTTTCAATTATTACTCTAGCTGCAAAATCTACTTCTTCAGCCGGAACACCTGCTTTGGATTTCTCAAGTGCAGCATTATTAGCTTCTTCAACAATTGAATAGACCTTCTTGAATTCATCCGAAGCAGTTCCATGTACACTTGTCACTGTTATATCTGCAAAATAGTGCTCACAGCTAGTACCTGCATCGATGAGAATAACACTATCTTTCTTCAATTTCTTATTGGAAGGTTTTCCATGTGGAACAGCACTATTATCATCTATTTGCACTAATGCCCAACTCATTTCTCCAGAGAGAAGTGTCATCTGTTTCTGTGCAAGTTTTAGTATTTCCAATTCAGTTTGTCCTTCATGAATCAGTTCCAGTGTCTTCAAAATACCTTCAGCAGTATGTTCAGCTGCTTGAACCATTCTTTCCATTTCAGCATCATTTTTTATCATTCTTAGTTCATTGAGGATTGAATTGCCGTTAACAAACTCACTTGTTGGAAATTGCTTTTTTATTCTTGAAAAGACTTCAAAGGGAGTAGAAGGTTCTAAAGCTATTCTTCTTGGCTCATACGAAATTTCTTGCTTAAGGATCGTATATGGGTCCTCATCTTCTTTCCAAGTAATTACATCATCAAATGTTGTTTGTATTTGCATATTTTCTTTTTCGAAAGATGGTGCTATGAGCAAGGAATCATCTTTTTTGTCAATTACACCGCAAATTAATCTTTCACTCAATTGCATATAACCTTCGAACAGGTAGAAGAAATTAATAGAAGGAGGTATCATCAGCAAATCAATATCTTGAGTGCTAAGTTTTTCTTGTACCAACGTTTGTCTTCTTAGAAAATCTATAGGTTTCACAACATCTATTTCGAAAGGGATTATTTAGATTTTTTGCAGAAAATGTATATACAAAACATTTATTGAAGACGAGAACAATTTATTTACATGCATCTTTCTTTGTTAGATACGCGTCCTTTCAATAAATTTGTTGAAATGGAATTAGAAAGGGACACTCTTTATCGTTCCTTTACCACCCTTGATGAACAAAAAGAAATCTCAGAAGCTTGGGTATCTTTTGCTGAATCATGTTCAAGAAACCTCTCAGCAATCAATAATCTTGCCGATATGGCTATTGAAAGAGTGTATGACGTATTGTTTGACATTGGTGACGGAAAAGAGAATCCTCTTCCACTTCATGAATTGCTCTATGGGGATTTTCGAAATCAAATTATGGCTCTGAATCAGTTTGAGTTACAATTAAGTATTCTCACATATGTCTATTCTCAAGTAAGAAATAGAGGTGTTTTCAATCATTCTCCCTCCACTAGCCAGTACATATACTATATAACAGCAAAAGAATCGATTGATAGAATCCTATATCGAATACTTAACGATCAATTGCCCCCGATAGAAGTACAGGGACTAACACCAACACCCACAAAGACCGACCTTCTACGAGTACTCATGCCTTTAGTGCAATTGGAAAATCAAAAACGGCTGCTTCCAGTTTATGACAGTCTTCCAGAGAGTGAAGATGATCCTGCTGTATTGCTTGTAAAAAGTGAATACGATTATCTTCAAGGTGTTACTTTAGTCTCCCATATTATTGATATTTCCCGCAAAGCTTCCCAAGATTTCTGGTGGGGAGATCCTATCTCTGAATTATCGATTCTCAATCATGCTAGAGAGCATTTTGAGACCACAATAAAGTATCTGAACAAAGCTCCAGAAACCCAAGGAAACAGAGTTTTTGCAATACAAAATGAATTTTTACCTATTGTTGATGCCCATTCTTCCATATCACTTGTTCAGCATTTTAAATACCTTGCAAAGAATGCTCTTGAAATAGGTGATTTGGACCACGCATCTAAATATTATAATGAAGCTCTAAAAGAATATGACAACGCATGTAAATTGCTTACTTCAACTGAGAATCCTGAAAGCCAGGAGATACATAAAAAGCTACAAAAAGATGAATCTGAACTAAAAATCCTAGAATCGCTTACAAAACTGGGACTAAAATATTCTAGCATTGTTGATAGTCTCTTTAAGCAAGATATTGAAAAAGCTATAAAAGAATGTGTTGGATTAGAAAAATTACTTAGCAAGATTGAATCAGCAGGATCTTTACCCTTCATATATGGTGTGAGTGTAGCATATTCTTCTGCAGCAACTATAACAACTGAATTATTAGAACAAGACCTCTCTCACCTCAATATTATTGATAGGTTGATTTCACAATTCAATTTTCCTTTGAAATCGATGGGTTCTGCATTATCCGACATTCAATTAGATTTACTCTACATAAATGATGAAGACCCACAAGCTAGCTATGATCAGCTGGAAGAACAAGATAAAAAACTCTCTTTCTTAGAAAAAGCAATTGAATTACTGCCATCATTCCTTCCTGAAAGAGACGATCAACGGAAGAAAATCCATGCAATTCGAAATTACGTTAAATCATTAATTGCTGAAAACAAAGTCTATCTTTATGCAGATAACAATATTGTTCTAGATTTGATTTTACGAGCAAGAGCTCACTATTATGCAAAGAAAGCTGACCAAAGTTTGACAGGTATTAAAAAGAAAGAGAAATCACTGAATAGTCTAATTAGTGAGCGTATGGTTGAAACCAAAACTGTTGGAATGGTCACAGAATCTAGTTTAGTATCGTTAGGACTTCAAAGCACCTACAAAAAAGTTATTCGTAGATTTATAGAAGAGTTAATTGAATTGACTGCCGAAACTGAAGCTCTTCCAGGTTATCTTGGAGAAACATTCGAAAAACAATTTAATGAGATGCCTGAATTTACAGAATTGATTGACCTAATCCTTCTTGACACCAAAGAATTAATTGCAATTAACAAAGATGTTTCGATTAAAGGCAATCTAATTAATTGGGATTTTGTGAAACGAAGGAATATCTTTGGACCTTTGATAAAGAAGACTTTTGAGGCTATTAGAAACGTTTTGTTAGGAGAGGTATACCATCTTGCTAAGAAACCAACTATTGCTACAGGTTGGTATACTTCAGCAAGTAAACTATTCTATGAGATAAGTGAAACTTTAGGAAAAATAGTGGAATATCTAGAGGATCAAAAAGATTTACCTCAGATGATTTATAAATTTTCGTTGTTCTGTAGAGAGAATGCAAATGCTATTCGAAACAGAAGAAAAAAACAACCTGTTCCTTATCAAGAATTAGTTTCAACATTGGATTATTTCGTTCTGAATCTTTAATCCATCCATCACCTTTTTTTGAATTCCTAAAACTTAAAATTTAAAACGACAGTTGATGATGTTTTTTGAGAACCTAATGGAAGATTTACTAATACTTGAGAAGAAAGGCATCCCAATAACGATTATTGGCTTACCTTATGTAGGGAAAACCACACTTGTCAACTGGCTTAAAAATGAGAAATTTACTAGACCAAAACCCTCAGTAGGAGTAAACTTCGAACAGATTAAGGTAGGAGATTTAATGTTAAATATTTTTGATATTTCAGGTCAGAAATCTTACAGATCCACCATTTGGAAGTCTTATGTTATGACTTCAGTTGGTATTATATTTACTATTGATTCAACTGACAAAGAACAGATAGATGAAGTGGCAAAATGGTACTGGATTATGATTGATGAATGGTTAAAAGGGAATTACTCAGATAAGGTTATACTCTTTTTAGCTAATAAAGCAGACCTTAAAGATTCATTAAATCTAGAATATATAATTGATAAACTCAATTTGACAAAAATGTCAAATTATCCAGATTTATCATTTCAGATTTTTAAAACATCAATCAGAGAAAATCAAAATATAGAATATGCAATGAAATGGTTTGTTAAGAAAGTTAACCAACTCATCGAAATTCAGAGAATAACTCCTGAAGCAATTCTTATCTCAGACACTTCTGGTAATATTATCAGTTTATATGATCCCAATAAAATCATTGAGGATCCAGATATGTTTGTTGGGTATTTGAAAGCTTTAAGCGGGTTTACTAATGAACTGTTAGGTCATGAAAAGTTTAAAGTAATCAAGGTGAATCCATTCTTCTATTTCATAACTGAAGAGGAGGATTATTGCATTTCAATTGCTGTCAAGGATGAATTAACACTTCCCGAAGCAAGAAGACTTTCTTTTCTAATTCAAAACTATCTGAGTAAAAACAAGAAGAATTTAGACCATGAAGAACTCAATGTGTATATCCACTCGCTTTTTTCTTAGAAAGAGAAAACATTTTATAGATATACATAGGGGTAATTCCGCAAAGAATATAAAGTCCTTATAATTATCTTCTTTGTATTATACGGTGAAAAGGTATGGATTGTAAATTTTGCAAACTGGAAGAAATAGATCTCTTAGATGATAAATCAACTTTTAGATGCTCTTATTGCGGATATTCTTTTAGTGTTTCCAGAGCTGCGATAATGTATGATAAAATGATGCAAATGCCATTAAATTCTTGGTTATTAGCATCTATACTTTGGTTTGCAGCTATGCTAACAGGAATTCTTCTAGGGCTTGGATTTAACAGTGGATCTTTGAATACTACAATTATATTCTTGTTCATGTATGGAGTTCTTACACTTATCTACGGTTTTTCAACATCTCTTGATTTCATAAAAGCTATTGGGTTATGGATAAAATCATCTTTCTATACAAAAAATAAATTTTTCAGGGTTAAAGCAGCAAACTTCGAGGAAATCAAGAAAGAAGTTCAGGTCCTTAGAAAGAAGAAGATTATTAGTGAGATGGCAACAGGTCAATCTATTGATGATTCAACTGGAACCTTTATTGATACTGATATCCGTCCAGGTGAGAAAAGAATACCTAAACTAGCACCTTCATTCTTAGCAGGATTCTATACAGTAGTTCTTGCAGGGTTATTTGCACTAATATTCAACCAAATATTCCCTCCATTATACTAATTATTTTCATTTCTAATTAAAGAGTGTAAATATCGTATATTTTCACTGTCTCCTCTTATTTCATTAATAGGTGTTTCAAGAATCCATGGTTTCTTTTTAAAATTCGGATTGTTAATTAATGCTTTGAATCCTTTTTCCCCGATTTCTCCAAGTCCTAAGTGTTGGTGTCTATCTCTGTTAGAATTAAGTTCTCCAATTGAATCGTTAGCATGAATCAGAGAGATATTATCAAACCCAAAATGAGTTTGAATATCGTCAACCGTAGCATCTACTGCTTTTTCATCTCGCAGGTCATATCCAGATCCAAAAGCATGACAGGTATCAAAACAAACCTGAACTGCAGTTTTATCATTTATCTCATCTAGGATTAAACTGATATTTTTATGAGAACTTGTCAAAGAATTAGCTCCACCTGAGGAATTTTCAATAAGAATGACAACCTTTCCTCTAGTAGAATTGATTCCTTCTAGAATAGATTCCACATATCTACTCATTCCCTTTTCAAATGAACTACTTTTATAAGATCCCCCATGAACAACAAAATACTGTACACCTAAAATCTTACATCTTTCGATTTCATTTAGAAATGATTCTAGTGATTTACTATATATTTCTGGATCTGTTGAAGCAAGGTTTGGTAAATAAGAAATATGCCCAAAAATAGGAGAAAGATTATGTTTCTTTGATTTAGCTTTGAACTTTTGAATTTCCTCCTCTTGCATTTGTTTAGCAGCCCAACCTCTTGGATTTTTAGTGAATATCTGAAAAGTATTTCCATTAACTTCAAGCGCCCTATCTATAGCTAAATCAACTGACTTTGCAATAGAAACATGACACCCGATTTTAATATCATTGTGCTTCATTTTTTTCACACATTAGAATCTATAAGTATAGGATAATTCCATGTACTTCGAAGCAAGATCTACAAATTCTGTTTTCTTTTGCTCAGATTGCTCTTGTATGGACTGAGAGAAATAAACTTTGGCTCTTACATAAGCCCTATACGACTTATAGAAGTGAATTATAGGTGAATCTGGAGTTAGATTTTCTTCAGTTTGCTTAAGGTATGAAGATAAAAACAGATTAGATTTTTGTGCCATTTCATGGAAATCTAAATCCATAGCTAGAAACGTTATTTCCTCCAGGATATCTTGAATTCTCAGCATTTCATTAAATTCTATACAATCAAAAATAATAACACCTTTATCAGATTTGAAAATATTTGCTAAAATCAAATCCCCGTGACCATCAACAATTTTTCCTTCTTCACCCCTTTTCTCAAAATAATCCTTGTGATTTTTTAGATATGCATAAACTCGTTTCTCTAAATCTTCATTAAAAGGAAACTTAGGGTAAGATTTAGTTGTTCGGAAATTCTCATCCCATTTTTCAAAGATATTATCAAATACCGAAAATTTGGGAGAAATAATATTTTTCTGGTGAAAATCAAATATTGTTTTTGCTAGGTCAACTAACAGCTCATTAGAGATATCTTTACCTTTGTTTACTTGTTCTAACAGCAGGTCACTTTGATCTAATTGTTTCATCTTGACCAAACACTCTATTGGTGACCCTTCACCTGATATTTTGAAATCAGATGTCAGTGAAACACTCTCAAGATATATTGATGATGCCAATCGTCGATTGAATACAATCTCATTCTCACATGCTGTACATCTCTTTTCTAGTGTTGAGAAGTCTAAAATTTCACCGAATTTGATTTCCTTCTTCATTTTGTACGCAAAAGAACCTGTAAGAAAAACCCAGCTTATATTAGTCTCAATTACTTGAATATTCAAGTCAGTATTATGAGGATAAATTGAGGGTTTACTTAATAATTCAACTTTTTCTTTCATAGATAGCATCATTAATCATTTTTAGAATTGTTTCATGGTCTGTGCCCATATCGACGTCTAGATGACGTAACTTGGTTGGTTCAAATAATTGTTTGAATTTCTCATAAACTTTTGAATCTGCATCACTTAAAGTTCTTCTTTCTCTTTTTTCTCTCTCTTCGAATCTCTTTCTGATGGTTTCTTCGGGGCACGTAACTATAACGAGTAAGAATTTTGCATTGAAACGATCACAAATTCTACTAACCTTAGCCCTCATTCGATCTTGATAAAAAGTCCCGTCTAACACACAGCCTACACCGTGTTTTAGTAAGGTATAGAGAACATAGTAGATGGTGTCATATACAACCATCCTTTGTCTATTAGAGTAAGAACCACGCCCGAAGTGGTCTCTTCTTACATCTCTGAAAATTCTCTTTCTAATTGAATCAGTACTAATATGCTCTAACCTATATCGGCGGGATAGTTTTCTTGCTAGTGTTGACTTTCCTGTTCCTGGTAATCCTGCTAATAATATTACTATGGGAGGTCTTTTCTTATATCGGTTAGAGATGTGTGTCACTTCCTTTTGACATGATCAGGGCACTTGTAAAGTTTTTCTTCTTTGAACATCCCTTTCTTCTCTATCTCTTTTGAATGTTTCTTACAAAGAACCTTTTTACAATTAGAACATCGCACTATATGCTCTTCACAAACATAATCATCACAGAAGTCACACTTTGTAGCTATTTTTGATGATATCACATTCTTACAATATGAACAAATTACAGCATGCTCGGAACATAGAATAGAGTTTGTAGTACTATCAACAATAGTATGGTCTTGACATAATACTTTTCCACAAACCGAACAAACATCTGGTGTCGAAATAAAAAGCATTTTTGCAGAATGTTTACTCAAACACATATCACACAGCAGATGAATCTCAGTACCAAGAACAGATTCAGCGATACCATTTACTTTGATTTGATTTCCTTGTGAATCAACTATAGATATCTCTGCTAATGAAACTGGAATATATACCAAAGCTGCATAAATATCTTTGATTTCTGACGATTTTGGTGTGATGAAATCTTTCTTGTTAATTATATGTTTGCTTTCATCTAGCATCTTAACTTTGGGTGAGGTTTTGATCATTTTGTCGATTTCTTTGATTCTAGCTACACCATTTTCAACTTCCTTAACGAAGTTCTTCACCACTTCTGGACCAAATCTGATGGTTTCAATAGCTTTGTTGTAATTTCCAACTTCTCCTGTGCTCTTGTACTTGAACTTATCTTGCATCAATGGTTTTAGGGTGACATAGATGGCCTTCGCTTCCTCAATTTTAGCTTTGAATTGTTTCACTTTCTTTCTCTTATCATCTATTATTGTCCAGATCAGATCTCTTTCCTTTTCTAATTCCTCTAACCAAACTTTAATTTCTGCTTTATGCTCATCTTCTATCTTGAGTAACCCTTCATTTATGGCACTAGACCACGCGTCCACATAGAAAGTATGATCAATAAGCAACACATCATGGAAAGATTCGAGAATGCTTTCTGGTTTTCTTTGTACATTGAGTTGTTTAATATTTGATGAAGATGGAGCAAATAAACTCCCAAGATTCTTCATTGGTAGTATGGAAATTAATTCTTCAAATACTTCTTCAGGTTGAATAGGAATACTAGTTTCATTCCAGACTTTCTCCCCATCCTTGAATTCAATGCGGTCAACTAATGGGAATATTCTTTTTATTGGTAGTTCTAGAATAACTTCTTCCCATCGTTCTGCATTTGCATAATATACTTTTATTCGCCGATTTGCTTTGATTTGAAAGTCTAAGTAGAGGAAAGGAAGATAAGCTAATTCGAGATTTTCTGTACCTAGATATTTGATTTTTTCTCTACCAAAAAACTTCTGTAAAAGGTCCTTAAAATCTACAGGTTCATACTTGAGATATTGTTCTCCCATTGACTTAACAATATGGCTTAAATCAATAGATTCGATAATTTCAGGCTTTTCCGCTATTTTAGTTACAGGAGTTTCTTCAAGAGATTCTTCGGATTCTTCAACTTCAGATTCATCATCAAAGATTTCAGGTTCGATGTCAACTTGATCATCCAATAAACTAGAGGATTTAGTTAGTTTACGAATTATTGAGAGTTCTTTTTCTAAATCTTCTAAATTTAGTTCTTTCTCAATATCTTCAAAATCTACTGAATCAATATCATGATCGTAATCACCTATTTGTTTACATAGAGTTGGAGGAGGTAATTCATACATTCGTGCTACATCTTCATCTGATAGAGTTTTATGGATCGAATACAATCTCCTAGTAAGAATATGTACTGGAGCTTTGAAATTGTCTGGAGATAAAACGTAAAACTCTCCACTTCTAAATTTTGGAAGTTGATCAACTATGAATCTTGCTTCAGGATGAGACTGAAGCATCTTATCAACAATTCTCAAATCTTGAGGAGTAACAAACCTCCCAAAGAGGAATGTACTCACTTGCCCAAAAGCTTTGTAGTCTACATCGCTGATATTTTGTGTAGCAACTAACATTGATAAACCAAACTTTCGTCCTTGTTTAAACAACAGTTGTAACCATTGTTTAGTAGGTGGATTTCTGGGATGAGGAGGGATCAATTGAGGTGGTCCTGCTAACTCATCTATATAGAAAATAAGTTGAGGATCAGAAGAGGGGTTTGAACGGATATAGGTGTAGAGACTTTGAGCTAGGGTTGTAATATATAGTTCTCTTAACCTCAAATTGGCTAGAGTATTAAGAAATATAATCGCAATTCTAATTTTATCGGGATCAGTTGATTTGATTAAAGTCTGAATAGATAATTTAGGTCCTAAGTTAAAGACTAGGGAAGGAGCCCCAACTGTTACTGATTTTATTCTCTTGATTAATGATTCTTTTTCTCTAGTAGAGAGAAGTGATCGTATACTACTAGAAAGATAAGCTTCTTCTGTTTTTATCAGATCAATCAACATTTCAAAATCAGCTATCAAAATGTCTTTCTCTAAACATTGCTCGAAAAGAGAAACTAGATAGGCTTTTACAGCCCCTCCCTTCTCTGAATTAAGTTTGTATCTTAAAACATTAGCCATGGTTGTTGCCATACCATCGATAGCTAGAATTTTCTCTTCCCTATCTAGTTCCTGAGGAGGCATTATTAGAGGATTTATAGAAAGAGGAATCCCCTTTTCAGATGCTGGTGTGAAAATTACTACTTCAATTTTGTCCTTATATTGATTATAGAATTCCTCTGAAATCCCATAAGGTTTAAGTTTTTCATAGTCCTCTACCATTGCTAAACAGCTGATATCACCTTGAGGATCAATAATAATTGCAGGAATATTTGCTTTACTAATAGCTTCCTCAATTATGATCTTACAAGCTACTGTTTTTCCACTTCCAGATTGCCCAAAGACACTCACATGCTTGTTAAGCGC
>JAAFKJ010000179.1 GCA_021399395.1 Candidatus Heimdallarchaeota archaeon
AAGGGTTTAGCTTATGTAGGTGTAGCCCAAGCATTAGAAGATTTAGGAATTCTAACTCATCTTAAGAAGGAATTCAAAGGCAAAGAACTCTCCTACTTAGATCCCAGTAAAATTCATGGATTAGCAGGAACATCTGTTGGAGCTGTTACCGCACTTATACTTGCTTGTGGATATAGTTCTCAAGAAGCTGAAGAAATTATCGTGAACGATTTGGGTTCCAAGGTATTGGATACGGTCGAATTTGATAAGATTCCAACAATATATACTAAGAAAAATCCTCACTATATAATCAATAACCCATATTTGGAAAAAGATCAGCTTCTTCTTGATGAATACATGAAAGAATACATGGTATCTGAACAGAAGACCTTTGGTGATTTTCTTAAAATACCCGGCAAAGCATTTACTGAGATTAATTTCAAGTTTTTAGCTAATTTATTAAAATTGTATGTTTATTTCGAAGCACGACGTAAAGGCGGAAAAGGCAGAAAAGACGAAAAAGAAACCACAAAACATGAGTTCATCACCTCAGTTCCAGAGATGATCCAGAAGAAAACCGTAAAACTAGCTTTTGATATGATTATAGATAATCCATCAGGAAGTATGAGTAGTTTCAAGTATGAGTTTGGCTTTTTCTTAGCACAAGCATATCGTGAGATGGTAGATAGCTTAATAGAAAAAAAATCAGGTATAAAGAATTGTACCTTTGAGCAGTTTTATGATTTCTTTGGAATAGATCTAGTTTTAACGGGTTTCGATGTTTCAACCAATCAAACATATTATTTCAGAAATAACGAACAGTGGAAAAAACTCTGTGTTGCAGATGCTGTCAGAATGTCAATGAGTATTCCAATAATCTTCAAACCAGTAGTGATGGGGATGAAAAATGGAAAGTTTGTATCAGCATGTGTAGAAGATTCACCTAAAAGTTATATTGTTGATGGTGGATTAGGCAATTCCTTTCCATTTCATGTATTTGATGAACCAGATGTTGATAAACTGAATCCAAATGTTTTGGGTTTTAATCTTGCATATACTCGTCCTTTCACTGAAGGCGATACAACATTCTTTGGATATTTAGAAAACATGTTTCTTGCTTTACTCAAATTAACAACTGAAGCACAATTTAAACATGTAGAAGAAAAAGATCAAGCTATCTTGATTAATTCTAAGGACTTAAGTGTGCTTGATTTTATATTTGATGAATTACCTAAAAACGTAGTAGAAGAAGCTAAGAAAAACACCTTGGATTACTTTAAGTAAAGATTCTGGAGGATTGAAGCTTAACAAATTAAAAAATTAGATTTTTAAAGAAGCTACAATTCTTTCATTATTATGTCGTTCATAAAGAAATATCTCGTTGGAGATTTTTCGTTGATTACTTTGTTTTCAGTTATTTTCTTATTCTTTATACAGACACTCTCAGATTTAATGGAAAGGATCTATGCATTTGCCCTATTAAATGCGGAACCTGATGAGAATATCTTAGGTTTACTATTCGTTTTATCTCCACTAATATTACTAGCTTTCTGGAAGAAAATACCTGATTTAGCTTTACTGATTACAGGTGAGATAATAATCATATCCCGTCTGATTGAACCCTTTGTCACTGGAATGTGGATATACATCTTTGCAGGGCTTTCAGTAGGAAGTTTCCTGATATTCTTCCCTGGTTTTATCATCCGAATCAAGAACAAAGAAGAGAAAACTGGATTTGACTTTGGTATTGGTCTGGCTATAGCTGTTGGATTATCCATTCTCTTTCGAACAGCTGGGGCTACTATTGACATTTCTCAAAATGGTTGGTTTCAGATTATAGGTTGGGTAATTGGTATAATAGCAGGAGCGATACTTGTAGGATTATTTCTGAAATTTAAGAATAAAAAAATAGAGGAAACCAAACCAGCTGAGGAAACTACCAAAGCAAGTTTTTGGAAAATACTTGGACTGTCAATGGGGATCTTTGGCATATTTGTTACAATTTGGTTTACTTTCATGAGCCCAACTGTTATATCTAGATGGACAGAAGGGAGTTATTTGGGAATTGTAATAGGTATACTGTTAATGCTCGGAGCATTTGTGGGTTTGAAACTCTGGAAACCAGATTTGGTTAACAAACTCAAACCTTGGATATTGTGGGTATGGAATGGATTGTTTGCCATTTCAATGACTCTGACAGTATTGGTTCATCAAATATTCTTCCCAACTGATTCCGCAAGCTATCCACTACTTGCACCAGCAACTGCATGGTATCACCACATTCCTTTAGTTGTAATGATAATCTTATCACCTATACTCTATCTTGACTTTACATTACTAACAAAAGAAATGATTAAACTAAAACCAAGCCCAGCAAAACTGGGTGGAAGTTTCACAATTGGCGGATTATTTATTGTAATAATGCTTTTCGTTCAGACACTTCCAAATATCTGGGGATACTTAGAACCAATCAGCACAGGCTTTAGAGATATGTACTGGTTAGCTTTCTTTATTCCGGGTTTATTCATAACATTGAGTGTTTTATTAGTGAAAAAAACAACTCTGTCTTTTGAGAAAATAACCAAAAAACTCAACACTAAAATTGTTGTATCTGCATTTTTTGGATTAGTATTTGTGGGAACAATCATCGGAGGAGTCTTAACTGAACCCAATCCCAATTACTCAGCAACTGGTAAAACATCACTAGTAATTATGACCTATAATCTTCAACAAGGAGTCAATGTAACAGGAGACAGGAATTATGATGGTCAGCTCGAACTCATTAGAGCAGTTGATCCTGATATTTTAGGGCTACAAGAATGTGACCCAACAAGAATTTCTGGTGGCAATCTAGATGTAGTTAGATACTTTGCTTCTAAATTGAATATGTATTCATACTATGGACCTAAAACGGTGACTAATACGTATGGCTGTGCTATACTCTCTAAATTCCCAATATCAAATCCATTCACATTCTTTGCGTCAAGTGATATAGAACAGGTAGGGTCAGCCCAAGCTCAGATAACTATAGGAACTACAGTGTTTAATGTAGCAGTTCATCATCCAGACGGAGACACAGATCAAATAAGAATAGATCAGAATCTCGAGATGCTTGAATATGTAAATGGACTATCCAATGTGATTTTTATGGGAGATTTCAACTACAATAGCAGCACTGTTATGTATATTGACACTCTTGGTACAAGTTTGATAGATTCATATTTTGGAGCACATGGTGTGGCAACCACAAGTAATATAGATCACATTTTCCTAAGTTCAGGTACAGTAGTTACAAGCGCACAATATATAGAAGAAGGTCAATCAGATCATCCAGCTTATTGGATTGAAATTGATCTCTAACTTCTTTTTTTAACTTTTTTTATCCTTCTTCTGATGAATATGGTTTAGCGTTTGCGTAAATTGCAAAGGTTTATATATCCTCGAAGAGAATGTTGATTAACGTTTGCATAATTTGCAAAGGCATGTGATGTTTATGCCACAAAACAACAAGGAAATCATTATAAATTTAAAAAATTTAACGAAAAGATTTGGTTCATTCACTGCAGTTTCTAACCTTAACCTAGATATTAGGAAGGGTGAAATTATAGGTCTACTTGGACCAAATGGAGCAGGTAAAACAACGACTATGAAAATGATAGCTCGATTGTTGAATCCTGATGAAGGGGAAGTTTGGATCAAAGATAATGGTAGTCTAGAGCTTTTAACTGGAAGAAATATGGTTACATTATTAGATCATATAGGGTTCTTGATTGAAAATCCAGCTTTCTATGAACATATGTCTCCAAGAAAGATATTAACTTACTTTGGAATACTAAAGGGATATCCTAAGAAACAATTACCTGAGAGAATTGAAGAAGTGTTAAAACTAGTTGGTTTGTCTGATTGGATTGATAAAAAAGTAGGAACATTTTCAAAAGGAATGAAACAGAAATTAGGGATAGTTACTGCTCTTATTCATAATCCCGATATTCTGATACTAGATGAGCCCCAAACAGGTCTTGACCCAAAAGCTCGAAAAGAAATTAGACAATTGTTAGTTAAACTAAGGAAACAAGGTAAGACAATTTTCTTGAGTAGTCATCTTCTCTATGAGGTTAGCGAGATCTCAGATCGAATTGCAATTATTAATAATGGAAAACTAATCGCATTTGATTCCATGAAGAATTTGGAGGCAGCATCAGGAGAAGCTAAATTAAAGATCAAATTATTGGAACTACCTGTAGATATCGAAAAGAAAAGAGTTGAACTAGAAGAAATTATTCTACCTCATACTGGTTTGAAGCTCAAATCGAGAGTAGTATCATTTGATCCTGAGTTGGAAGTTTTTGAAGCCAGATTCGATGGTGAACTAACTAACCAGAGAAAAATACTTGAAGAGTTGACCAAGAAGGAAATTGATATTGTTGATTTTTCAGTTCCAAGAACAAATGCTTTGGAAGATTTGTATATTCAGCTAATTGCAGGTGTAACAATAGATGAGTTCACGGAATCACAAGCTATTAGTGTTGAAAATGGAGGAATTTAAATGAATGTCGTAAAAGAAGAAAAACTAGAATCACGCATGGATAAAATACCTGTTGGATTCAAAAAGAGTGTTACTCAGGTTGGAGCAACAGTAACCTTCGAATTTAAACGAAACCTGAAGAACATGTTCATTTCATTTGGAATAGCAGTGGGAATCTATATTCTCTCCTTAGTCATAAATTTGATTCAAGAAGGAAGAGGAGCTGAAAGTCCAGCATCTTCAGGAGAGTACTTAACATCATATTTAGGCATGATGGGATTCTTTATACTAATCATAGCAATAATGTTCGCAGGAAACATAATCGCTTTAGATTATGACAAACATACTGGAAATTTAATATTTCCAAAAATCACTAAAGGAAGACTCTTCCTAGGGAGAGTAATTGCACGATATCTGTTATCGGTTTTAGCAGTTCTAGTATACTATGTATTAGTTGGAGCTACAGCGCTAATCAAATATGGTGATCTACCAATAGAAATTTTGGCGTCGTTAGGGTGGGCAATACTATATACATTTGCAGTTTTTGCTCTAGTTGCGTTTTTCAGTAGTTTTCTTAAGAAAACTTCCACAACAATTGTAGTAAGTTTAGTAATGATGTTGATGGTATTCAACTTAGGTACTACAATTCTAATGATGACTGGGGTTACATGGGAACCTTTGTTCATACTAACATACTATGCTAATATTATTTCATATAGCATTGGTTATTCAGTTGCAGGAGTGTTTGTAAGCGGATTACCCACTGAGAGATTTCTTGAAGGATCAATTGGACCCGGAGTGGGAGGAGATGGACCCACCTTTATGCGATGGATAACACCTGATATAACAGGAGCACTCATTGGAATGATAATCTATTCAGTGGTATTGATCGTAGCAGCTTATTTCTTCTTCCGCAGAAGACAATAAAAATAGAGTGAAGGATCAATATGAGAACACCATTTTTTTTGAACTCACCGGTTCAAGTAGAAGAATCTGTGTTCTCTTCCTTCATTTTAATAACTTTTCAAATTAGAAAAGAATATATAGAATCTACAGAGTTGATAAAGCATGAATGAGGTAAAATCTCCAAAAGCGTCTGAAACACGAACGGATTTCAGAGTTAGCTGGCAGTTGTTTAAATCTAATTATAAAGCTTTTATTGCTACTGAGATTTTTGCAATTCTAGCTTTTATCATAATCAATGCAATTATTATTGGAATTATAGTTTTGGTTTTTTATTTGTCACCAAATCTGAGTATAGCTGATCTCCATCCTAAAACAGCATCAGATGAAAGTATAACTTTCAGAGTATATGGGTTTATCGCAGTCCTTGCTTATTTAACCATGACAGGATTCTTGTATTGTCAATATGGTTTAGCTTATGACATCCTCTCATCAGGAGATATGTTTACTGAATTTAAGAAAGTATTCAGTTATTTCAAGAATCACTGGTGGAAGTATATGTTATTGATAATTGTTACTGGTTTTGGATATTTCTTACCTGTAGGCAGAATAGGAGAGGATCCTCCAAGGCCATTGAGCGATCAAGCAGAAATTGTATCAATTATATTAATGGTTGCAAGAGTCATAGGTTTGTTTGTTCTGTTAGTTCTGTTCAGCAGTACACTTCCTAGTGTAACTTCTCAGGGAAATCTAAAAAATAGTTTCATAGAATCTATTCGGATAGTAAAGAAAGATTCTAAAAGGTTAGTAAAAACTTGGGGATTATACTTTCTAATCTTCACCTTACCAATTTTTGCTTTATCATTTACTCTAGTTCTTATTATGCCATTAATCAAAGGTTCCATCTGGGTAATAATCATAATGGTAATTATAGCAATTCTCTATTTCATCAATCTGTTTATTGGCTTTCCAATGATGTCTTTAATTGCAACTAGAATTTACAACACAGTAGATTTTGAGAGATTTAAACCCCTTGTAGAGGATAATAAAAAAAGACAATATATCTAAATGAGAGTGAAAAAATGGGTTCAGAAAAGGATATGAAACTTGATAAAAATTCATTGATTAAAGATGAGATCATAGTTTCCAATCCTTCAGCTGTTCCAGTCATTTTTCATGAGAAAAAAAGCCAAATCTTGAAATGTCTGATAAACAAAGAAATGACTATCATAGATTTAAAACATAAAACTGGTTTGAATCCTGGAACAATAAAGAGACATATTGATGATTTACTTGAAGTCAAATTAATTTATATCTCCAGAGAACAACTCAGTGAGTATGGTATGGTGATGAAATACTATAGAGCTGTGTCAAAGAGTTACAAATTTCTGATAGAATGGCCTTAGAAAAAAACTGTACTAACATTCACGCCAAAGTATTCCTTGTATTTACTAGACATACTCACAGCATAACGGGGTATAAAACACTTAAGAGGCTTTCTTCACGACATTAATCCAATTACATGAGAATAAGCATACTTATTAACTACCTTTCAGAGAAATCATGAGAATAAAAGATTACTTACAATTTAATTCTGAGAATCATTAATTTTTAAGTTCAATCGATTATTATCTTCAAGTAAGATATACTTGCAATCTATTACAAAAAAAGGAAATTTAACAATGAAGGGAACTATAAAAAAATTAATGCAACAGAAAGGTTTTGGATTTATTCAAAGAAAGGATGAAGAAGACATATATTTTCACTGGACAAAGACTGACAACGACTTTTTCTATCTAAAGGTTGGAGATAGTGTGGAATTTGATGTGGTTGATTCTAAAACTGGTCCTCAGGCTGTGAATGTAACAGTAACTGACATCTAAATTCATTTATTAATAAAATAGACATACCTGTTTTATTCTAAGTAATCAGACATTAAAGATTGATTTTTGTTTCTCAATGTCACAATTTGTGATTTATGCTTTCATCAATTCAGCTGGATATTATGGGCAAAAGAAAGAGTGGGCGTTTGTAATTATGTTTGGGATAATTTTAGTATCATCGATCATTTTGGTGATTCTCAATATAATTCTCGCAGTTTAAGCCAAAAAAACGTTGCAATATCGTTGCAAATATGTCTTTACCGACTTCTTATATCATTTCAAGTTATAGTATTATTGGAGAGAATTCTATGGGTAAACGGTTCTGTTTCTATTGTCGAGAGTGTGAGATAAAACTTACACTATTTGATGATGTAGGCAAGAATTCGGAAAACCAAATAGCAAATTATTATTGCCCTACTTGCGAAAAAATTGTTTATCATAGCAATTGTTTACAGTGCAATAGTCAATTAGACAAAATAGTAAATATCCCTGAGAGTATTTTGAATCAAACAAATGAACGCGTTGAAAAAGAAGAATGTCCCAGATGTAATAGTCTTAAAACCATCATGGTTTTTCTAGGCGATTGGGAATAGATAAGTATTTTTACTAAAGATTAATGAACGTTTAACTTCTCTCTTTTCTGTAACTAGGATGAACGTGAACAAGATAGTTGTTATTGGTAATTCTGCTTCAGGTAAATCAGCCCTATCTATGAAGATAAGTGAACAGTTAGATCTTCCAGTTCATCATTTAGACAAAATTCTTTGGAAAGCAGGATGGGAAAGAACACCAGAGGATGAGTTTAGAAGTAAACATGATGAAATTTTGAAAAGTGAAAAGTGGATAATAGATGGAGTTGCTTACAAGTCTACTATAGAAGAAAGATTTGCTGCTGCTGACATGGTTGTGTTTCTAGATACACCAATAGGAATATGTAAAGAGAGAGCTCTTCAGCGTATGCATGAAGATCTTGAACGACCTAACCCTTATGTTTCAGAAGGGTGTCCATATCCTTTAGAATTAGTCAAGGAACAGAATGAAACTATTGATAGATATCATCGTGAATATAGAGATGAAATCATTGCACTTGTTACAAAATTTGAACAATCTAAGAAAGTATTTCAGTTAATCAGTAACCGAGATGTAGAAGAATTTCTTGAAAATACAGCTAAACACTAAGCCATTTGTTCTAGCTTATCCATTGACAGCTGATTAACTAACCAAGTAAAAGCTTGTACAACTCCTATTCCGGTTAATGCACTACAGTCAAAAACTGCAAAGGTTCGTTCTTTCATATCTAGATGTAAATTCAATAATTGGATTAACATTGGAGCTTGTATTGCACCAGGGAGATCTTGTTTATTAGCTAAAATCAAAGCTGGAACCTTTTCAAGATGAGGATTATTGATAAGATGAACCCTCATGATATCTCTGGCTTCCGGTAGTCGCTCAATATCAGCTGAATCTATAACAAATATAACAGCTGAACTTCCTGGATAATGGATATCCCACAAAAATCTGAATTGTTCTTGACCAGCTACATCCACAGTTGTGATATCCCACCCTTCAAAATTAATAGTATCAATATTTTGTCCAATTGTAGGAGTTATACCTTCAATAAAACCTCCAGTATTAACGAATTTTGTTAGTGTTGTTTTTCCTGCTGAATCGAGCCCTAAAATAAGTATTTTGGCTCTCTTCTCTGATTTTAGCTTCTTCATTAACCAGCGAGAAAAATTAGACATGAAACTCATTTTGTGACTCCGTTGCAGTGTACATTTCTCTGAAACTTGACTTAAGTTCAGTTGAACTAATGATATAATTAGTAATGTACTGTTTTTAAAATTACTGATGGTTTGCTTTTATGATGTGTTTTTGTCATACTGGCATAATAGCCACTATAGGTGAGTGCCTTTTATAGAGGCCTTGGGTATCATTCCTTGTGTGTCAACACAAACTCTACTCTATTATCCTATGCATCATATTTTCCAAGGTTCCCTTTCCTTTAATCTTCTTTCCTTTCCAAGTCCCTTCAGATTCTAGAACATAGTTTGTTATGTACTGATTCTCTTTTCCAAGAACACCAAGCCAAGATATTTTTGCTGTAGAGTTAACATTCAATTCTAAGAGATGATTCCCAGCTGCATCCTTTCCTCCAGTTACTCTCCATGATATCGGAACTTTTGTGGGTAAATTTTCATCTTCTGCATAACCAGTTTCTTCTATCTTGAAGTCATTAGGTTGAAAATGAAACCATTCATCATCTAAAACCAAAGCTCCTTCTCCAGCTTCAAAGATTCCTTCTTCCTCTATATCTAAAGAATGATAAAATAGATGAATTGCCCCTTCAGGAAATTGCAAATTTAACCATCGCCAATCATAAATGTGTAAGCTAGAGAATATACCTATTCCATGCTCAATTATTCCTCGACCATTATTAATTTCGATCTTCTTACCTTCTATAACAATTTCTCCAGTAACTTTGAAAGCAAAGCTATCATAGAATTTCTGAGCCATGGAAGGACTAATAGCCATTCGGTCATTATAGTAGACTAAGATTCCTTTATCGTTAATTGGAGTATAATTCAATTTTGCAGTAATGCCCAATTTTTTATCATTAAACTCAAATGAATAACCTTCTGCCCAAGTACCATCTATAAGAAAGTCTAGCTCTGGTTCAGAAACCTCTTGATGATAACGATCTTTAGTCTTATTGAGCAGGACTCCTTTTGGATAAAATTCATCCCATTTTCTAGTTTCAAGTTTTTCAGAAACAATAAAAGAATCCAAGACAGATAAACGAAGATCAGGAGCATCAACCCAGAAAAATCTGAAAACAGTATCTATTTTCTCAGAGTCGGTTTTTCCTTCAGAATTAAACATGACATAAATCATGCCTTCCTCCATTGGACCTTTATTACCTTCAGATTGTGGATAGAGAGGAGATTCAAGTTTTATATTACTATTAACAAATTTTTCCCCACTTTTTCTATTCGCTCGTTTAAGTTTCCAAAGCATTCCAAGAT
>JAAFKJ010000028.1 GCA_021399395.1 Candidatus Heimdallarchaeota archaeon
AGGTTCCCCAATTGTTAAACCATCAAATAAGAGATCTCGTAACGAAAAAATAGCTAAGAAATTCTGGGAAGTTTCTGAAGAACTAACTGGAACAAAATACAATCTTTGAAAAAAAGAAAGAAAAGGAAAAAACTACAATTTCTTAGTTAGAATATCAACGGAAGCAACATGTTCAAAGCCAACAGCTTTGAAATCTTCTGATTCTTCTTTTTCTACCTCTAACTCTAGATTAAGATAGATAACTGCTTGTTTGAAACCTTTAGCTTTCAGTGTTGATAACGCATCAGATATTAGGTGTCTCTTTAATTCTGAACTCTTTCCAATTAAGAGTGATGTTTGAGCAGTTGCTTCTGCGTTTCCAGATGTAGTCGCACAGAAAGATAGTATTTCGTCACCATCTTTGATTACCTTATAAGTGACTAGATTTTCATTAGTTGCCATTCTATTAACATAGTTGTCTAAGACTTCGCCTTCCAGATTTGGATAGGTTGCGTTTAATTGTTGTTTGACTTGTTCAGCATCTATCTCATGATTGTAATCTATAATCTCATGTTTTGTTTCAAAAGAATTCATCTTTGCTAAGTCACATAAGAATATTTCACCGGCTGATCGGGTTTTAGAAAAACCTAGTTTTTCAGCTAATTCATAGTAATTATCATTTAGAACAGTTTGAGGAGTCTCTATTTCATCAACTTCTTTCTGCTTAAGAACATCAAGTAATTGATCATGTAGTAAATCAAAAGCTCCTTCATGACCAGGAAGAACAAAAGCCAATCGGGTTTGAGCTCTCTTGATTTTTTCTTCCTCTACATCGACTTCAACTATATTTGCACCAATATATCCGACCATCACCTCACCTTTGAAACAATAAAGTCTTGTTTCAGGATCAAAAGTATCTCGGGCATAATTCGCTTTTACTTGTTCAACATTGGATTGTCCGTAAGATATCCATCTATCGGCAAAAGTTGTTCCTATTTCTACCTGTTTTTCAATAAAAGATTCATCATATGATTTTACTTCATATTCTGGCATGCGAATTCTGAAACAGTGACACTTATAATAATTTCTAATTCCTAGATTTGTATTGATAGAAGCTTCTTCGAGACTTCTTCTCTTGAAACTGTCTTAGTGAGACTTGATTTCCTAATAGAACCCACTGTATCCTCTAGTCTTACAACCTTCATTCTACTTGATATCGGAGATTTATCTTGTTCTAGTTTCTTGAGTTCGATTGATTGTTTAGTTAGGTTTTCTTGATGTTTTAATATTTCTAGAACCATTTTATCCAAATTGTTTTCCTGTGCTATTGATTGAGCTCTAATCAGATGTTCTTTAGCACTTTCAGAATCAAATTCAATGAGAGCTAATTGAGCTTTTAATTCTAAAGTCTCAACCAGTAGGATGTGTGAACTGTTTTTTTCAGCTAAATTCTGTAAAGTAATAACATGCTTGTTAATTTTTTCTAAGAATTCAGGATTGTTTGATTCCTCTAAATCATAAAGAAGCAATGTGCATAGTTGAAGTAGAACCTTGACTAAAAATGAGTAAGGTATATCCTCTTCCAATAATTGTTCAAAAAGAACTTCAGCTTTAATTCTATCACGTTCTTCTGAGCTGTTTTTAAGTATCAAAGCATTTGAAAATTTATGATTGTGTTTTACTTGAATTATCTTAGAACCTTTGATATGTTGTTCTAGAGATTCAAACAGTTGTTTTGCCTTTTCTACATTATTTAGTTCAAGATTGAATTGTATTAGGTATGAAAGGTTCAAAGAAATTTTCACTTCATCTTCTGTTTTCAGAACTATCTCCAAACCTCTCTCAATTAATTCAAATGCTTTTTCTGGGAGTCCCTTTTGCCAATAGATCAATCCCTGCTCTGTTAAAGCTGTCGAAATTCCTGTCTGGTCTTGGAGTCCTTCTTGAATTTGCATCAACTGATCAAGATACTGAAGTGCGTCATCTAGTTCTCCTGTCAACTGAAGAACAGTTGCGATATCTGCAAAGATAAAATGATAATTCTGCATTTTATTTTTTTCAAAAAGTTCAAGTGCTTCATAATAAAATTCGAGTGCTTTGGTAAGATTACCAGTCAAATAGTGTACAGTGCCTATTTTTTGTTTAGCAAAGGCAAATTTGGTTCTTCTATTAAAATCTTGATGAATTCCGAGACATTTATTATAATAATCTAAAGCTTCGTTATAACTTCCAATTACACTATAATACTCTCCTATTTTATAATATGATGTCGCTAGCATGTTTCTATGTCCTAATTCTTCTACAATAACTAACCTTTCTTTATGCAGATCATAGAATTTTTTGTAATCATGTAAACCGTAGTAAGCATCTGCTAAATTATCTAAGCCAAAAGAATAATACATCTTATTACCAGTTGACTTAATAACCTCCATAAGTTTGAGTCGAGTTTTCATTGAAGCTTTACGATTCCCAGAATAATACTGAATAGTAGCAATATTGTTCATCAGTGTTACTCTGTAGACTAAGAAATCATTCTTTTCACAGAATTTTTCTCCTTCTTTCATCTGTTTAAAACTTCTCATTTTGTCTCTCAGAGAGGATTTCTCGCCAATATAAGCTCTGAAATAGGGAAGGGAACTTTCATAAAAATAGTTCATAGCTAAGCATTTCAGATATATTCGATCACTGGAAGGTTCGAGGGAATCTAGTAACGGTTTATATTTGTTAAAAGCATCAAAAGCTTCTTTCCAGTTACCCACATAGATATTGGTGTAACCACTAACTATTGTAGCTTGAATCTTAAGAAATGAATCCTTTATTTCATCTAGATGTTCAACTACTTCTTGAATATAGTCAAGACTATCCTGAAAGGAGTAAGTATCATGACCCAAAGATGCAAGACCACCCATATATTCAGCTATGAAGACTTTTACCCATAATTGTTCTTCAAAAGTAATTTCCTTTCGATTAAGAAGTTCTGTTATTTCATCAAGAGAGTTTAGAAAATTGCCATTTAGAGATAGGTCACTTATTCTACTAATTTCTTCAGTTACAGAAGGAGGCATAGTATATCAAGAATAAGCTAAACAAAACTAGAATAAAACTTTTGCTCAAAAGAAGAACTAAAACTGTTCTTAGACATGAATTTCTTCTGTTATTTAAAAATAAGTATCAGTTTAAAAAAACTTGTCAAAGAAAAACCTCTAATTAAAGAGAATGAATAAATGAAAAAGAACTTTAAATTTGAATTGATAACAATTTTTTATTTGTTTCATCTCTTGACACAGTTTTGGTAAGGCTACCTTTCTTTATGTTATCTACGGTGTTTTCCAATTTAAGTACGGTCATTCTAGATGAGATTGAAGTTTTCGAAAGATCCAACTTTTTAAGCTCTATTGATTGTTTGGTAAGCTCTTCCTGCTGCTTTAGGATACTCAAAACTGATTCATCCAAACCATTTTTTTGAGCTATAGTCTGTGCCTTAAGAAGTAGATTCTTTGCTGTTTCAATATCTAATTCCATTAGAGCTAATTGTGCTTTCAGACCTAATGTCTCAACTAGTAAGAAATGTGATTTGTTTTTTGTAGAAATCTCTTGTAGCATATCAACATAATTGTTGATTCTGTCTAAACTATCAGGATTACTAGTGTCTTTCAAATCAGTAAGAAGTAATTCACATAAATTCAATAAAATTTGAACCAAAACTGGATAAATAGCTTCTTCTTCAATCAATTGTTCGAAAAGTAATTCAGCTTTTATTCTGTCTCGTTGACTATTACTTTCTTTGAGTAACAAAGCCTCAGAGAACTTATGATTTTGATTAACATGCTTGTTATCAATTTCGTTATTTATTTGATCCAAGGATTCAAAATATTCTTTTGCTTTGTCAACATTCCCTAATTCTACTTGAAATCGAATAAGATAAGACAGACTAGCAGCTTCGCGTGCTCTATCACCAATTTTTCTTCTTATCTCTAAACTTCTTTCGATTAGATCTAATCCTTTTTCTTTCATTCCTTTTTGCCAATAAATCATACCTTGGTCTGAGAGAACTAAAGATATACCATGTTGATCATTCAAACCGGTATGAATAGGCATCAACTGTTCTAGATATTCCAATGCCTGATCAAAATCACCTATTTGTATAAGAACTGCAGCAAGATCCGAAAGAATAAATCTCCAAGTCTGAGGTCTTTCTTCATCCAAAATCGGAAATGCTTTGTCATAATATTCTAGTGCTTTCTCAAAATTACCCATTAAGAAGTATGCATATCCACAATCTTTCTGAACAAATGCAATCCGTATTTTCCTATTTAGGGTTTCAAAAATTCTTAGACTTTTATCATAACAAACTAAAGCTTCTTCATAATCCCCAATGACTAAGTGGTATAATCCAATACTCTGATAAGTTCTAGCAGTAAGTGCTTGAAAGCCTAATTCTTCAACAATGATTAACCTTTCTTTGTGTAAATCATAGTACTTCATGTAATTATTCAAAGAAGAATAGCTCCTCGCAAGACCTGATAAAGTATAAGCATAAAATAATTTATTTCCGGTATTTCTAGCAACTTCAACCATTTTCATACTAGTTTCAAGAGATGCGTTTAGATCGCCCATCCAATATTGGACAGCGGCTATATTATTTAGACTTGAAACTTGATACGTAGTTAAGCTATTTTCTTCACAGAATTTTTCACATTCTTGAATTAGTTGAAAAGCTTTGGCTCTTTCTTCATTGGTTGCATTCTCACCAATGTAAGTTTTCAGCAGAGGGAGCATGCTTTTGAAAAGATAATTAAGAGCTTTTATTCTTAGATAGAAAATTCCATTTATAGGTTTTAGTTTCTTAAACAGGGGTTCTATGTATTCATATGTTTCGATTGATTTCTTGAAATTACTCCCTGACATATAATTCGTAGCTAGAATCATGTGCGCTCCAAATCTGAGATACTCATCTTCAATTTCTTCTATCTGTTGAACAACTTCCTCTGCCAGATTTATGGCTTTCTCAAAGGTGTAGTCGTCGAGACCTATTATGTTTAAAAAACTTGTTACTTCACTTTTTAACAACTTTATGTATAATGTGTCTTTTAATGAAAGATCTTTTCGTTCTAACATTATATTTAATTCACTTACCGAAGTAAGAAATCCACCTAAAACTGCAGTTTGTTGTAATTTTTCAAGTTCTTCTTTGATAGATGTAGGCATTGCACACCAAGAATAAGCTATACAAAACTAGATTAAAACTTTTGCTTAAGGATGAGAGAATTGAAAAGCTATAAATGTTCATCTTGTTTGTCTTGAACCAGTGAATTAAATTGAATAATTACATTGCGTTTATGAACTACCTTTTAATCACATAAGTAAGGCACCTATATAATTCAGAATAGTGTTAATTATTGTCATAATCAAGCTAGAGAGCGTTCAACTCACAAATTCAGTTTATACCACAGTTTTGGTGCTAAATACTTAAATATTATGTAGTTACTGATAACTGATTAAAGCTCGATGCTATAAATCTAGCTTCAAGAGTGAAATACACAAATATATGAGAGCAAAAAAATGGAGGTGTTTCTCATAAAGAACAGAATAAAAATAAAAGTAATAATGATTGTTTTGATTTTAGTAAGTTCAATTTTTTTAATGAATCCAGCTCAAGCATACTATGAGCTGTTAGGACCGGACGATTTTCAAGCTGTGGAAAGAGAATCAACTACAATTTCATGGTCTTTCACATATGATATCCCCAATCAAGAACTTGGATATCAGATCGAGATTTTGAATCCGCCAGGAGAAGATACATCTCAAGCAGGAAATACAGTATTTATATTGACAACAACAATGCTCAGCTTAAACTTGTTAGCTGTTATAGTTCGTATGAACAGAAAAAGAGTCAAATCTAATCTTTAAGAAGAGATACTTTAAGAAGAGATACTCTCTTCTCTTATTTTCTTATTTTCACAATAACACTAAGCACATGGTTATTGTAGTAAAGAATACATATGTTGTTGTAATTTGACAAAGAACAAGCTTTAATTAAAGGTACATAGAACTTCTTGTTAGCATCCTATTGGACAAATAGGTGAATATTATGACAGAAGAAAAACTAACAGAAGAAGAAATTGAAAAATTGTTAGCAAAAGCAAATGCTCCAGCAGCAGAAGCAGTAAAATTGCATCCTTACTATATGGGTAAAATGCAAACAGTTCCAAAATGTAGTGTTTGGGATTTTGACGCTTTCGCAGTGTGGTATACTCCTGGAGTAGCTAAAGCTTGCAGAGAAATAGCTGCTAATCCAGCAGAGTCATACAGGATGACAAACAGAGCTAACACAGTTGCTGTAGTCTCTGATGGGACTAGAGTTTTAGGACTAGGCGATATTGGTCCTGAAGCTGGACAACCTGTAATGGAAGGTAAAGCATTACTCTTCAAATACCTTGGTGGTGTTGATGCATTCGCCCTAAGCATAGGTAATGCTTATGGTGATGATCCTGAAAACGCTAAAAGACTAACTGCTGATGAAATTATTAATTTTGTAAAATTACTCCAACCATCTGTTGGTGGTATAAATTTAGAAGATATTTCTAAACCAAAATGTTATACTGTTCTTGAAACATTAAGAAATGATCCTGAAATGACCATACCAGTATGGCACGATGACGCTCAAGGAACAGCCTCAGTTGTCGTTGGTGGTGTTATTGGAGCAGCTCATCATGTTGGTAAAGAACTTGATCAGCTTAAAGTTGCTATGCTAGGTGTTGGCGCAGCTAATACTAGAACTGCTTATGTTCTAGAATCAGCAGGAGTTCCACTTAAGAACATCGTTATGGCAGATTCCAAGGGAATAATAACCAATGATAGACCTGATATAATTGAACAGAAGGATTATGATACTTTCAAATATGATTTAGCTCAAAAAACCAACAGAGAAGGGTTATCTGGTGACTTTGGTGTTGCAACTGAAGGAGCAGATGTACTGCTTTCAGCATCCAAATCTGCACCCAACGTTGTCAAGAAAGAATGGGTTTCAAATATGGCTTCCGATAGTATCGTTTATGCTTGTGCCAATCCTATTCCAGAAATTTGGCCATGGGATGCTAAAGAAGCTGGAGCCAAAGTTGTTGGTACTGGTAGAAGTGATTTTGATAATCAAATCAACAATAGTCTTGGTTTTCCTGGTATTTTCAGAGGTACTTTAGATGTCAATGCATCAACTATCACTGACGAAATGTGTGTAGCTGCTGCTCAAGCTATTGCTGACATCGCAATTCGAAAAGGTACTACTGACAAGTATGTTATTCCAACTATGGACGAATGGGAACTCTTCCCATACGTTGCTACTAAAGTTGGTATGAAGGCTATTGAACAAGATGTAGCTCGTATTAT
>JAAFKJ010000180.1 GCA_021399395.1 Candidatus Heimdallarchaeota archaeon
CCAGCAGGTATAGAAGGTATACTAGTAAGTGACCCATCTCATCAAGAAATGGCCTTGAACTTGAGACACCCTGTCTTTGGTACCGGTGAATTGACACCCGTAGGAACTCTCGAAGCTGCTAAAAACGTAAGAAAAGCTATTAGTCATGCTGTTCCACGTGATATCATCGTTTCACAAATCCTTGAAGGACTTGGTGCAGAAGGTGTTACTGCATGTCCAAACGTAGCACTTGCCTATGATGAATCACTTGACCCATATGCATATGATCTTGATATAGCTATTGACTTTATGGAAGAAGCTGGATTCGAAGTTCGTGCAGCAGGTTCTGGAATAGCCGGATTAGTATTCTTATCAATACTAGGTCTAGCTTCATTGATAGCATTCAGAAGATTTAGAAAATAAAGAGTTTAACTCTTTACCCTTTTTTTCTTTTTATCAGATTAGATTAAAGGCGAGATTCTAGTATTTTTTATTCAAAAAGTCTGAGAACAGTTTTACAATATGGACACCGTTCATTATCTTTAATCCAAGCTACTAGATGATCAAAATGAAATAGATGTTCACACACTGGACATTCAATAGCGTTTTCATAAACGGGTTGAAAGCAAACCATGCATTTTAATGCATCATCTTTTGAATCTACCATTTTCTTCCCCTTAATGATTACTTGTTTCATGAATTTCGCAGTTTTGGAAACACTCTCTGCAACTATTGAAGTCTCCTTAGAAACAGGAGTTTGTTTTATCTCTTTTTCGGATATTACTTCTGCATTATTTTGTAAATAGTTTAAATATTTTCCAAGTTCTTCCCTATCGATATGAGGGTCACCTATAACAACCAATTTCTTCTTTGCTCTTGTTATAGCAACATTTAATCTTCTTGCATCAGAGAATCCTCTTTTGCCTTTTGAAAGGGTTTCAGTTAAGGAAAGTAGAATTAATTCTCTGTCACTCCCTTGAAAACGATCGACAGTATCGACAACAGTTTTTGGAGGTAAAGAACGTCTTAGTTCTCCAACTTGCCCTCTATAAGGGCAGATGACACCAATTTGGTTAGGTTCTAAACCCAGTTCAAAGAATTTTTTAATGATTTCACTTGCTGTTTGGACTTCCTCTGAATTGACTTTATTTTCCGGATTGAAAATTCCATTAACAGGTACATAAACCAAAGGAGTCTTTGGATCGTAAATTGATGAATTTTTAAAGTCACTATAATCTCCTGAAAAACTTTTTAGTTCCATCAAATTCTGAAAACGAACTAAATCATCAAAGGATTCAAGTTTATTATTATAAAAAGTTTGATTTGAAAACTCCATAAGTTTCTCATTCATCCTAAATTGGTGAGTGAGAAGATGTACTGATTCTGATGTGTTTTCAGCAAGTCTTTGAAATAAAGACACACTCATTCCTTCTTTTTGGCCTTTAGGACTTTGAACAACAGGTGGAAGTTGTTTATGATCGCCAACTAGAATGAATCTATTTCCTTCCAGTAAAGCAGATAAAACAGTTGGTTCAGTCATTTGACTTGCTTCATCAATTATTATTGTTCGTATCCCTAAACGTTCGTAAACTGGATTTGAAATTGTGGATGTAGTAGCAACGATTATTGAGAAATCGTTAATTATATCTTTTGCTGATCTCTCTGGATTTTGTTTCTTATAAGCTACTAAAGTATAATCTCTTATTTCAGGTTGAATTGCATGAGTAGAGCCTAGTCTTATAAATTTGGTAAACTGATTCTCTAACAGATACTTACAGATATTATCCACTGCTCTATTTGTAAAAGCAGTTAGAAGTATTTTATCACCTTGCTTGGACAATTCAATTGCTGATTTAGCAATCACATATGTTTTTCCAGTTCCAGCTGGACCTTGAACTAAACTATAATTTTGAGTTCCCAATATCTTACTCACTGCTTCATTTTGTACGGGATTTGTGGGGATGTATTTCCCTTGTATAGGATTAATAACCGATTTTTCGCCTTTTACGATTAACTCTCTAAAATTATTTCTTTTGAAAATGATGTTGAACAGACCCCTTTGCTGTCGCCTATACCCTACATCAATTGAATACACGTCTATTACCGAAACTGATCCGCTCATAGTTCGGGTTTCAATCTCAACAGAAGTTTCTGAGATACTTGAAATCACTCCCGTACTAACGAGGCCTTGGACTAGTTTACCATCACTTAAAACAACAATATCTCCCTCTCTCAGTTCACTATTATTTTTGCACGAGAAGAGTAATTTGGTAGATACACCAGCTTTTATTTCATTCTCAAGTTTAAGATTTTTTATTGCCTTTCCTTTTGCTATTCTTTGTTCTATAGACAATTTCCATAAATCCGATAAAGTCCTAGAAGACTCAGCTTTCTCATATTTAATCCATTTTGAGTACTTTTTGAAGTAGTCTTGATGTCCAGCAGGTAGTGCATTTTTAGTACAAAGTTGATCATGCGGACAAGTTTGACATCTTCTTTCTTGATTTAATCCTGCACATAGTAATGCACAAAAATGCTTAACAAAACAACTTTTACATCTATTCAATTGGGATTCAGGTAAAATTGGTGGAACAAAACCTAGATGTGATATGCGATAAGCAATGTTCCTTTGTTCCATTCCATAACGTAAAAGTCCCCAATTTGGACTAGCTTCTTTGAAAACAGCTTGATTAGTTCCAACATAAATAACAGTCCCATCATGCTGTTTTGAATCATCTATATGGTCTTGAATACCATAATTGTATAAAGCGACTTGCAGTAAATCAGAAAAACGAATGTCACGCTCTTCAGACACTTTACCCGTTTTCAACTCATAAATACGGTCCTCATTGAAAAGATCGATTCTACCTCTAATACCAAAAAAGGGAGACAAAAATAGCATTTCGGGTAGAGCGTCAGGACCAAGTGTTGAGACAAATGAATCTAGACTTTCTGTCATTTTTCTAACATCTTGATGAACTGACTCTTTCTTATAACCATGATACTCATATTGTAAAGAGAATGAATCTAATATTTCAGGTAGCACATCTGAAGGCTTAGATTTACTTGCAACTGCCAATCCCAAACTGTCATGAACTATAGAACCCCTTATCGCAATATAAGGGGAAGGAGTATCACCGATAATTTCATTGATATAATAACTACGAGGACAAAAAGAAACACTGTTTATAGAAGTAGCATAAAGCAAGACATCAGGATCAATAACCACAATTGATTTCTTGCTAGCAGAAAAATAAGTAGAACCATTCTCAGTAATTTGATCAATATTAAAGATTTTAATCGGAGTATAAGGAGCAAGATAATCAGCAATCTCATGCCAAGGTGACCAGAGATTAACAATAAAATGCTTCTTTTTTACATCAACAAGAATAGAGGAAAGAGGATTGTCTCCACCTTTGGAAGAAAGAGCTTTGAGAAAAACACAGTCTAGATTTTGCATAGTCAACAAATTATCTGGAAAATGATATAAAGAGTTTTCCGACCAGTTCCAAGATGAAAATGGAGACAATTAGATGAAAATTCAGGAGCTTAAATAGCAAAAACCTACTAGAGTAGTATGGTTATTGTCCTGCGGACTGAACGGATAAAACTGAACCCTTCCTTCACGCTTATGCAGTTAGCAAGACAAAGTAAGAACCTATACAACTATGGGAATTACATTATCAACAAACAATTGCAAACGAGCAACTATATGACCTCAGAGTATGAGTTAGTCAATATACTCAGATATCACCCGTGTTATACTTGTATGCCAGCGCATAGTGCGCAACAGACCATTAAATTTCTGGTAAAAGCATGGAAATCATTCTTTCAATCTAAAAAAGAGTTTAGAAAAAATCCAGAAAAATACATGTTCAAAGAACCACAGCCACCCCAGTATAAGAAGAAGAAGGGGTTTTACACCATTTACTTCACCAAGAATCAAGTAAGAATAAAAGAAGAAGGATGGATGTATTTCCCAAAACGAGTGGGGTTGAAAATCAAGACAAAACGGGTGGAAGACAAGAACATCAATCATATCAGGATTCTGTTCAAAGGGACAAGTTTTATCGTAGAACTCATCTATAAGGAAGAACTAGAAGAATTTCAAGAACGAGAAACTAACCACATTCTCGCTATTGATATAGGGGTTAACAATTTAGTAGCTGGAGTGAGTATTAGTATGCGCCCTTTCCTTATTCCTGGACGGAAACTCAAAGCCATCAACCAGTGGTACAATAAAGAGAAGGCGCGCATACAATCGGTCTATGATCTCCATGGATTAAAAGAGTACGGGGAAAAGATGAAGGAACTACAAGTCAAACGTTATTGGCAAGTGGAAGATTATTTGCATAAAACTTCAAGAATTGTGATTAATCTATGTCTCAAACACAATATTGACACGATTGTGATTGGGTACAACCCTAGGTGGAAACAGAAGACTAAGATGGGGAAGCGTACCAACCAGACCTTCGCCTATATTCCTTTTTACAAACTCATCCAGAAACTTCGTTATAAAGGAGAAGCTGAGGGTATCCAGATTCTGCTGACTGAAGAATCTTATACTTCTAAGTGTTCTTTCATCGATAATGAGCATCTGGGAAAACATAAAAAATACGTTGGTAGGAGAGTTAAACGTGGTCTCTTCAAAAGCAAGGAAGGAGTTCTGTTGAATGCTGATCTTAACGCAGCAGGAAATATAGGACGTAAAGTATTCTCGGTGGTGTTCACCTACGGGACAGTGGATGCCGTGAGTCATCCTACCTGTTTGACTGTCTAGGGTAACCGAAGCAGAGATGATAACAGGAGGAAGATTGACGTTCAGAAACGGACGGAAATTTAACTCATATATAAACATGTGGGTAAAAATATCCGAATAAATTTTTTTGTTCAAACCAAATTTTAAAATCAAAGATTGAGATAATTGAACATAATTAAGTGATTTAAATGGCAGATGATGTTTTTATTTTTGACAGTAGCGGAATACCATACTATAGTAGGTGTTTCGGGGGAGAAACATGCAAGATGAGACCAGATCATACTTTACAGACAGGATTTTTAGCTGCACTATATGCATTTTCAAAAGAATCATATGGACAACAGGAGATTCAGACAGTAGTTTTTACAGACTTGAAACTACATTTCAAAGTAGATAATGAAAAAAATGTAATAGTAGTATTTACAACCCCCATGGAAGAGAAGGATGAAGAAGTAAAAAATCAATTAGAGATGACTTATGGAGCATTCTTAGAGAAGTACGAAGATAAGATAGGAAGAGGTTATGCTGAACCTGCGGTTTTTGATAGTTTTGATGAAGTGTTATATAATTTAAATGTGGTCAAGTCTAAACCGATGGGAATGATAAACCTTGGGGAGAAAGTACGAGGATGGAAAAAGTTGTTTAGAAGATATAGACATTAAGAAAAACTATAGATAAATAATAAGGACAAAAAAAGAAAAAGTAATTTAGAAGTTTCTTCTTCTTCGCAATAAGATTGCTATAGCTGGAAAAAGCAGTGTCATTAGTGAGATATATGGGAAGAATATGGTAACTGTTCCAGGATCAGTTTCACTATTTGATGGCATTGTTGTTTCAAATGTTGAGTTAAGAGGATATAAATCAACAGAACCAGCAGGACCATCTATACTATAAGTAGCTGTAGAAAAATCAGACCAATAATTACCAGTAAGTAGAATAGGTTCATACCAAAGGTTAGAAGCTTCAGAACAAAAAGCTTGAGAGCTACTACCTACATTATCAATGAAATTATTTGTATAGATTGTATTTGACATAGAAGAAGAATCGATTGTCACACCATAGTTACCATTTTGTTTAATGTCATTTAAGTGAATTATAGAGTTGTCTGACCATGAGAGAGAGAGATTCCAGCTCCCGTATTTTGATGAATTCTGTTTTTACGAATATCAGCATTGTCACAACCTTCAAAATTTAGACCTTCATTGTTGTAAACAAGTGTGTTATTTACTATATCCAAATTAGCAGCGAGAAGTGCAAAGATACCATAGTTGTTGTATGCACAATAATTATCCATTATTAATGAATTATCACCTGAATCTGTTGCAATTCCCTCATAAGTGTTATGAAGTACTTGGTTGTTAGAAATTGTGACATAAGTGGAAAAAGCCACAAATATACCAAATTCATTATTAAAGCAAGTATTATCCAAGATTACACAAAAATCGCTTTCCTCAATGTAGATACCGTCACTAGCATTAGCAAAATAATTGCCTTTTATCTCAGAATAGTCACAATTGAACATATCCAAAGCAGTCCAAGCAGAAACAACAACGTTGTCTTTAATGACCGATTCGTGACAACCATTCCAGATAGATATCCCACTGTTTTCTGAACTGGTTAGAAAATTATTGAGGATTGAGACAGTACCAGGAGTCACACTATTGATGAAAATACATCTGTCTGTAGAATTTATTGAACAGTGTTGGATGATGAAATGCCTTGTTGTGTCTTTGATTTCAATACCAATGCCAGAAGTTTCTATTAAGAGATTTTCAATTAGATAAGGATAAAATTCACTACCATTACCCGAAAAACCAAAGGAATCAAAAGTATCATCGTCATAAATAACGATAGGATCATGGGGGATAAGGGAGGTTGAAAGAATCTGAGGTTCCACAAAAGGAATATTAAAAAAAGTTTCAGAAGAAGAAGAGACAAAAATAGAAAACAATAAAACAAAAATTAGGAGAGTATATTTTCTTTTCATAAGACCACAAACCAAGAGTCTGTATACATTGCTCAAGAGCACTTATAAGAGTATTCAGAAAAAGAGTGAGGTGAGAGGGAAGGGATTTTAGTGGAGCTAACGCCTACTGCAGTGGTGCAATAAGAAAATCTCACGATATTAGAGATAATTAGTTAAGTTAGATCCAATACTATATTAGGTTTTGACTTTTAAAACTACCAAGAAAAAAATTTAAAAAAAACTCTTTTTAGAGTTTTTTCCTTTCATAATCTACTTTTTGCTAAAGGTTTAATAATTCTAATCCTAATATGATTAGAGGATGAATTTGAGTAGAGAATCAAAAAAGTATCTAGTGATTTTGATATCTTTAATTATTGTAATCGGGGGACTAATGGAAGTAAATCTAAACACTATTGCACTTAATTCTGATAATGAACCACCTTCCTATTCTCATAGTGATCTGCTTGAGTTTGAAGGAATCACAATAAATAATGAAAATAACGCTCTCATTAAGATAAGTAATGATGAAAATTTCACTGATTATGGTTTTTCAGGAATTGGTACTGCGGAGGAACCATACAGAATTGAAAATCTCTCAATTGAAACAAATAATGATATAGGAATATTCATTGAAAATACAACAAAATTCTTTGTTATTGAGAACTGTACAATTGAAGCCATATATTGTGCAATTTATATATTTAACATTGCAGAAGGAACAGCTCTCATAGAAAACAATACGCTTTCAGGTATCTTTTATCATGATATCTTTCTGGAATCCTCGTCAAGCTTAGAAGTTATAAACAATATATGTTATGGATCAGATTATTATAGTCCCGCACCTTTTGAAGTATTAAATAGTGGCATTAAATTAGAGAGATCTCACAATACAAAAGTATTGAACAATAACTGCAGTAGCAATATGTATGGGATTCATGTTTTTTCATCATTGAATGTAACGATAGAAAACTGTGCTTGTGTGGAAAATATCAAATGTGGTATAAGAAGTGACTATTCTGATGATTTAATTATATCTGATACTCACTGCTATTCAAACAACATTGGTATTTCTATTAAATCAAGTTCTTTTAACTTAATCACTTTCAATTTCTGTTTTCACAATACTATAGGTATTGAAGTATACTATTCGCAAAATCTGAATATAGAGAATAATACATGTGAAAACAACGAGGTTTATGGAATAGAAATAAGCCATTCTACAAGAACAAATTTGAGAAATAATGAGCTTTACAATGATAGTATTATATTAAATGAAGATTGGATAACTGAATATTTTACGTACGAACTTGAGAACAACTATGTTAACGATAAAATAGTAGGTTTCTTTATTTATGAAGAAGATTTGGATATCTCTACATCTATTTATGGACAAATAATAATGATTGGTTGTAATAATATCACTATCCGTAACCAGAATGTAAGGAATATTAATGCATTCTTATTTTTCGAACACTGCTACGAAGTAACGATTACTGATAATGAATTTGGATATAGTAGTGTTAGTGTGGTACATATAGACAATGGTTGCGAGATTTTAATAACTAACAATACTTTCATTAGTAATCTTTTTGGAAGTGAAGTGAAGAATTCATACTTTGTAACAATTGAAAATAATCTATTTGAGAACAATGTGTACAGTGGGATTTTCCTGAGAGGGTCTGAACATGTAAATATACAGAATAATCAGATAAGCAATACTAGGGATTATGGAATTCTTATAGATGATGCTCAAAATATAGTAGTTAAGGACAATATGTGTAGAGAGAATGGTGCTGGGATAGTTTGTTGGGGTTCGGTTGATTTACATATAACTAACAATATATTAGATACAAATGTAATAGGAGTATCTACTCTTGATTGTTGTGGAGTTTTTATTTCCGAAAATACCTGTATAAACAATAGAAGGGGGATAGTTTTATCGATTTCATGCTATTATTTTACTATAAGTTACAATCTCTTACAAAATAATTCTGAGTATGGAATAGAGATTAGTAGAAGTTCTCAATACAATACTATACATCATAATAGCTTTTTAGACAATAATATGGGAAGACAATCACAAGCTCTAGATGATGGAGAATATAATATTTGGTATGAAGTAGAAACAAAAGAAGGAAATTACTGGTCATCTTGGAACAGCAAAGAACCATATTTAATTGAGGGTGAAGCAGGTTCAGAAGATCTTTATCCATTGAATGAAGAACTGGACAAGATAAGCTATAGTTATTGGCTAGGATTACCGATTCTCATAATTTTGACAATAGGCATGAAGAGATTGAAAAAGAAGAGAAAATGATAGGATAAAAAAGAGGGGGTGAGGGAAAGGAAATAGTGGAGCTAACACCTACTGTAGTGGTACAATAAGAAAATCTCACGGGTTGAGAGATAATTGGTTAAGTTAGCTCCGACAATATAAAGGGTTTTGACTTTTAAAACTACAAAGAAAAAATTAGAAAAAGAAAAATGATGTCCGAATGTTTACTCAAAATGAATAAGTAGGAACAAATTTGAGTTTTATTGCAAGTGATATCATCGAATATGGCAGTCCAAGTCGAAAAAGTTTATTGTATGGTAAATTGATTGAATGAAAATTTGCTTTAAAAAGAGAGAAAAAGGATAGCTATACATATGTTATACTAAAGCTAGTTCCTTGATAGGTATTATTAAGCTGTTTTTGTTCTTCTCCTATTTACTACTAGGATTGCGCATGAAATTAAGAGCGTGATAACTAATACGATAGATATTTCAGAACTTAATTCTGGAAGTGTATAAATTACGAAGTCAGCATAGTATATATTCATAACACCAGATATGACAGTGATATTTGTGAGTAACACTTCTGCTGGAGCAACCCAACCAAGTGAGGACGCAGTATTTATAGGTCGCCAAAGAGTATAGTTGCCATCAGGAAGCTGGGATAAACCTGATTGGTTAATATAAAACAAAATGGAACCATTTTCTTTAGTGATACCTGATGGATAAATATAGCTTGCCCCCTCATCAATAACCATTCCTAGTTGTTCAAGTTCTAGTGATTGATTTACAAATGAAGCATTAATCTGAACTACATATTCGGGAATATCCAATTCGATTACTGTTTGGTTTTTATTATCTCTGTTTAAAATCTCCACTTCTAAACTCATTTCAAATAGGGTTTTGTTAGGATTATAATGATCACCAGAAATGATTATATCTATGTTTTCATTGATTTTTGAAACCCTAGAAGCAATAACTGGTACTTCACCATTTACTGAGAAGATACTTGAAAAAAGAAGCAATGGTATCATGATTAGAACAATCAAATATTTTTCCATGGATTTATTCATAATTTTTTTCTCTCCTTTTGATTTTACATCCGATTAATCTTTAATGTGTATTTGAATACAAGATATTAATGTTCTTAGTTTTTAGGATGCTAATGTACCTTCAGTATAGGCCTTTCCATATGCAAGATAAGCATCCACGTACCCATATCCCATTTTTTGATCAAATGTGCTCCTAGAACTAGCATATAGTAGGATATCAACTACTTTTTGCAATGAAGGATCAGTAGAATCCCCAATACCATTGTGGTATCCTGTAATTATTAAAGCAATGATAGCAGTTAAGTAAGGAGTGCTAAGACTTGTCCCATAAGCATAACGCCAATAGTAGTCTAGTTGAATGGGGCGATTCAACTTAGGGATACCATTTCCTGGTGCTAGCCAATTCACAATGTGATTTCCTGATACATTAGTTGTGAACCATGACGAAAAACTTGATCTTCCATTCTTTGTTGAGAGTGGTGTACCAGTAGTACGTGTTTCATGATCAATTGATCCAATACAATACCAGTGTGAGTAGTACTGTGGATATTTATACTCTATACTATTAGCTTGATTCATATAGTTTCCCTTATTACCTGCTGAAGCGACCATTATTACATCTTTGCTTAGTAAATCATCCCATTTCTGTAGAATTTGACTAGTTGCAAAATCTTGCGACTTACTTAGAGAACAAGTGATAATGTCGATATCTTTTGATGCTTGGTTATCATCAAGCCATTCCCAAAGTTTGTAATCATCAAACTCAAATCCATAAGGATCGGTTTTAAATAGATTACTCATTTGTATATCTACAAAAATCACTTTTACATCCCTTGCTATAGCTGCAATTGCTGATATAACAGTAAGTCCGTGAATAAAAAAAACTTGATCATCCAAATAGGAATCTTCAGGATCAGTAATCCATTTAATATTACTTTCGTCATCTTCTGTTAGAAAACCAACAATGTCCACGTTAGTTATAGAATTTTGTTCCAATTCCTTCCAATCTTCTTCAACAAGACCAGTATCAATCACAACTATTGTGACATAATCATCTATTTCTACACCATAATCATAAACTACACAATCTGCTCCAGTGTATGTATATGATGTATCTTGAAGTTCTCCTACTTTTACGGATGGATTAGGTACAGTATATCCAGGAACTCCATTGATTAAAATTTCTTCATGGATTATATTTAAGCTTAGAACAGGAGCTGTTCCTGCTAACATTATTATAGATAACGAGAGAATCTTTCCCATTATTCTACATTTTTTCATTTATAGTTCACTCATTTAATTCTGTTTAATTACAGTTTTGTATTTATTTAAATATTTTTCAAATTGGTCTAAAACTTGTAAAAAATCCTAAGCTTTTTACCATAAATTCTTTATGTTTAGGATTTGGAATAATATTATATTATGAACCAAATGAAAACTCAAAGACATTTATAAGAGAATTAAGAAAAAAGGAAATAAGAGTGGTGGAGCTAACTTTTACTATAGTGGTAGTAATGAGAAATAATGTTAGCTCCGACAATATAAAGGGTTTTAACTTTTAAAACTACAAAGAAAAAATTAGAAAAAGAAAAATGATGTCCGAATGTTTACTCGTAATCTATACACTCACTAGGACATTCATCTATGCATAATCCGCAATCTGTACAATCGTCTTTTCTTGCTACGACGGCTACGTCTTCTAAATCATAAACGTTTTCTGGACAGATATCTACACAAGCTCCACAAGCAATACAGCATTCCGCATCTACTTTTGTTGGCATTTTTTATTTCACCTAAGTACTTAATTTTTCTTTTTCTACTTCTCTTTTTAAACTCTTCTCTCCCGACCTACTAATTAATGGAATTTCAGAATGAGTTTTAATAGAAAAGAGAAAAATAAGGAGAGAAGATTATTTTATTTGAGTTGATCTTCCTCTTGCAAAATCAGCTATGACAATGTAGGAGACTATTTTCGCAAATTCTGTCGAATTGCTCAATATTCCAACTACCTGTTGTGTTGCTTCATCGGTGGCTGCTATGAGTACCTCTTCATTCTCTCTCTCTACTCCTATGAATTGTGGTAGACTCACACCTGTTCCCATATCTCTGAATTTTCTTACTTCTACATTTGCTTCTGCTGCATAAGCTGAATCTATCCATTCTCTATTTGTCTGTTCATCTAGATAAGTTACTATTGTAACTCTCACTGTTGTTGGTAGAGACTTCACAGCATCCAAGGGTATATACTCAGGTTTTGGAGACATAATTGTGACACTTCGTTTTGCAGCTCTCACTATTCTGTCAAGATGACTTATTGTAGCATCAAGTCCGATAATTGAAGTTGTCTCAACTCGAGGAACGGGAGAATCTTTAGTAGTTGCTTCTAAGGTTCTGAAATCGTTCTTAATCTTCATCGTCAAAGAAGATAGATGATTCGCTGTATCAGTATATTTACCACCTGTTTCTTCTAAGAAACTTGTAGCTGCGGTTACTTCTTCATTGAGCCCCCCTGCAATTAATTCCTTACTTTCTTTTATTTGTGTCTTTGAGGAATTAACCAAATCATTTGCTACTTTTAGTGATGATTCAAGAGTTTGATCCAAGTAGTTGCTCAAATCTGATGTGATGCTAGTTGTAGTTGCACCTATCATATTGATTGCTTCTTGATATTTTGCATTGATTTTAGCTTCATTTTCTTGGGTTAAGGTTTCAATTTGAGAGGATAGTTCCATCCATTTTTCTTTTAAACCCTCAATTTCAGTTCCTAAGGATTGCTGTACATTATTATTGAGTTGATTAGATACATCTCTGAACTGTTGAACGTGTTCATTCATGCTGTCGAAAATGGTTGAGGTTATCCCAGTGAATTGGTTGGTTAGAGTTTCTTTAAATGAACTCAATCTGGTTCTTGCAGTATCTTGAATCTCTGTTATCTTTGCATTATAACTTTGAATTGCTTCATTATAACGAGTGTCAAGTTTTTGTGCAAACATATCTCTTTCACTGATGAGATTATTTCTCTGGGTTTGTTCGCTATTCTGCAAATCTGTAAATTTCAGATTCATGTCTTCTTTTATCTGTGAGATAGTTCCCGATATTGTATTGTTTCTTTGCTGTTCAAACTCATTTGTTAAACTCTGTTTGATTTCTGACACTTTCTCATTCAGAGATGAGATCGCTTCTTGGACTTGAAGAGAAAGTTCTTCCACTTTTCTGTTTAAAATCATTTCAAGTGAAGTATTTAAATCACCAAGTGAACCAGACACAGTTTCTGTTAGATTATCAATGGTTGCTTCAGTTTTTCTAACTGTTTCAGTTGAGAATCCTACATATTTCTCAGATTGGTCTCTATTGAATCCTCTAACATCAATTTTTGTTATATCTATGTTTTGCTGTATAACTTCTGCAATTTCATTTAGATGATTTAGATAATTCTCTTCTAACATCTCAATTTTAGGTTCTAAAGTTTGAGAAATCTCGTCAATCTTTGCAGATTGTTGTTTAACATTTTGATCAACATTTGAAATCGAACTGGTAATGGCTTCTGAATTAGAACTTCGAATATTCTCCAAACTTGAATCAGCTGCAGTTTTAGCAGCGGATATTGTATCAACGTTATTTTGTAGAACTTCTTTTATTGACGCTCCAACAAACTGTTTTTCTTCTTCTTGTATGCTTGTGAGTTTTTCTTTTATTACATTCGATTTACTCTCAAGATTTTCTCTTCTTTGGTTAGTTAGAGATTGAAGATTAGCAGAAACGCTTGAATATTGTTGGTCTAACTCTTCTTCTTTCTTAGCCAATGAAGAGTTGAGTTGATTTACCATATTTGATCTTAGTTGGTTGAACTCTGTCTGTTTGTTTTGGATAAATGTATTAGTATTCTCTAAATATCCCTTGATACTCGAATTAATTTTATCACTTGTTTCAGCCAGATATTCTAAAGGTATTCTAACAAAATATTTTTTCACATAACCCTCCGAAACACCTACAGCCCCTTTATTAATGAGAGAACTCAAAGCAACCTCTACTTTGGAGAAGTGAAGTTTTCCATGCTCAGCAATTTCAAATGCTGTTAATTGGCCTGTTCCCAGGAGTAATGTATATACTTGTTTTTCTTCTGGATTTAATTGTAATCTTTCTATAAATGACATGATTGCACCTTTAATTCTTCAAAGTTCAATGTCTCAAACCAAGATATTAAGCTTTCTTATAATGCAACTAACAATCGTCCCCAGTGATAAGTTTTTTAACAAGCTACTAGTTGTATTTTCTGTGGTTAAAGATGGAAGATTATGAGATAGTCTCTTGGGATCAAAGCTACCAAATGACATTCTATCTGTTTGAAAAAATAACAGAGGATAGATTCTTTCCAGATATAATTGTAGGAATAGCAAGAGGTGGTTGGATTCCAGCTAGATTACTAGCTGATTTTTATGGAAATAGAAGAACAGCTAATATCAAGATAGAATTTTATGATGATAATTCTAGAGCTACTGAAAATCCAATTATTACTCAGAAGATTTCTGAAGGCGTGGAAGGAAAAGTTATACTAATCGTAGATGACGTTGCAGATAGTGGAAAGAGTTTGGTTGCAGCTATCGAACATATTAAAGAAATGGGGGCAAAGGAAATCAGGACTGCAACTCTGTATTACAAGGAACACAGTATAATCAAACCAGATTACTATATCAATGAAACAGAATCATGGATAGTTTATCCCTGGGAGTATGGAGAATATATTGCATTCCAATATAAAACAAATAAAGACAAAATGTCTAGTAAGGATATAAGAAAGAAACTAAAAGACATAGGAATACCTCCTCCTTTAGTTGATGCGTATTTCTCCTTGGTACTTTCAAATGGAAACTTGAATGAGATGAATAGAAATGAACAATAATGAGACAAATAACGAAGACCTTGAACTACCGGGTGATGTGATCGACCGAGTAAATGTTGGTGTGGTTGCAGTTTCTTTAAGCTTATACGAAGAAGGGATGAGCTTAGATGAATTAATAGAGGTTACCGGGATACGAAAAAAAGATGTATTGAAGAGTTTAGATTACCTAATTCAAAATCGAATGGTTAGAAAGAAAACTGGTTCTGATGTTCATGTAGTCTCGAATTTCAAAAAAATGTTACAATTCCTTCTCTCATCTGGACTTATGTTTCCTTTAGGAGATCAAATCTCAAAAACAAAAGAAGAAAAATAAAAATTACGCTTCTAATTAATGAAACTCTCCAAAGAGGTTTGAGCTTCTTTCTTTGAATCTTTTTTCTTTTCTGAAACATCTTCTTCTGAAGAATCTTCCTTTTCGGTTTTTTTATCTGTAGATGCTTCCTCGGCTTGTTCTTGTTTTTCAACAGGTTTTTTAGGTTTTTTAGGTGTAGAAGTTTTTGGCTTCTTCCTCTCTGTTAAGTCATTGTAAAATAATAAACTCTTTTCTGTGCTTTTTGCCTTTTCTATCCAATCTCCAGCCATATGTACGTAAGCTTCCTCAGCTTGTTCTTTTATCCTTTTTATCAATTTACTAGAACCTTCTGTAAGGAAATCTAAATCATCATCATTATATTGGAACCAAGCAGCTAGTCCGCCTGCCATTTTAGTATCTGTATTGAAAATTATTCTGATATACGGATAATACTCGCTCTGAAACACTTTTTTTGAACAATGAAGTTTCTTTGTACTTTTTTCCGCTAAACTTTTTATCTTAGCATTCTTTCCCCTTAGTCTTGCCATAAGCGACCAGTAACTAGGAAAACCATATTTTGTAGATTTAAAGGACGAAGATTTCACGAGACCAACCGAAGATATGAATGTAAAGAAATATTTCAGAAATTTCCAGTCTTGCTTGATATAACATTTAGATAGGTAGAAATCAGCTACTGCTATCAGTTCATACATGTTAAATTGTTCTGTTGAAGTTTCTGATTGTTTCCACGCATGCTCATACACATATGTCAGCAATTCTCTGTAATCTACATCAACACCATCGAGTGCAGATTTCACATCTTTGAAATTATTCACTTTGAATATGTTGTTTAATGCATCATCTAGACTATGTTGTTGGTTTCTTGGAGCAAATATGATTTCTTTATCATAACTTCCAAAAGCTGCTCCTTCAAGGTCATTAATTGCCGATCTAGCATCTCCACCACAGTTTTTGGCAATAGCGATAAGTGTTGTTTCATTTATTTTCACCCCTTCTTTGTCAGCAATCTTTTTAAGAAGGTGCAAAATCTCATCTTCTTTCAATCTGTGAAATTCTATAACCTTCATGCTTCTCTTTGCTGATTTCAATGATTTTGCAGAGGGATCATTAGCTGTACAAATTATTGGAATTCGAGTTAAAGTTACCGCTTTTCCCAAAGCACTACCTCCACCTCTATCCTCGTTTCCAAATAAGCCATCAGCCTCATCGACCAATATCAACTTTCGAACTTTAGCACCTTGCAATACTGTTCCTTCTGTTGATGACTTACCCACTAACAGTTCTACTGATTTTTTGTTTCTGTTATCACTTGCATTAACTTCAACAAATTCATACTTATATTTCTTAATCAAATAGTGAACTACACTTGTCTTTCCTACACCCGCGGGTCCTGCAAGAAGGGCTACTTTCTTTTTTTGTTGATTCCAAGTTTTCAACCACTCCTCTAAAACCAGAACTGAATCTCTGTTACCAACAAAATCAATTAGATACTCCGGACGGTATTTTTCTACCCAAGGAATTGCTAAAGTGTTAGTTTGACTAGCCATAAGGTTCAGATGAAATGTAATCTTTTCAATATAAAAAATATGTGTATCAAGTACTAGAAATAACAAAAACAAAAGAGAAAGAGAAATTAATCTTCACTTTCTTCTTTATCTGTAGTTTTATCTATATCGTCATCTTTTTTCTTTGATTTTGTAAAAAGCATTTTCCCTAATATCCCACCAACAATTCCACCCGCTATTCCAAGTACTGGAATTACAAAGAAGGACCCAAGAACCATGGGAGCAAAGAGATTGATAATAAACACTAACAATCCTCCAGTTGAAAATCCTCCTAAAGATCCAGACAAAGTTGCAAACAGAAAACTTAGGAAAAGATAAGAGGTTACAGCTGACCATAATCCAGATCTTAATCCACCTCTGGATGCCAATCCACCTGCAAAAGAACCTACAAACCAAAGTGCAAGAATAAGGATGAAGGCTCCAACACCAACCATGTCTTCCAAAGGTTGAGTAATACCGACAACAGGGCTGTCAAGATTAAGGAAGATACTTGGGTTCAAAAGCATCATTAATATTACCCAAAAGTGTCCTCCAGCACCATGATTATCTGTTAAAGTTGTATTTACTTCTATTAAAGCCAAGAAATCTGGACTATCGAATGTTGGCCATAATAATAGCATTAGTACAACTACTACAACCGTACAAGTCACAAAACCAATTAATGTTTTATAGATACGTTTGAAGAATAACATATCAATCAGAATATTATGGGTATGTAGTTATATTAAGGTAATCCTTAGAAAAGGATTGATAGACAAGTTAGAGACGCTTGACATTTTTCAAACTCACTCATATTTAGTGAAATAACTTCAAAACCTGCTTTTCTCACAATTTGGTGTGCATTTTGGAATTTATCAGACATAATCACAGTATCATTTACAGATAAGCAGTTTATAGAATAATATTCTTCTTTTGGTATTATGAGCAGTTCTAAATTTTTTATCAGAGGATGAGTTTCATATTCCTTCGAAGTAATTAGTATATTATTGTCCAAATATTTCATATAACTTTTCAGATGAACAATATCTGGATTTTCAATAGTATCAACTTGGACATCTAGCCACTCTCTCATTTGATCAACTCCCAATTTGTTAGTCCTTTGAGATATTCCACAAATTAGTCTTGCTGGCAAATGTACTACATCTCCCCCTTCAATAGTTGCAGGTTCTTCAGCTTTTGCAACTTTGAAATGTTGTTTTAAAGCTGCTTCAACTTCATCCTCTTCTCCGCGACGACTTTCAACTCCCATTCTAGTAATAAACGCTCTATCTCTATAAACCACCGCATTATCTTCAACAAAACAGGCATCTGGGTAATCATGTTTAGGCGGTAATTCAATCAATTCAAGTCCAAGTTCTCGCAAAGTTTTACAATATTCTTTATGTTGTTCTTTAGCCAAATCCAAACTCACAGTGTGTCCTAAGGGGTGAGAGGTTACACAATTTGTATAACTCTTACTAGGTTCTCGAACCAATGCCTTATTCGCCTTCATGTCTATCTATTGATAATGTGAAGGAATGAGTTTAAATATTTCGCCTTTCACATTGAATTATGGTTTTGATTGGACAAACTATTCAGACGTACAAGGGACTTGAATGTGAACATGTCATCAAGTTTGCAAAAACACTAGGTATAGAGTCGGGAGAGATTAATCCACAGGGAGTTAATCTAAAGAATGTTAACAAAATCATCGAAACACTAGATGGAATGATAACAACTTTCCACCTTCCAGTTGCGGAACTTGATGGGTTTGATTTTGCCTATCCTGAAAAACAAAAAGAGATTGATGATATTATTAAACTCCTTAATGATTTTGGAGATAAAATGAACATAATTCTAGGTGTTTTTCATCCTGTTGAAACCCACGGTGATTTTGATACTCTAGTGAACAATCTCAAACAGTTGAAAATCCCATTGGTTGTTGAAAATGTCTATCATATTTCTGATGAGGAGTTTATGGAACTCTATAAGAAATTCAAAGAGGAACTAGGTTCTCAACTAAAAGGCTGGTTATTTGATGTAGCACACTCCTATCTACTAAATGGTCCTGACACATATATGGATCTATTAGATAAGATGCCTTTTGATGAATTGGAAGAAATTCATCTTTCGGATTGCATGGAAGGAGAGGATTCACATTATGCTTTTGGTGCTGGAGTACTGCCTGTTAATAAGATTCTTAAAGAAATCAAGGATAGAGGTTTTAGAAAGATAATAGTCAATGAAATTAATGCCTACCCAAGCATTTGGAGTACTGTTGACTCTTACAAAAAAGTTGCAAAGTATTTCAAGAAAGGATTGTACATCAAAGTTGCGCTTCGAAAACTAATTATGAAACCTTTTATACAAAGCAAGCTTAAGAATACGGGGATAAAATAGATTATTTAATCATCCTAAGATTCTTTAACCGAGTCAACATAACCAAGCAATTGTTCTGAAAGATTTATCCATTTTAAGAAAGAATTTGAGGCGGCTCTGGCAGAAACAGAGTCTGCAGCATCAATATTAACTAATAGAGCATTATTCTCAACGTCTATTGTAGTTGTTGCTCTTTCATTTGGATCATACTTGGATTCCAACATAAGTGTTTCATAAATTCGTTGTGTAGTCTCTTCATCTTTGAATCTAAGTTTCATAGAGATGTTGATTCCATTGATAACCCTATCATCCATTCAAATCATCCTGGTTAAATTAATGTTTCCTCAACTTTTCTATCCACTATTCTCAGCTTTATTCTAGGTCCAACTTGACTGTTTTCTTTATCTAGAAATTCGATAAAAATAATTCCTTCATCCTTATCCAAATAGTCAGCATAAACAGTAACATAGTTTTTTTTCTCTATCTCTTCTATAGAAGCATTAGATATTCCCAGAAATTTCTTTAGTATTTCTTCTTCTTTTGGATTGTTCAAAGTCGAAATCATTATAGAAAATGAGGGTCTTGTTTTCTTTTTATTTTCTTTGTTGTAATCACGAAAAAGCGTAACACCCCGGATTTTAATCGCATAAGGGAGTTCTGTTATCTTTGCTGATAAATCATAAAATCTAACAAAATTAGGGTTACCTTTGACAGAGTTTACTATTATTGCGGTTTCAACACCTTGATTTTTCATTGATGTCAATCCATATTTTAAGGATGCTGAACCTCTTACTACACGTTTAGATCTTGGAACCACTGCAATTATATCGTGAATAAACGATCTTGTTTTCTTCGCAGGATCGCGAGAAGTAGTGTAACCTATTTTACTCATTAAACAAAAATGATATGTGGATTTTAAAATGTAAGCATTCAAAACAAAATAAAAAATGAAAATGGAAATGGAAAAGGAAGAGGTTAAAATTCTTCTTTTAATCCTTCAGAAATACGAGTAACTCTTCTTGTTATACTTCTTCCAGCACTGGTGTTTGGTTCCCAAGCACCACCTGCGATTTTTTCACCACATTTAGTGCACTCCCAAATCCCTAATCCTGCTCTTTTCAAAGTTCTCATATAACAAACGGGACATTTATAGACAGCTTTGCTTTTTTCTTCAATTTGCCTAACTCTTTTTCTAATTGTACTTCCATATCTGGCACCATATCGTCCTGTTGTTCCTACTTTTTTTGTACGTGGCATCACTTACACCTCTTCTTACTTCGGAATCGCTTTCATCAGCTCTTTCCTTAAAGTTTTCGATACATTCAAACATTCTCTTACTTGAGTTTTAATCTCTTCTGGAGTATATACACCCAATTTACCCTTTTGCATTGAAACAATACGATCTTGCTCATCAAATCCGAAGGTAATTCTTGCATCACTAATTTTATCCTCTTTACTATTTGGATCAAAAATATTGAAGTTACCTATTTTGTAACTTGTGACCGATACAGTATGATGATCAATTTTTAGAGGTTCAAGCTCTTCCAATATTTCTTTTTCCAGAGGTTCTTCAGATACAATCTTGACTTTTCGTATTTTAGTGGTTGCTAAAGCAGCCATTGCACCTAGTGCTGCAGCATCAAATAAGTTACCACCATCATTTAACACATACATATCAATAAAGAGTATCCATACTAATTTACCAGGAACCATACAAAGTTTAGACAAATCAATAGCATGTGATTCTCTAATTGCTCTATCAGTTACACGAGCTAATTCTATAGCAGCTACTGATGGAGGACCGGTCTCAAAATATGGTGAGGCTAGCGGTGAAAGCTCACAACTGGTTGTAATAACACCACTGTCAGGAGTATCAGGAAATGGAGTACCTAAAATTGCTTTTATACCAACAATTATTCGAGTATCTCCAATTGATACTACAGCTGAACCCTCTGCTTTCTGAACATATCCAGTTTCGATTGTGACTTCCCTGAATTCAGATAAATCTCTTCCATCAGTTCTTTTCTTCTGTTCCAATAAAGATTGGATGTGGTTTCTTTCTATTTCACTTATAACGTAATCGTTACCCATTTTATTCAGCTCCTGTCTTTTCTTGAACATCTACTTTGGGTTCCTCTTTCTTAGGTTCCTCTTTCTTAGGTTCCTCTTTCTTAGGTTCCTCTTTCTTAGGTTCCTCTTTCTTAGGTTCCTC
>JAAFKJ010000181.1 GCA_021399395.1 Candidatus Heimdallarchaeota archaeon
ATGGGTTTAAACCCTCTTGCCAAAGATTCTGCAGCAGACCCTGACGGAGATCATCTTACCAATATTCAAGAGATGAGAAATAACTCAGATCCGCTTAAGTGGGACAATTGGTTGCTACTCTATGGCCTTTATCTTTTACCTGTTTGGATATCTCTCACTTTCTGCTATATCATTATTCTGAAGATGTTCAATAAGTTCTTCAAAGCTCGACAGAAAGGATTCAAAACCCATAAGGAACAAAGACATGCACGTAATTTTGGATTTCTATTGGGTGACCAATTTCATACTGCTAAGCAAAGTGGCTTTTCCACTCAGGAACAATGGTATGAAGCCGTTGAATCGGGTTTTCCAATAGTTGATGAATGGTTCGAAGCTAAAGTCTCAGGATTTCAATCCCTTGATCAGAAAGTCATTGCTGAAAGTATAGGTTTTATGAATTTTCATGAATTCTTGGACACTTTAACCAGATATCTTAGGAAATACAAGTTTAGACTTAACAAACTCTTTTCAATTTTAGTTGAACTAGATTCTGCCAAAATTACAGACATGAAGAAACTACAGAAATATCACAAATCAATCGTTGATATCATCAGAATCAATACTGAATTACATCTCAATTTGGTCCTCTTCACCAATGTTCCTACTGGTGACCACACTCTATCTAGGGACCTTCGAAATGAAATTACCAGAGGTGATGAGTTGCTAACTAAAGCTCGTTTTATTGCTAGTGAATTATTAGACAAAATCCGCATCTCTTCTTAGCAAATTACCTTATTACACAAAATTATTAAACAATCAATTTTTCTTAACCTTGTATGGTCTCAATAAAGTGTGGAGATTTGAAGTTAGAGGGTATCGAGCTCGTTTGTTTCGATAAAGATGGCACTCTACTTACTCCCGACATGTATATACCTGTTATGGAAAAACGAGCTAAGCTTCTCATGCAAAAATTTGCATTAAAGGAAGAAAATTATAACGATATTGTTTCTTTAATGGGATTAGATCCTGAAACACTTGAGATTGTCATTGGTGGTCCAATTCACATTGAAAGAGTTGAAATCATAAGAAGAACAAGAGAATATCTTCGCACATTATCCATTAATTCTTCAGTTGAAGATATAGCAGAATTATTTGATGAAGTTGATCATCTTGTTGACTTTACTGACCATATAAAAAGCATAGAAAATGTTCAAGAAATTCTAGAAAAAATCAGAGATTCTGATGCTAAGGTAGTGTTGGTAACTCATGATAGTACCGAACCTGCTTCTATGCAACTAGTTAGCGCGGGGCTCTTTGACTATTTTGATCAGATTTTAGGATTAGATATTGATTCTCCCTACCACGCAAAACCCGCTCCTGATATGTTACAATATGCATGTAAAATCCTTAATGCTGACGTCTCCAAATCTATTGTAATTGGTGACGATGACAGAGACATGTTAATGGGCAAGAATGCTGGAGCTATGGCTTGTATAGGCGTATTAACAGGTACATCTAAGAAAGAAGAGCTCAAGAATGCTGATGTAGTTCTAGATTCAGTTGCAAACATGAAGATCTAAACTATAATTTCCTAGTTAGATTTTTTAATACCTTTCACTTCTTATTCTTAATGCTTAAACTTAGTATGATTTTCACAAAATATCCAAAGTATCAAGGATCTGGATGTACAGCTTGTTTAAAATGTCAAGAAGTATGTCCAACAGAAGCTATAGTCGTTCTCAAAGAAGATAATAAAAGACCAGTCTTTAACTATGATTTGTGTTCTTCTAGTTTTAAATGTCTAGAAAACTGTCCCGAGAGAGTAATCCACAGAAGAAAATTGAAGTACAGAGATTTAATCATTCTGATATCATTAACACTTTCATTACTAATTGCAGCAATAATTTTTGCTTTTGTATGAAAAAAGAAGAAGAGATTACTCTTCTATATCTACACCAAGATAATC
>JAAFKJ010000182.1 GCA_021399395.1 Candidatus Heimdallarchaeota archaeon
TTAATTTTACCTCTTAGGTATGAGGCAATTAGAGCCATTATACACATTCCAAGAGAAACTGCAAATGTAATTTTAATACTAAGTAAAAGAAGCGGACTGTGTTGAGCTATAGATAGGTGTTCAGGCAAAGTTAGAGGATAAAACCAGTTCTTAAAACTTGAGAATGAAGGGAAGAAGGACAAGTTCTCAACAACTGGATTTAATATATTTTGTTTGAATCCTATCTGAATGGAATTATTTGGTCGACCTAGTATCACAGAAAACATGAGAGTAGCAAAACCCAGACTGATAGATTGACCTATTGTTCTCATAGTTCCTACTAGAGCAGATGCCATTCCATACATTTTTTTTGGTACAGAACTCATTATAGAATTAGCATTTGGTGAAGAGAACAATCCAAAACCTAATCCACCAAAAAGCAATCCGAAGATGACTAATATTATGGGGGAGTGTTGGTTGACTGAAAGAAGTAATGAAAGTCCAATCAAACCCATGGCTACACCTATGGTTGTTATTGTTCTATGCTCGATTTTATCAGACAATCGTCCACCTATTGGTGAAAGAATTGCTTGTGCAATCGGTCTAGCCAAAAGTATTACACCAGCAATGGAAACTGAAAGAAAGAGAATGTCTTGCAGATAATAATTTAGAAGTAGAGAAGTTGAAGACGTTGCTGTATAAAACAAAAATGCTGATAGATTTGCAAATGTGAAAAATCTATTCTTCTTAAAGAGTTTCAATTCTAGAATTGGCACTTCTACCCTTCTTTCCCAGTAAATAAAAATAATCAGTGTAACAATAGACGCTCCAATTAGGTAGAAGCCATAGCTTGTATTAATAGATCTAAAACCGTACAAAAGCAAGAATAAAGTGACGATAAATATCAGAGCTCCAAAATAGTCTATCTTCTCCTTCTTTTCATTTTTCCATTCTCCTTTTAGAACAAAAACAACTAGAAAAGCAATAATGACTCCAAAAGGAACTACGCTGAAAAATACCATGTTCCAACCAAAATTCTCTACAATGACCCCTCCTAAAGAAGGTCCAACAGTTAAACCAAGATATACAGATCCGATATTTATTCCGAAAGCCTTGCCTCTTTCCTCTTGCGGATAAATTGAGGTGAGGATAGCTGTACTTGTCGCGAATGCTAGAGCAGCTCCTGTGCCTTGAATAAATCTGAAAATAACTAATGTAGTCTCACTGTTCATGAAACCTAATGCTAATGCTGATGAAGTAAAAATTATTATTCCAATAAGATAAATCTTCTTCCTTCCATAATTGTCTGAAATTTTACCAAATGGAATTTGTAACATAGCTGTTGCCAAGATATATACTGTGATAATCCACCCCATTCCTGCTTCATCAAGACCAGGAACATATTGGGAGCTTCTCGGATCAGTCATCTCAGGAGCGGCAACAGAAAAAGCTGAACCCATAAAAGCACTTACAAATGAGGAAAGTGATATTATTGCAAGAGCTATAATTCGTTGTTTTCTAGCATCTAGGGAAAGTGATTCATCAGCCATTTGAGTTCAGCAAAATCAGTATTTTAGAACTCTTATTTGACCAGTATTTTACTCTTTCCTTTTTCCTTAGCAAACTTACAACTTGAGTTTTCTCAGAATTTTCCCTTTTGGTAAGCCTTTCTTATTCCATCCTCTTAATTTATAATATTCAAGTTTCGCTAATTCTAAAGAGTCTTCTGAAATGATTTGTCCTTCAGCTGGACCTTCTGGCATCTTCTCGGTGTAGAACCTTTTAGGAAGAACATCATCATCAGATGTCATGCCTTCTCGAACATTAAAGAGTCTTGTCAAATTCCAGATTCTTTCTCCTGCTTGCAAATAGCTCTCGGGTGTATAATCAAAACCTGTTGCAGAATTCAGCATCTCAACCATCTCTGGAACATCAAAAGGTAGGAAATCGCATAATACTAACGAGAAACATGCTGCTCTTTCATCTTGGGACTCTTTAACAAACTTGGGTACGCCTTCAAAGGAAAATCTCTTCAAATCCCCTCTGAGTTCAGCTGAAGGTGTCCAACATCTCTGGTGACATCCACCTCTGTCAGATGTAGAGTAAGCTAACGCCATACCAAATGACCCTCTTGGTTCAACACCTGCTAGTTCTGATTTTTTGACCTGAATAGCAAAATCGCTTGAATTCTTACCTATTTTTTCAGCAGCTGCTAATGTTCCTTGAGCAAAAAGTTCACCAACACCTTTTCTATGAGCAATAAGTTCAATCATTTTCAACATAGCTGCTTCATTACCGAATTTCAACTTGGGAACATCATTTTGATCAAGAATTTTTTTCTCTGAGCACTCCATCGCAAAAGCTATTGAAGATCCAACTGTTATTGTGTCGATTCCTAAATCATCACACATCTGACTTGCCTTTGCTACTGCACCAAGATCTCTAATTCCACAATTCGATCCAAGTAATGCTGTGGTCTCATATTCCGGTCCTTCGACATCTAATCCAGAATATTTACCTTTAGTGAACTTATTTGCTTTACCACAAGCAATAAGACATCCATAACAAGCACGATGAGCATAAGTATAATCTTCCAACATTTTTTCGCCTGAGATTTCTTCCGCTCCTTTGAAGACTCCAGATTGATAATTTCTAGTTGGGAGGAATCCTGCATCATTAGCCATATTCACCCACATCATGGTACCTATTTCATGTCTGGTTTGAACTCCAGGATTTTCACGAACTTTTTCTCTAAAGCTTCTTGTTAGTTCTTTGAAATTGTCATGAACAGAATCTATTGAAGTACTACCAACCGCTACAACAGCTTTCAGATTCTTAGAACCCATTACAGCTCCAGCTCCTCCACGTCCTGCCATGTGCGATTTATCTGTCATAACATTGGCATATGTCACTAAATTTTCTCCAGCAGGACCTATACTTGCTACTTCTGATTTTGGATGCTTGTTTTGCAGAAATTCCTCTGTTTCAAAAGTACCTTTACCCCAAAGCTCTTCGGCAGATTGAATGCTTACATCATCATCATTAATCAACAAATAACAAGGTGTTTTTGATTTCCCTCTTACTAGAATGAAATCATAACCAGCTTTTTTCAATCTGTGGCCGAATTTCCCACCAATATGACTATCCAAAAATATACCTGTATGTGGAGATTTGGTTACAATGCACCATCGTCCTGAAGTTACAACTTTTGTTCCTGATAATGGACCAGTCATAAACAAGATTATGTTATCTGGACTTAATGGCTTAACACCTTTCTTCAGTTCGTCTAATAGAATTTTTGCGCCTAATCCTTTACCGCCAATGTACTTTTTAGCCAAATCCATATCGAGTTGTTTTACGTGTATCTTCTTTGATGAAAGATTAACATCAAGATATTTTCCCATGTAACCCATGATAAACAGCTCTGATTTCTTTTACTCCTTAACAATACGATTGATGTCTAACATATCTGTTAAGACAGCAAATCCAGTTGGTAATTTTCCAGCTCCAGGTCCTACTATCGTAACCTCATCCACATATTTGGTTGTATATGTTAGAGCATTCGTGGGCCCCATAATGTTTGCTAATGGGTGATCTAAAGGAATCTTTTCTGGTCTAACATATGCCTCAACTGACCCATCTTCTTTTAGTTCTGCACCGGCAATTAGTTTCCATCGGAATCCTTCTTCCTTTGCCTTTGCTATATCTTCAGCTGTAATATTGGTTATACCTTCACAAGGTGGTTCATCTTTGCTTAAATTCGCTCCCATAACAGTATTAGCTAAGATAACTATTTTCCCTAAAGCATCGTATCCTTCAACATCTGCTGTTGGATCAGCTTCTGCATATCCTAGTTCTTGAGCTTGTTTTAGAGCATCTTCATAGCTTAACCCTTTTTCCATCTCAGTTAGAATATAATTGGTTGTTCCATTAACAATGCCTTTTGCTTGAGTAATACCAGAGCCTGCCAAGTTGTAGAGACCAAGATTCAATGCAGGAGTACCACTTAACACTGTTCCTTCATATCTCATCTCTACACCATTCTTCTTTGCTAAGTCTAGTAATTCTCTTACAGCTAATGCTATAGGTCCTTTGTTGGTCATTACAACATGTTTCTTGTTTTCCAAAGCAGTCTTTACATGGGTAATTGCTGGCTCTCCAGTTTTCAAGTCAGTCCATGCTAATTCAAGTATAAGATTAGCATTTGTTTCTTTAATAGTTTTAATTGAATCCCATCCTTCAATTCCGTCAGCAAAACCTTTCAAGTCACCTTGTTTTTCAACTAGCTCTAGAAGTTTCTTCAAATCTAAACCAGATCTTCGATACCATGACCCTTTGACAGCATCTGAAATTGCAACTACCTTGAAACTAAAATCATACTTCTCTTTCAACTCTTGTTCTTGCTCAAGAAGGATTTCTGCTAATCCTTGTCCTACAACACCAAATCCAATGAAAGCTATATTAAATTCCATTTTAACTCACTTTAACAATGACTACGAGAAATTACTTTCTGAATTTATAAAGTTGGTGAAGCAAAGGTTGGAAGAGGCAAAAATATAAAAGTCTGAAAAACAGATTAGAATTTGATTTCATGTCTCGTTTCTTTAGATCTAAAAAAAATCGGAAAAAGCACATTACTTCAGCTGAAGAATATTATAAAGACCAATATGGGGAGGAAAAAGCTGAAACACTCACAAATGATGAGGAAGCTTTAATTCAGAAATTAACAAATGTTGGTGCAATTAGAGTAAAAAAAACTTCAACCTATAGGATGCAATATGAATTTGATCTTCCAGCTGAACATGTTGATGATGTTTATCACAAAATATTTTTAGCTCTAGAAAGTAATCTAGATGTAACTATTGATGCTGAACTAATTGAAGAATTTCCATTGTACCTTCACGCAATGGTGAAACAAGAATCTAAGGGTAAAGTATTCGATTCTTATGAGGGCATGAGTGTTAGTAATTTTCTTAAGTTAAGAACTAACAACGAGAAGCTAGCGTATAAAATACTAGATGCACCTGATGTAAGTAAAGCGTACATGCCCCTTCTCTCTTATGTGAAAATACTAGCAATCAACAACAACACATTATCTGCAAAACTAGAAGGGCTTGAGAATCTCGAGGAATTCTTCCATCTCATGAAGCAGATTGTCAAAGTATCTATTTGATGTGCTGAGGGTAACATTGTGATAATCGATGGTCATGCTCACGCTTTTGGAGAATTTGGTTATACAAAAACGTTAATACCACTAATGGACAGACTGGGAGTGGATAAGGTAGTACTTTGTCCAAGTGGGACTGAACCAGATGTTGAGTTTAGTGTACCTAAAATTGCTTATAGAAAAACTTCCTTGATACCATTTTTTCATATTCTCGGAAATATATTTTATCTTCGTCCTCAACACAAAAAAATGCCAGTTCCAAATAATGATTATGTTTATTCATTAGTAAAGGAATTTCCAGATAGATTACTACAATATTTTTGGATACACCCCCATGATTCAGAACTAGAAGCAAAATTAAATGAGAACTACAAAATAATGTTTTTTGCTGGAATAAAACTGCATCAATGTATGATGAAATTCTCTAATCTGGATGGAGGAATGGAAGTTATTTCCAATTTTGCAATAGAAAAGAACATACCTATTTTTATCCATCTCTACAATTTCAAAGAAGTTAGAAAGTTTGTAGAACTTGCACGTAAATATCCAAAAGCAAATTATATAATCGCTCACATGATGGGGTTTGAAACAATAGCCAGAAAAGGAAAAGACTTGAAAAACGTCTATTTTGATATTTCAACTTATTTTATAATCTCTGAAAAGAGAATCCACCTAGCAATGGAGAAATTCGGAGATGATAAGATTCTACTCGGAACCGATTCACCTGTCGGTGATAGATGTCTGGAATTAAATATAGAAAAAATCAGAAATATGAATTTAACAGAAGTTCAGAAGAAAAAGATTTTGGGAGAGAATTTAGCTAAATTGCTTAATCTCCTTTAATCGAATGATTCCTTGATTTGTTTCATAGCTTTATTTATTGTCTCTACAGAAGTTGCATAACTAAATCTCAGATACCCTTCTCCACCTGGACCAAAAGATGAACCAGGTAAGCAACAGACTCCGGCGTTATACAAAATGTGATCGGCCATTTCTCTTGAATTCATTCCTGTTTTCTTGATATTTGGAAAGGTATAGAATGCACCTTGTGGAGATAAGCACGAGAAATTGGGTATATCATTTAATCCTTTGACAATAGCATTTCTTCTTTCTAGAAATGCTTTCATCATTCTTTGTAAAGGCTCTTGTGTACCTTTGAGAGCTGTAATTCCTGCTTTCTGAACAAAGGCAGTAGTACAAGAAAGTGCATTTATCATTAATGTACCCATTTTTTCTATAATTTCCTCTGGACCTACTACATACCCCAACCTCCAACCAGTCATACTGTAAGATTTTGAAAAACCGTCTAGAACAACTGTTCTTTCCTTAGCCTTATCTCTAACTGATGGAGTGTGGAAGGTTGATTCATATAACATCTTGGAATAAATCTCATCAGATAACAGGTATATTTCATTCTCTTCAGCTATTTCAGCTAATCTATCAATTTCCTTTTTGGTCATAACTGAACCAGTAGGATTTTGGGGGCTGTTAAGTATGATGAGTTTAGTTTTTGGAGTTATTTTTTCCTCAATATCTTCAGGACTCAGTCTAAATTCATTTTCTTCTTTAAGAACGACAGGAACATCCCCTGCACCTATGTACTTAACAACTGATCCATAAGTAGGGAAACCTGGATCAGGGTAGATAATCTCTTCTCCTGGATTTACAAGACCCACCATTGTGAAGAAAATTCCTGGTTTAGCTCCAGGAAGGATAAGAATTTGCTCTATGCTTGGTCTAAATCCACGAGTTTGCTCAATTTCATCTTGAA
>JAAFKJ010000183.1 GCA_021399395.1 Candidatus Heimdallarchaeota archaeon
CTCATCTCTCAGAATGTTGACAATCTCCATTTGAAATCTGGAATTAAACCCGAACTAATAGCTGAATTGCATGGTAATTACAAGTTCATGAAATGCATTGCATGTGATGCTCGATACAGTAGAGATGAGATAGGATGGGATAGAGATCTTCATGGTAGAGGTTTTCGAACAGAAGAACCTAAAGAAAAGCAACCAACATGCAAAGATTGTCAAGGAAGGTTAATCTCATCTGTTGTTAATTTCAACGACCCAATGCCCGAGAGAGAAATGAAGATTTCAAAAGAACATACAAGTAAATGTGATCTTATGATTGTGGTTGGTTCGAGCTTAGCTGTTCAACCAGCTGCTGGTTTTCCGAATAAAGCGAAGAAAAATGGAGCAAAATTAGTTATACTCAATATTGACTCAACTCCTATAGATCACAAAGCTGACTTGAAATTAGATGTGAAAGCAGGGGAGTTCTTAACAAAGGTTTTGGATGAAATCAAAGAGTAATTGATTAGAAAATCTATTTATATAGTCGAATCCTTTAGTTTGTTTAGGGTTTTAAACCTATGAATAGAAAAAAATATGTCATATTAGCAGTAGTCTTGCTAAACTTAATTTTTGTATTTCAAATAAAGAGTGTATCAGGTCTTGCTTTCACAGAACCAGTGATCGCTAATCACTCTGTTGTAAACATGGTTCGAAACGACCAAATACCAGACTCAGTTATACTAAACGCAAAGAATACTCTTCATATCGCTTATCAACATACAAGTCACGGATCTCAAATAATAGATGGGATGAATGCTCTTCCAGCTTTCAAAGAGGGAAATGGGGGAACAGTTGATTTGTATGATTATAACAGTACTTTTCTCCATGATGGTGCTATGCCTTCAGTTGGAGATGTAGGTTATCCTGGTTGGGATAATGCAACACGAGATTACCTTGATGACCCAGCTAATGCAGATTGTAATGTTATTATGTGGAGCTGGTGTGGACAAGCTAGTGATCAGACTGAACAAAGCATGATAGATCATTATCTGGCACCTATGACACAACTTGAATCAGAATATCCCGATGTGATGTTCGTTTATATGACAGGTCATGTTGATGGAACTGGATTAGAAGGAAATTTGCATTTGAGAAATGAGCAAATCAGAGATCATTGTATAAGTAATAATAAGATTTTGTTTGATTTTGCTGACATTGAATCCTATGACCCAGACGGAAACTATTATGGTGATAAATATGTCACTGACAATTGTGATTGGAATGATGGAATCGACTCTGGAAATTGGGCTTTGGATTGGCAAGCGACACATACTGAAGGAGTAGATTGGTTTAGTTGTAATTGTGCTCATAGTCAAGCTCTAAATGGAAATCAAAAAGCATATGCAATTTGGTGGCTGTGGGCAAAACTATCTGGATGGGAAGTAACAATTACCGAAGGTTTGGCTACGTTTTCTCTTGCTGGATTCCTGATATTATCATTTATATCAATAGCAGTCAAACACAATGGTAGAAAATAGAACATTTCAATTGGTGGTAAAACCATCACCTTTTTTATTATTGTTCGAGAATGAAGAATCAGAAAGAAGTATTGAATTTACTTAAAAAGAGGTTTCAGGGTTGCAGAATAACATGCCACAAGAATTTGCACTTATTCGAGAAATGATTCATAAAGGAGAATACTCTAATGCAACAAAAAGCCTTGATAATATTGAAAAAAGGGAGAATTTAACAGCAAAAAAAAATTTCGATTTTTACCATCTCAGAGCAATTATTGCTTTTGAGCTTGGCAAATATCAAGAATCTCTGAAAATTGTAACTAGTATAGAACGAGAATGCAATAGACCAATAATTGATAAACAACATTTTGAGTGTTTTGTACTAAAAGCTAATCTTCTTCTTCATATTGGATCTTTCAAAGATTCGCTAAAGCTTGTATCTAAAGCAGAAGAAATATTGAGCGAATTATTTGATGTAAACTCTATTGATTATAAACAGAAAAAAACGACTCTACTAAAAATGAAAGGAGTTTGTTTTAGAGCTACAGGCAAGCTCGAATTAGTAGAAGAAACATTCATCAAAGGATTAGAAATTAGTAGATCCATTGATGACAAATTCGAAACAGCAGAAATTCTCGATAGATATGCTATGTTTCTTAGTAGTAGGGGAGAACGATTTGATGAGGTTATGGAATTTATTGAAACAAGTTTAGAATTACGAAGAGAAATTGGTAACAAAAATTTTCTCGCACAGACTCTTAATAGATTAGGTATCCTTCTAAGAAATTCAGGAAATTTGGAAAAGGCATTACAAATCTACAATGAAGCTCTGCAATATGCTTTAGAATTAAATAATAAAGATCTTATCGCGATTTTAAGAAACAACATAGGTGGAATTTGTGATTCTTTTGGTAATCTAAATGAAGCTCTCGAAAACTATGCTGCTGCTGTGAAACTGAGTCTTGAAACAAATAACGAGAACATGATTACTGTTAGTTATTATAATATTGCTGGTGTTTATAGAAGCAGAGGTGAACTTGATTTAGCTCTTGAAAATTTGGAGATAGCTCTAGTTTATCTTCAAGAACAAGGATATCAAGCTCCGATATCAGCATGTTTGAACAGCATAGGAAATGTATACTACAATAAAGGTGAGTTAAAGAAAGCTTCTGATTACATTGAAAGGAGCATTAAACTTTCAGAAGCAGAAAATCGATCGAAAGCAATTTGTGTAAGTCTTTATCAATTAATACGCATTTCACTTGATGAAAATCTATTGGATAAAACCAAAGAGTATTTTGATAGATTTGAAAAACTCGCTATTGAGCTAAATTCCAAAGATATTAATCAAAGATTGAGTATAACTGAAGCTTTGATTTTAATGACTAGCACTAGATTTCAAAATAGAGCTAAAGCTGAAAGCTTGCTGAAAGATGTTATAAATGATGAAGTTATTGAGCACGGAATCACTGAAACTGCATTATTAGTTCTCAGTGAGTTGCTCTTAGATGAGCTGAAAATAACAGGAAGTAAGGAAGTATTAGATGAAATTAATGTCTATGTAACAAAAATTGAAAATACCGCACGTAATCAACATTCTTATTTGTTACTAGCACAAACATATTGGTTGCAATCTCAACTTGCTTTAATCGAACTGAATCTGCCCAAAGCAAAAAGACTGTTAACTCAAGCACAATTAATAGCTGAAGAAAAAGAATTGCATAGATTAGTGTTGAAAATAAATAAAGAATATAATCTTCTTTTAAATCAAGCTAAACAATGGGCAAGACTAAAGGATGAAAATGCTTCATTTGA
>JAAFKJ010000184.1 GCA_021399395.1 Candidatus Heimdallarchaeota archaeon
GCAGCTTTACTTTTTGGATTAGCACATGTGTTCATGTCGGTATTTCTTGCGAACTTCGCTCAAAATGAATTACAAGCAATACAATTTGCTCCATTGACCGCGATTCCAAGTATGGCTTTAGGTGGTCTTCTGATACCAGTAGTTGGACTTCCAGTTTGGTTACAGCCAATTTCTTACGTTGTACCTTTGACCTATGGTATCAATCTCTTCGAAGGAATAATGCTCAAAGGATGGGGCTTTGCAGAATTGTGGGTTGATTTCCTTGTAGTGGCAGGGATGTGTTTGATTTTCTTCATTCTAGCTGTAATATCAGTTAGAAATAGGATGAAAGATTGAGGAGATAAGATGAATCCTAAATCTTCCTCCTCTTTTTCAAAAGAAGATGCGATAAAAGCATTGACAAGTCTGGGATTATCCCTGGGAGAAGCAAAAACCTATAGTTCTTTAACAGGAATAGGACCTATACATGCAACCACTTTAGCTGGGTTGGCAGAAGTTCCACAACCAAAAATCTATGGCTATCTAGAAAGTTTAGTTCAGAAAACTTTCGTAACACGTCAAAGTAAGAAAGGCATCCCAGATTCATATACGGCAGTACCTTATGAGATAGTTATTGAAACTCTTGAAAAGGAGTTACAAAATAAAATAAAAGCTGCAAATCGGTACTTCGAACAAGTTAAAGAAACAGAAAGAAAGAGAGATGTTGAGGACCTGTTTTCATATTTTGAAGGAGAAAGAGCAGTATTTGCAGGACTGAAAACAATTTTTGACAATGTTCAAAAGAACGTTATGATAGTCTTGATCAACTCAGAAGATGAATCAATGATTAAGAAATTTCTAGGAGAAAGAAAGCAGAAAGTTCCTAATCTGGAAATTCTCCAACTAGAACCTAGTGATCGTCTCATGAAGGTACCTCCAATAAAGAAATTGCTGAACACTGAAGGATTTCAAGAACTACTTACCAAACGTCCTACCATGTTTTATGTAGATGTTGACTTCGAGAAAAATACCAGTTCTTCAATGAACTTAGTTCTACCTCCCAATGAGAAGTTCAGTCAAGCTCTCATAAACATCAAACATCCGATTGCACTTCAAATGCAAGTACAACTGTTTTCTGGACTTCTAGACACTTTGAAAACTATAGGTATGAAAACAAGAGAACTGTAGCTCAAGATAGAGTTATAAACTTCTTTTTTTTTCTTATTTTATATGTCTAAGAAAGCTATTGAACAATTAACAGGTTCTCCAGCTTGGGGATGGTGGGATGTACCAATTCCTGCATATATGAAAGAGAAAAGAGAGAGATATCTTAAACAAATAAAAGAAGAAGACCTATCGTAAAGATTCTCTTCATTTTTCTCCAATAAAGTTTTTAATTAGGCTGTAACCTAAAGCGTTATGGAACAAGAAAAATCAAAAAAAAGATCTGTTCCCTTAAAATTCAACTTAGCTTTTGCAACAGGTGAAATCACAGACGCTGTAGCTTATCAAGGATTTTCTTTCTTGATTTTTAATTTCTATTATTTCGTTATAGATATGGATGTTGGTGTTCTAACAATCCTGTATGTTCTGTGGTCAATATATAATGCTTTTAACGATCCGATTTTAGGGGGCTTATCAGATAAAACTCGAACTAAAAAACTTGGAGGAGGTCGTAGACGACCTTGGATGATCGCTGCTTGGGTACCCTTATCCTTGATAATGTTCTTCCTTTTCACACCATTTGCTACTTATGCTGATAATCCTGTATGGGTTTCTATATACTTCTTTGTAATAATCTGTCTATTTGATACAATCTATACAGCATTTTCACTTAATAGAACATCTCTCTACCCAGAAATGTTTAGAACAAACAAAGAACGAGAGGAAGCTGGAGCTGGAAGAAGAATAATGATGATTGTAGGTTTAATTCTAGCAATGGGATTACCAACTTTTATCGTAGGGGATTTATCTGATCCATTGAATTTATACAAATATTGGATAGCTGGTGCCGCTCTCGGAGTTATTGTATTTATAACTGCTTGGATAAACATCAGATGGGGTGTTAAAGAACCTCCACTAGAAGAACTTGAAGAAAAAGAAACAATAGGCGTTTTCAAATCAATTTGGATTACACTGAAGAACTGGAAATTTCTAGTCTTCGTACTCTGCTCGATGATGAACTGGTATGTTTTTGCATTATTTCCTATGGTTATGAATATATTCAATAAGTTCGTTTTTGCAGAAAGAACAGCTACATGGATGGGGGCTAATGAAAGTTTATTTGGAGCAATACTTTTGTTGGTAGCATTTCTCTTCTCAGGAATTGGTGTTCTCATCTGGTCGAAGCTAGATAGTATTCTGGGAAGTAAAGTAGCTTTCATCATATCTCAAGCTTTCTGGGTTAGTGTTCTAATTCCATTATTCTTCGTCAATAATTACTTCGTAGCTTTAGCAATTATGGCACTAAATGGAATTGCACTAGGTGGTTCTCCATACTTCATAGATAGGCATATCTCAAACATAGCTGATGAAGACGAATTAAAAACAGGTCAAAGAAGAGAAGCATCATTTTATGGTGTTCATGCTTTGATTATACGACTATCAGGTATTTTTGCTATGGTATCAATGTTAGTAGTTCTCAAGGCTTATGACTATACAATTTGGTCTAGTGCAGATATAGCTAATCCACCTATAGAATACAAATTCCTGTCTGTACGCTCATTAGTATCATGGTTCCCAGCAATTGCTTTAGTTCTAGGTATAATCTTTCTTGCAATTTATCCTTTGAATAAGAAAGAGGTTAAAGCCTTACAAGATAGCTATAAGAAAGGTATAAAATTAAAAGAAAATGAATAAGAAAGACTGAATCTTTCTTCTCTTTTTTTACTTAATATTGTTTAGTCTTCAAACCTTGTAAGTATTCAATTGCACTTAAGGCAGCTACTGTACCTAGACCAACTGAAGTAGTTATTTGTCTCATAAGTGGATTAACAATCTTGCTAGTAACATCTCCAGCTGAAAAAACACCTGCAACATTTGTTCTACAGTCATCATCAACCTTGATAAGACCTTCTTCCAGTTCAACGCCCAAAGAAACTGCTAGCTCCACATTTGGTATTGCACCTATCTCAGCAAATACTCCATCAACTTTGAGTGAAGTGTTATCCGCAAAAAGTACTTCTTCAATTGTGTTAGTTCCTTTGATTTCGGAAATTTGTTTGTTGTAGAGAATTGTAATATTTTCTCGATCTTTAGCTCTATCAATATAGATTCTTTCACACTTAAGATAATCAGACCTTGAAGTCCAATAAACTCTCTTGGCACCAACATCACTTAAAGCTAATGCACCAGTAGCAGCAGCATCACCAGAACCTGCGACTACAACTGTTTTCTCTTTGAAGAAAGCAGCATCACAAGTAGCACAATAGGACATACCTTTTCCTACGAAATCTTCTTCTCCAGGAACTCCCAATTTTCGATGTCTTCCACCAGTTGCTAAGATAAGAGCTTTGACAATGAATTCTCCCATGTCACTTTTTATATGAAAACGACCATCCTCGATTTTATCGATAACTGAGACTTCACCATAAACAACCTTAGTACCGAACTTTTCAGCTTGTGCTTTCATCTTATCTGCTAGAGCTATACCTGAAATCATTTCAAATCCAGGATAATTCTCAATTTCCATAGCTAAACCCATCTGACCTCCATAATCAAGTCCAAGTTCAATAACTGAAACTCCGGATCTGGAAGCATACAGGGCTGCAGTTAAACCTGCGGGTCCCAACCCTATGATTCCAAGGTCTCCCTCAATAGGACCAGCTTGTATATCCTTCTTTTCTTCCTCCTCTTCTAAATCTTCTGTCGGACCTAGTAATAACATAACTATCATTTATAGCAACGTGTTATGCAATAAAAATATTATTCTATTCTTAAAAATCTATATTTTTCACTTTTTTACCATTTCAGTTATCATTTTTCCTAGTTTGATGATGCTGAAAGGCTTTTGGATAAAACTAGTTACCCCCAATTTACCAGCTTCTTCTTTGACAGTTGGATCAGCTGTAATGAAGAGTACTTTTGTTTTTGCTATAATCTTATACTCTTTCATCTCTTTTAATGTATCAAGACCATTTTTGATTGGCATTCGATGATCTAGAATAATGATATCAGGATATTTCTTTAGATTGTTAATATCTTCAATTGCTTTAGAACCATTGTGAGCTGTGCCAATTATCTTATGACCTTCTAAAGTTAATCCTTCTTTATAGAGGAATTGAATGGTTTCTTCATCGTCTATAATATATATGGTTGCCATTGTTATTCCCCTGTAGGTAGTAAAATTACTACTACTGTACCTTTGGTGTAGTCATTAGCTACTCTGTTCTCAAAACGTATTTCTCCACTATATGAATTAATAATGACTCTTGCCATATAAAGACCTAAACCAGTTCCTTTTTGAAAACGATGATCACCTCGTGATAATCTCTTGAAGAACATAGGTTTTACATCGTCAGGTATCCCAATACCATAATCAGTAAACCTCATTTCAACCATATTTTGGCCATCAATTTTTAGGCTTTGGCAAGTAATATCAATCTTTGGAATATCATCATCAGAGTACTTTAAGCTGTTATTAATTACATTTTCAAACACATTCTCTAAAAGATCTCCAGCGAATACATTCTCATTCTTGGGACAATCTAATTTTAAATTCATAGATTTTGAGTGAAAAATGGTTTTTTGCAACTCTATAGCATTTTCAAGTAAAGGTTTGATATATACTAATCTTTTTGCTTTTCGCTCTGTTTGGATTTTAGTTAACTGTTGGACTGTTTGTAAAATCCTCTCACTTCTCTCTACAACACTTATACTTCTTTTTACATACTCTCTAAGTTTTTCTGGTTCAAGCGTTCCAGCACTTTGATCCAATAGTTCTAAATATCCGTGAACAGAGGTATTGGCATTAAGAAAATCATGAGAAATGATGTCTAAAAGAACTGAAACATATTCTCTTTCTTCTTCACTTTGCAGATAAAGAAAATGGTGTTCATAATTAAGAGAAATTTGGCTGCAGAAAGCAGTAATCAAATCAATGTCCTCTGGTATGAAAAGATTATTTATAGAAGAATTTAGTAGTATAAAACCAGCTGGAAGCTGATTCAAATGAAGAGTTGCTACTACACAAGAACTAGTGTCATTTGAAATATCAGCAAAATTATCTCGTAAGAGAATGACATTTTCTCCACTCTTAGCTAATTCTTCTAAAATAGCTTGAGGGTTGAACTTTGAAGAAAAATATCCATTTTGAGCGACTGTCTCTCCATCTAGAAAGACTAATCCACCTTCAGTACTATAAATCTCGATTAAGTCACTTAATACATTCTCCCAAAATGAAGACAGATCTTTATATCTGGAGAAAAGTGCATATTTATTGAGGACTGAGACCGTTAACGAGAGTTTCTTAGTTGCTTCAATATTTGTGAAAAAGCCAACTGTTCCAATAGGATTTAATTTTCTATCAAATAGTAAAGAACCAATTACACGAAAAGCACTGGGACGACCATCTTTGTTAATCAAAACTAGTTCATATGAACTAGACATAAGATTTTTTTCTGTTCTTTCTTTAAGAACTTGATAATATAGTTCTTGAGAATCAGGGTGGAAGAAATCTGTTATTGAGCGATTACTTATTTCTTCAAAGGTATAACCTAAGAACTCACACATTCTATCATTAATGTAGATTGTGTGATCATTGATGTCATCAACCCAAAAACCAAGCTGGCTATGTTTAGTAAGCGTTTGAAGTAAAGAAGATACTAGTTCGGGAGATTGTTCTATAAGAGGTTCAGCGCTGATGTTTATTCCCACTAAAATTCTAGATTTTTTCTTATTGAACGTAATATCGTAAGCGTGAATTCGTGAAAGAGCAACTGTCTCATCCTTTCTAATAATGCGTAATTGCATCATCTTCTCAGGTTTTTCGCCTTTTTCAAGTAATTTGATACGTTCCTGAACAAGATGAAGATCGTCCTTATGGATAAGATCTGTGAGTGTAGTGTAATTCAGATCTTCTGGTTCATATCCAGATGATTCAAAAAATGTATGGTTAGCATAAACAATTTTGACAATATCTTGGACAATGATCATGGACATCTTTGTTGTATCAAAGAATTCCTCAAAATCCGAGAGCGTTTGCTTGCCAGACATCCTATTAAAATAAGGTAAAAA
>JAAFKJ010000029.1 GCA_021399395.1 Candidatus Heimdallarchaeota archaeon
ATAGTGAAAGAAACCATCCAAGTCTTAGTAAACGAGAAACCTCTTCCTCATAAGATGATTGAAGGGGAAGGATTTGTTGGCATACCAAAGATCTTCAAGACTCCACCATCTAAAGCAGTTTCTCTTATCATCTCTGTAATTGGTAAGGATATTCGAGATAAAGATATAAAAGATAAGATAAGAGTTATCTGCGATCCCGAATCTGATGAAGAAGACTACCTAGATTATTGGGAATTCAAGCGTGAAGATGAGACCTATTGGGGGAAGGAAATGGTTTCTGCTCAAAAACATGCTAAAAGGAATCTAAATGCTGGAAAATTGATTTCGCTTGCAGTTATTTTGTTTCTATTCAATTATCTCTTGTCAATAATTTATGAACTAATAATTTTTGCAATTTATGCTGGAAGATATTCAATTCTGGAATTTATGTATCACTTCTGAATAAATTTGCTTGATTGTTAACATTTTTAATGATTCGTACACCTAGATAGAATAAGAGGTCAATTTAATGATTAAGAAATCTAGAATTTCCGTTTATTTACTTATGTCGTTTCTGCTATTCCTAACTGTAAGTGGAACCTATGTTAACAACAGTTTAGCACTGGATATTTCTGAGAGTTCATCTTACTATGATGCAATTGCAGATACTCTTTTTGAACAAGAACCCACAAATCCCACACAAATTCTACGATACAGGATGTTAGCTGAAAATCCCAATCTAATGGAAGATCAACAGAGTGTCAAGCAATCAGTGATTCTAGCTGAAGAGGATGTGGGCAACCCAAAAAGTTTCTACATAATAGAGTCCTTCCTAGTTTCACCTTACACTTATGTTCTTGAACCTGCCACGATGTTAGCAAAAGGAGCTAACTGCTACATATATGTTCTAGATGACGTGATAGACTCTTATGGAGAATCTAGTGCTACATCTAAAGCAGTTCTTTGGAAGAATGAATTTGAAAACAAAATATATCCAAATGATATCCTCTACTTTGGTTCTCCTGATGGTAATCTTGGTGATATAGATGGTGACGCTCATGTTACAGTTCTTCTTGCGAGTTTTGATGGAGGAGTAGCAGGTTACTTTGATATGAGAAATGAAGTAGATACATTCAATTCAAACAAGAGAGAAATGGTTTATGTTGATTACCTAGCTACTTATGGTGTATTAGCACACGAATTCCAACATCTGATCCATTATAATTATGATGTTAATGAAAGATGGTGGTTAGATGAGGGTTGTGCTGAATACGCAAAATTCCTTAGTGGATATGATGTAAGTGATAACCTAACAGCTTTTGCTCGTGATTATTTCGCTCATTATCCAGATGATAGTCTATTATACTGGAATTATATGAGTGAAGGAGGAAGAGACGTGAGGATAGATTACGGGAGTGCTTATACGTTCATTTTCTATTTAGCTGAAAAATATGGAATTAACGCCATAAAAAATCTTGTATCTCAGACCTCTGTAGGTGCAGGTAGTATAGAAGACGCCCTAAGCACAGTAGGAGTTACCATAGATTTTAATGACCTTTTTCTAAATTGGGCCACAGCATTATATGTAGACGACACCTCTTTTGGAGGAGGATTATTTGGTTTCGATAATTTAGACATGTCCATGGATTATGATCTTGTAACTACATATCCAGTAACTAAGGTTAATAGACTAAACAGATATTATGGGATCTATGCAGCTAAATTAGATTCTCCTCTAGATAAGATGATGCTAGAAACAGCATCTACAAGTGGAAAATACTTAGGGATTTCAATAGCAATTCATGATTTGAGTGGATGGACTGTTGAGAAGAGCGTTCAAATTGGTTCAATTACTGAATTCATTAATGGGACTATAATTGATGAAGCTTACCTTATCACAAGTGTGATGGATGCATCTACACCTTATGTGTCTGCCAATGCTCAATTTACTGTTGGGACAGCATATGAAGTAGACTATAGTCTGGCTGCTGGAGAACCTTTATTCGTAGATTCTCACACTTTCTCCTATGATGGCGGTAGTTGGGATTTTTCATTAACCAATGTTGTTATTTCAGATGAAAATGATACAGAAATAACCGATGGTAGCGGAGTAGAAGTCTATGCTCAATTCAGGTATGAAGGATCTTCTATTGTATATGAGTCTATATCTATGAATTATTCAATCCCACTAGACTGGTATTTAGAATTATCATTGCAATCATTTGATGAAGACAATTATGACCTCTATGTTATTGCATCTAGTACATCTCAATATGGTAGAGAACTTATTGATGCTATTACAATAGCTCATCTTCTGACAGTAGATGAACCTGAAGTATCACTTAATGAAGATAGTACAGGTCTGTATGTAAATGTAAATGCTAGTTATACTCAAATAGGGGGTTGGGAAACTTTTACAGCAAACGTACAAACCATGATTCTTCTTTACGATAAGAATGGTGATACAGTAGATTCATTCACAATAGACTATAATGATGTTACTAACGAATGGGGAATTGGATACGTTGATCTTAGTACAGTCGAGGGTGAGCATTTTGTGAAGGTTAGCTTCAGATATGCTGATAGAACAGTAAGATCTCCAGAATCAGTTCATTTTATTGCAGAAGGGGAACCAACATCAGACCCTAACACAGGATTCCTTGATTTTTCGCCTTGGTTTATTGTAATTATAGCAATGTTTGCAATCTCAATGCCAATCATTCTAAAAAAGCATAAAAAATAATTACCTTGGGAGGGTAAATAATTTTCTTTTTACAAAAAAACAAAATAAGTTTTATATACGAAGTTATTGAATGAATATTCATGAGTCAACTCGAGTTATCTGACATTTTCAACGTAGATAGAGAAGGAAAGCCTACCATTAAAATCGTGCTTTTTGGACCTCCAATGAGCGGAAAAACTAGCATGCTGACTGTTTTTAATGCTCTCAGAAGAATGGAGAATCCAAAAACTATAGTTTCTTCCTTAACTAAAATACAGGATGATTCTGGTCGAACAGTGTTTTTCGATCAAGGTGTATTTCAAACTCCTCCATTTAGAGGGAAAACATTCGATAGATTGAGGTATCATCTTTGGACAGTTCCTGGTGAAGAAAGACATAAAGTTCAAAGAGATATTGTAATGAAAGGCGTTGATGCTGTTTTGCTTTTCTTGAATTTCGAAAATGTAGCAAAAGGTCAAAATGAAACCATCATAGCTGAAGCTAAAGAGACTATTGGAGAAAAATTTGGTACAAAAATTCCAGTTGTAGCTTACATAAACAAATCAGACTTGCCAGCAGAAGATAGACTGGATAAAAGAGAAATTATTCAATTATTAATCGATGAAGGCGCTATTCAAGATGACAAAGCAGCAAATCTAGTAATGACTGGAAGTTGTTTAAATGCACGAAATGATTTAGTGGAATTATTAACCTCTCCAAAACGAGAAGAGTATTTTGACGATAATAATATGTTAAAAATCGATCAACGACCAGATTCAGTGTGGTTGATAGTTAGACCTATACAAAAATTAACCCAATTGGCTGTAGAACAAAGATTGGAGTATGTCCAAGGTATGTGAAAACAGCCCTCTCTCGCTATTTTTTTAACTTTTAGAATTCATTACAATAATTGGACTGAATTTAAACAACCAATAGCAAAAAACGATATGTAAACTTTCCACTAAAAGAGATGAGAGTTAAAATTGGATAACGTTATCCAAACTTATCTTGGCTAGTTCATAAGGAGTATTCTTAGGGATTTCCACTAAACGGAGTTCAAAATTGCCTCTTCGGAAGTATCGGTCTTCAAAACTGAAGTACTCATCCATGGTCTTTCTTAGCATTCGATTAAGAGACTCAGTGATGTCTCTAGTACCAATTGGTTTTAAATTGAAGTACTTATCTTGTACTAATCTTATTAACTCATATTTACTCAATTTTGTTTGGTCTCTTATACGCAACATTTCTAAAGTTAACGCAGCGCTTACTTGACCACTATAACAATTGAGTCTGTTGATAATTCTCTTATATCTAACAGGATGAGCACCTTCTAAATGAAAGCGATCAAGACTCATAAAAGAGCCTGCACTATAAGCAATTATTAAACCCATAACAGCTGAAAATTCTCTTAGACGTATAGCCTCATTTAAACGAACTCTCTTACCATTTCCAGTAGTAAATAGTTGAGCTGATTGCCGAAGTACTCGGTCAATCTGGGCCCTCACCTCTAATTCGTCCATATCTTGCTGAAATACACCCATTTTAGTCACCTGGGTTTTTGCGTGTGTGCGCTAGCTCTATCATTGCACATGCATTTATATACTTTTGCCAGAATATTCAATGCTTCTTGTTTGTTTACCCTTTTAGAGCCTTTAAATCTATTCTTTTTACAGTATTGTAAAAATCTTTTTGTGTAAATCTTAGTACATTTTTAGTAGCAGTAACTATTAAATTTCTCTTCGTGTTTTTATATCATTTTACTTATATAATATTGAATATATAGCTGTTATATCAGTTTCCAGAAAGAATATTTCTTGTTACTGTCAAACAGTTTATATAATGAAATCATGAAAAAAAAACAGTGGTGAATTATATGCCTATCGCACCCATGACAAACGCCGTAGGAATAGACTTAGGAACAAGTACAATCAAATTAATTTCTGAGAATTACCAATATAGAATCCCTTCTTTAATAGGTACACCAAATCCCGGTTGGCAAGGGATGTCCTCAGATAAAAGTTGGCTAAACAACCTTATTATTGAAGATTCTAAAGGACAAGAGGTATACATTGGAGAACTAGCAAGATTACAAAGTGAAATTAGAAAACCTCTTGCTTCTGAAGGAAAAATGAAATCCATCGATAACAGTTTGCTGGCATTAAAAGCAATACTCAGCCTTATCATGAAATCCAGCTATGAACAATTTGTTGTAGCTACTGGAGTACCAATTGCAACAGGTGTTGAAGAGAGTAAAAAATTGAGCAGAGGTCTCAAAGGGACACATGAAATCAAGGTGAGAAATGATGCTACTGGTGAAGCAAAACAGATGAAGATCTTAATCGAACAAGTTTTCATTGCCCCTGAACCATATGGTACCTATTGGCACTCACTAAAAACAAGTGGTGTTCAAACTGCTGTTGATTCTATTATTGTTGATGTAGGGCATGGTACTACAGATATTCTCTGTATGTATAAAGGAAATATGATGAGAGCTGCTTCTGGATCTATCGAAGAAGCTGTAGATAGTTTAACAAATGCTTTATCGAGAGCAATTCAAGAAAAATCTGGTAAAATTATCCGACCCTTTGATTTAATGACAGCAATCGAACAAGGAAAGAATAATATTCTTGTTGGTGGTAAAGCATTAGATATTGGAAAAGCAATGGATCAAGCAGTAGGTTCAATTGCGGATGTTATTGTAGATGAAAGTAATAGACTTCTAAATAATCTCCCCCCAGATGCTTGGATTGAGAAAGTAATTGTTTGTGGTGGAGGAGCTTATGTGTTTGGTGATTATCTCAAGGCTGCTTTCTTTGAAGCAAACATAGTCAAAAATAAAGAAGAAGTAATAATGCCCAAAAATGCTGTTATGTCCAACGCACTCGGATTTGAGCAGATTGCTTTAACCAAATTGAAGAAACAATAATTCTTCAACTACTTTATTTTTCTTTTTCATACTTTTTAGTAATATCCAATTTTTTCTCTAGTTTCATTGCATATCCTGGACTAATTGTTAGATATATTAGCATCAATGCTCCAATTACGTAAGCTGGATATACCATCAAATTGGTTGGAGCAAATGGAAATATTGCAAATAGAAATACGGATATGGCAGTTGTAGCAATCCAAAACCAATCGAAAAGAGTTGGTACTCCTTTGAAAGATGGGAAGGGTATTTTTGAAATCATAAATCCTGAAATAATAATAGTTGATACCATCATAACCCATGGGTGAGTGTAGGGAAAGACAACAAGACAAGCTACAACCATACCAGCAAAAGGACTGGGTAACCCAGTGAAATAAGGGGTATGGAGCGGATCTCTCTTTATGAATCTGAATAAACGATACCAAACAGCTGCTAGATAAATTAGACCTGTTAGTACCCCTAAAACAATATTCCAGATTTCCAATTCCCATTGAGCGACAGAATATCCTAAATAAATAGCAGGAAAAATTCCGAATGAAACAGAATCAACAATAGTATCTACATCTACAGCTAGTTTTCTACTACCACCAATTCGTGCAAGTTTTCCATCAGTAAAATCTAATATTCCGCAAACAGCCATGATTTTTGCAAACCAGAACTTAAAATTTATTGGGTCAATAAATGTAAATACTATACCTGTAATGGATAAAACTATACTCCCTAAAGTCATTAAATTTGCCAAAATCAAAGCAGTTATTCGTATCCATTTTTTTTGAAGAAAAGATATATCTTGCCAATCCATCTAATCACTATCGTGGTCACATTCTGCTAGAACAGATAATCCTGCCCTTACAATATCTGATACATTGTACTTTAATTTATACTTTTTGTCACAAATAAGTTCGATACTAGCTATGGAACCAAATCTAATGGTGCCTATTATATCACCTTGATTTACCTGATCTCCCTCTTTAACATAGGCTACTGTTCTTCGTGCAAATATTCCTGAAACCTGCGTAACTATTGC
>JAAFKJ010000185.1 GCA_021399395.1 Candidatus Heimdallarchaeota archaeon
ATTTCGTGTGTTTTATTGGTTCTAGTAGTTTTTAGTCTAGTACCCATACTCAATACAAACTCTGCAACAAACCCTGTAGATGTGCAAATGAATCTCAATTTGACAATTAGAGATCAAATCTACATAGACGATGATGGAGATTTCACTGCTGCTAATGGAGTAACAAGTGGAAATGGAACAAAGGACGATCCTTATATTATTGAAGAGTGGAATATTACAGAATCTAGTGGAGAAGCAATTTACATTGGATATACAACTAAATATTTCATTATCCGAAACTGCTATGTTAACGGTGGACAAAACGGTATCCGAACATATCATATAAGCGCGGGAACAGCAATTGTTACCAACAATTATGTTACTAATAGATATGGATCTGGTATTTATATTGATAGTGCCGACAATGTAACTATTTCCTATAACATATGTTACGAAAATGATAATGAAGGAATTTATCTCGATGGTTCTGACTACTGTATTGTTGACAATAATATCTGCTATGACAATAGTAACGGTATTAGAACATCTGGAAGCGGGTGTGTAGTAACAAATAACCTATGTTATGAGAATAGAAATTTAGGGGTTCGTGTCTATGGTTACACGGATCATGTTATTGCAAGTAATATCTGTGAAAACAATAATGATGATGGGATGATTTTGTTGGATATAAGCGATTCCATAGTATTCAATAATTCATTATGTAACAATGGTGACGGCATTGGTGAAAACGGCATAGAAATCAACAATTGCGAAAGTATTACTGTTTCTAATAACACAATAAATCAAAATTATGTGGCAGGAATTTATATTCATCACTCTGGTTCTTGTGTTATAAAATTTAATGTAATAAAAGAAAATACCCTTGAGGGAATATATGGAACGTACTCTGATCATCTAAATATCTCTTATAATCTTTTACAAGAAAATGATTATTATGGAATAGAACTCAGTATAGGTGCTGAGAATTGTTCAATTCATCACAATGTATTCATAGACAATTATCCAGAAGGATCCTCACAAGCATATGATTATGCAACTACCAATACCTGGTATGATACAGTAAAATTAGAGGGAAATTATTGGTCAGACTATTCAGGAGAAGGAGTCTATAACATAGACGGAGGAAGTTCTGATCCTTACCCACTTACTACTCCTGTGGAATCTGAACCACCAATTATTAGTGCTGTTACTATCCTTCCTTCCAACCCAACCAATGAAGACGACGTAAAAATTACTGCTATAGTTGAAGATATTTCTGGTTTAGAATCCGTTACTATTCATTATAGAGTCGATGGTAGTTCTTGGATAGATCTACCTATGACAATTGATGGTGGAAGCTTGTATAGTGTAATTCTTCCTGCTTTTGATGTAGATGAACTGGTTGAATTCTATATCAGTGCAATAGATAAAACGACCACTGCGAATGAAGCTGTTAACGATAATTCTGGATTGTATTTCTCATTTACAGTTTTAGAGAATACAGATTCAACAAGTTTCGTCCTTCTACCTATACTTGTACTCCAATTCATGGTTTTAAGTATAGTAATAATAGTAAAGCGAAGGAAGTCTTAACTTCCTTTGTTTTTATTTCTTTTCTTTTTGTTTTCTTTAACAACTATGACATACATCTAGATTTGATGATGATATTTTTTTTATTCAAGTTTAATCCATTCTCTTTGCAGTTCCAACATTTTGTCAAGTAATTTATCTATTAAGTGCTTAGAAGGAAAATTAACCCCAACAAGAGTTAAATAAAATAGAATATGTTATAAAACAAACTAAAGGTGTTCTTTTCAGATGGCTCATTATACAATTCTCACCTCAAAAGAAATTACTAAATTTGCAAATGTATATTCACTCGGTAAAATTATCAAATTTCATCTAATGACGAGGGGATATAGTTCAAGTTATTTTATCCAAACCAAAACTCATGAATATATCCTAACCATCTGTGAGGATAAAACTAGGCAACAAACCCTAAACTTGACGAATTTGTTGATCTACCTTCACAAACACCAATTTCAAACAAACCAAGTGGTTTCGACAAAAGATCACGAATATGTACTCGAACATAATGGCAAACCTGTCTATTTAAAGAAATTTCTTGAGGGTGGGATTGTAAAGAGACCTACAATACAATTTATTGAAAATTTAGGTAGCCTCATAGCCCAGTTACATGATATTCCCTGTCCTGAAAATATCCCAACCGCTTATCTCTACGGTTTATCTTATTTTGATGAAGTAACCTCCTCAGATATTGACCATCCTTATATTGAGTGGCTTAAAAACAAATTGGAATATATAGAAGCACTAATTCCAGACCAACTACCAACAGGACTGATTCATGGTGACATATTTCCAGATAATATTATTCAAAAAAATGGAAACCTTGTAGCAATTATTGATTTTGAGGAGGTTTCAAATTATCACTTCATTTTCGATTTAGGTATGGCCATCACAGGATTGCTTGCTATTGATAATATAGTTGATGTGAGCTACCCGAAGGCTCTAGTTAAAGGATACCAGAAAGTGAGATTGTTAACACCAATTGAAAAGAAATCTTTAAATTTATTTTGTATTTACGCTGCAGTAACAACATCTATCTGGCGATTTCTATACTTTCATATCCGCTTCCCAACTCCTGAAAAATCAACGCATCACCAACAAATGGTAGATATTGCCGATAAATTATATGAAATGGGAAACAGCAAATTTATGAGTAACGTATTCGATTAAATATTGCCACCTGACCTCATTAAATACTAACCGCTCGATTGTTGACATTAATATTCAAGTTATTCAAGTTTAATCCAATCTTTTTGAAGTTCTAACATTTCATCTAGGAATGTGTTTATTAGATGCTTACGTGGAAAATTTGGATCTGCTCGAAGAGCTTGCACTGCATAGTCTCTGGAATTATTGAGTATAGCTTTTACAACTAAATCTTGTACATTTGCTTCAACTCTTAATAATTCAACTAGTGGTTCTGGATAGTCGCCAAGAGGTATACCATGCACTCCTGATTTGTTTACAATAGCTGGACACTCGATAACAAGATCTTCTGGAAGATTGGATATAATTCCATCATTTGGAAGATTGACAGATATCTCTTGATGATTACTATCAGAAATGATTCCCTCAATAATTGGAACTGCACGTTCATGATCAGGTTTAACTAATTTGTGACTTTTATTTCTCCTGATCATACTTTTTATTCTCTTCCAATTGAAGTTGATATGCATTCTATAAATGTTATAGAAATTCTTTATTCCCCTCATATTGGAAACTTCTCTAGCCCAACCAATATATTCGCCATAATGAGAATCAGTAGTATAAGGTAGATATCCAAATTGTTCGAGAATGTAGAGTGTAAGACCAACTGGGTGCAAGAGTCTTGAAGGTATACTCCACCTCCATCTTCTCAAGAACTTGATACCTCTTTCATTAATCTTGGGAATCAAATCTTCACCAGTATCTTTGTGCTTAGCTTTGATAATGGCTCCCATATGGTTTAA
>JAAFKJ010000186.1 GCA_021399395.1 Candidatus Heimdallarchaeota archaeon
TGAATTTGAAATAATCATAAAATCAATAGAAGATGAGATACGAAGTAATCCATCTCCAATAATCAATTCATACCTGATTTCTTTGAAAGGAATGTATAATGTTAGAAAACTAAACTATGGACTAGCAGAGAAAGATTTCAAAGAAGCACTAAGAATTGCAGATGAGCAAGGAAGAGGCGAACTTTCAGCGAAAATTCTGATGAACTTGATTCTTCTATATTTGGGGAAATATGATTTAGAAAAAGATCCAAAAATCTTGGATTTGACTTTGAATACTGTTGACTATATTTTACCATATTTTGCAGAAAACAAATTGCACAAAGAACATGCTGTTATGTATTTGCTCCAAGGTAAAATCTATGCTATAAAAGAAGAGTATTCAAAAGCTTTTAACAGCTTACAACAAGCACGAGAGATTCCCATAATCAGTGACAACAAACAATTAAAATCACTTATTGATAATAGAATTGACCAATTAAACAAAGTCTTTCCAACAAAACAAACTGAAGGAATCGAGTGGATAATTGAACCTTTCAGGAAAGAAATTTCAAGTTTAGAAGAAATAGGAATAAGACATATGCAAAAATCCTATGTCGAATTAGAAGTTCTACCTCTTGCATTCATAATTCTTCACAGATCAGGAATCCCTCTTCGATCATATGTGATTTTGAAGAAAGCGGTCAAAGATCAATTGTTATTTGGAGGGTTCATTGTAGCAATCCGAGATATGCTCTCAGAACTTTTTGAAGAACAAAAGAGTCAGATGCTTGTAATAACCTATGGTAATCACAAAATAATCATTGAAGCTCATCCTAAAGGTTTTAGCTCGGTTGCAGTAAGTGCATTAGATTCATTTTCTCTCAGAAGGAAAATCCATCAGCTAACAGACAAATTAGCTACTCTTGATATACCTAAACAATATCATGGGGAATTAGAACCTGGATTAAGCAAATCAATAGATGAAGAAGTCAAATTATTGTTTGGTTCAACCTTAGTATATAGTGATGCGATTAAAGTAGATTTTTAAAGAGTAATCCCATATCTTCTATGTTAAAAAGAGGAGTAAAATGATTTCTAACTTACCTATTTTTGTGAGAAAAGAACTTGAATTTTATCAGCAAGGTATTGAAGATTCTGTAGAAGAATTATTTACTTCTGTAATTGGACAAGAAACTGATGAAATAAAGATCCGACAAACTATCTCAAATTATTTCTCCTCGAAAACAACAGGTGACCTTGAAGATAATGAGAAAGTATTGCTTCTTGGAAATTTTCTTCTGTGTTACTGGAGTAAGGAGTATGAGACTATAATCGAGCATTTTCTTAAATTCAAGGAAAACCTGCTTGGGGAGAATCTTTCAATCCATATCTGTTATCTTCTCTCCGTGAGAGACATGTTTCTGTTTGAAGAATACAATGAAATTTATCAATCAATAGAAGAAATAATTGAGAAAGAAGAACATGAGAAATCAAAGGAATATCTCACTTTAGCTCTACAGGAATTTTCAGCTGTAACTCAGAAACGTCCAGATTTTGGTTTCAAAGCACTGAATGAGCTGTTACGTTATTTGTCTAGTCCCGGAGATGATATAACTAAATATTCTTTCATTTTAGATGCGTTAATGACTGACTTAGTTAACTTCGCTTATACAATTGCAGATGATACACTCAAGGATCTGTGGTTAGATAGTGCAGTTCAAAGAGCAGAAACATTTGAAAACAAGGGAATGGAAAGCATATTATGCGATTTACTTGTTTCTCTTTCCTTAAAAGAATATGATATCAAAGGAGCAAATAAACATCTTGAAAAAGGCCTAAGTTTAGCTAAAAAAATCTCCTCTGAGAGACTCAATTCAATTTTACTACTGAACTCTGCGGTAATAGAAAAGATGAAAGGAGACTTAGCTTCTGCTTTAGAGATTTACAAAAGTCTTCTCAAGACTTCAAAGGTATTCACACCTATTCAACTTGAAATTCTTGAAAAAATGGGGGATATCTATCTCCTAAATGAAGAAATGGAAAAAACAATTGAATTTTACAATCAAGCACATGAAATAAATGAAAAATATAACTTTCCTAACCCAATGATAGAGATAGTATATGGTTACATCAATTTACTTGAAGGAAAAGATGAAGGAGAAATCTTAGAGCATGGTATGAAACTTGCTCAAGAGCAATTTGATTTCAATGCAATGTCTTACTATTTCTTTTACAAAGGAATGTTCCATCAGAAGAAAGTTGACTTAGCAACAGCTGTTAAGTTCTTTGAAAGATCTCTCGAATTTTTTGAGAACCAAGTCATTTTAGAAGGAATACTCTACACTTATGCCGCTCTAGTTGATATTTATTTTGAAATGTACAGAATTACAGACAACAATGACTTCGCCTTAAAATTCCTTTATTTTGTTGATAACTTAATAGATGTAACAGCTGAGATTGAACATTCTATTTACATTGATGCAATTATGACAAAAGCTGGTTATTATCGCTTCCGAAATATGGAAGAAGAAGCAGAAGAAACTCTAAAACAAGGGATAGAATTTGCTGGAGCACATAAATTTGATGATAGAGTTGATGAATTGAATGTGATTTTAGAACAGAAGAAATCTTTGATACAAGAACTGAGAGGATCAAGAAAATTGTTCTCGAAAATACGTCAATTCTCGTTTGGAACACATAAGAAAATTCCAATAATACTTTACCTTCTACTTGTAATTGATGAAGGGGGATTACCTCTTTATTCATATAATTTTTCGAAGAAGCAAGATATTGATGATCTACTTATTTCTGGTTTGATTTCAGCTATCATTAACTTCTCCCAAGAAGTATTGGGAAAGGGAGTAGAAACACTGCGAAGTATAATACATGAAGGTAGATCTGTCATAATTGAGAGACAAGACAATGTTATGGCAGTTTTAGTCTCAGATAATGAAACCTTTGAAAGCAGACTACAGGTTCGAAAGTTTTTGAAAGAAGCAATGGGTACAATCAAACAGAAAATAACAGCTAAAACTATAGATCAAGAAGAATTTCAGCCTTTAGTTGAAACTATATTTAAAGAAGCACCCTTTACAGTTGAATAGAAATAAAGATAGAAAGTAGATTACTTTCTTTTTCTTTTAATAACAAGGAATGAAGATAGAATAGTCATCGCTATAAATATGAAATTGATGGAGGTAGCTGTTTCTGTAAGTGTGGGAGTTGGTGTTTCTGTTACACTAGGGTCGTCTAGATAGTAGTAGAATAAATCAATAGCATCGATGGTAGCTTTAGCTGCATTGATACAAGATAAATAATCCATACTAGTATAATTCGCTGAAGCTTGTTGTAGTAATAAACCGATATCAGTAATGTATGGAACAAGATAATCTGGTGATCCTGCATTCACGAAATCTTCGAAAGCAAATTCATTATGTAGACTAGCATAACTGTAAAAATAATTACCATGAGCTCTAGCAAGAGCATCAATGTAGAAAGTACTAAAACTCTCTTCTCCTCTAGAAAAGTAGTTCATAGCATCTTCAAGGAATGAAGAACCCCAACCATAATATTCACTATGAGGATGAGGATAACCAAGACTATGTCCAAGTTCATGAATCATTATTGCAGACATTCCAGATCTGAGAAAATCGGGATCACCACCCTTAAACAATGAATACTGATCAGCAACAAGAATTTCCCATCCCATTCCACCCAAACCTGCAAATGGAATACCATCATATTGTAATCCAACTTCATCATTTAGGAAGAAATAGCAGGGAAGTATTACATCGGCAGCATCATAGTCAAAATGTGCAGATAATTGAACTGTAAGCATACTGAAGAACTCAGGCATAATTTCCACATAAGGACCATTTACGTCATATTGAACATTATCTGCAATGTAATCATACAGAATTGGATAATCCTGAATATTGACATATTCAACGTCTATTATCCATTCTATCCATGGTAAGTCTATCTCTAGCTGATTTTGGATTCTTGTATCTGAGATAACCCAATTTAACTCCTCCATTGTGTAGCCTACATTCGTTAGATTGTTGAAAACTTTTACTTGCAATGAATATGATTCAGCTATAGGTGTTGCATAATAATACCCTCCAAAAACATTTAGAATATATGAAAGAATATAATCTGAAATATATTCAGAGAGAATTGAGTTTCCTGAAACTGAATAAATATCAACAAGTTGAGATAATTCATCAATATCGCGGTAATCATAATAGCTAAAATCACCCAATCCCATTCCATAGTAAGCACCCCATGCTATTTCGATCCAATCATAATACCATGTTCTAGCAGAAAGATCTAAGAAACAAAATCTATAATCTCCACCCCATCCTAAAGTTGTAACATATGGTATGTCACTGAAACCAGAAAACCAAGAAGATATTGTTTCATTTGTGTCAAAATCTAACGATTCGGTTTTATACCAATGTTCTAAACTGTGATCTTTAGCATCAAAAACAGAGAAATTCAAGAAGAATAGAGAATAACCTGGTTTAGCTGGATCTTCCTCGAAGAGATTATTGTAAATGTATTCTTCTGTTAGTTCTGCATCCATTAACAACCCATCTTGAGGGATAAAAATATCGTTTCTCTCACCTGAAGCTAAATCTAATTCAAGTTGAGTTGCATTGAGATCATAACCAGTTCCTGTGCCATTAGTGCCCATGGTCTCAATATAGGTTGCAAAGTCATTATACTCAGTTTCTGAAGCATAATTGAATTCAAGACTAATATTGAAAATAGTTATACCTACAGTTGGATTACCTTGTTGAAAATTTAGATTTAATCCCTCTTCAATTTCTGTCTCATTCAGCAATCCTTCATCAAATCCTAAAAACTCAAGTTTAAGTGTAAAATCTGTGTCTAAACTATAATCAGCAAGAGCACCTAATGCTGAAACTCGACCAGAGTAAGTTTCTGGATTTATTGAAGTAACAAGAATGAAATTTAGAGAAATAAGAATAGTGAAAAACAGAATATGTTCCCTCTTCATGGGAGTATAATGAACATACTCCTATTTTAGTTTAACGAAATAAAGATATCAAAGTTTGAGAGGTCTAACTTGGTATTTCAATCCAATTATTTTCATGACATCTACGGCATCTTCGATAAGGTTTGCGGATATTTCTAATGCTTCGATTATTTGTATGATATACATTGATTCTACAGCGTTTAGTTTTCCTAAATCCTTTGTAGCTATTGCTAGTCCTTTTTGACTGTTGGTGTCTAATTTATTTTCTAATCTGTGAACATCCTCAAAGATAGGGTGAGATGCTAGAGGTTGGATGCAAACTACTTCAAGTGCATCAACAGTTCGCGATATCATCTCGAGTAGCAATTTTTTCTCTTTTCGTAGATATTTAATAAAGGAATCAGGAAGTTTCTCTCTTGGGATAAGTATTAATTTTCTAATTGATCGTAAAGTGAAACCAATCGATGAATCGAGAATGTCAACTATCTTATAGAAATGATAATCATCAGGCGCTGGACGTATTTTACCATACAATGCTTGCGTGACCTTCATCACTAAATCATCAGCTTCTCTTTCAATATTCTTTGCATCTTCGATGGCTTCTGAACAGTAATCTATGTCCTTACCTTCAATGTATGAAGAGAATGCTTTTTTGATCTCGCTATAAAAATCTCTTACTTTCTTACTGTGTTTCAAGGAAATACTTGCTTGTACCCATCCTGGTCGTGTTTCTGTAGCTAAGAATAGAAATGACAGAGCGATTACACCAAGAATAATTCCAATAATTAAGAAAGGAAATTTCAATTGGTTCTCTAACTGAATTTTAATCGGATCTGTAATCTCAGGATTATTCCATATATTAAGTTTAGTTGCAGAAAAAGTTAATCCCATAGCTATTAGTGGTCCTGTGAAATACCCTGAGTCTAAAGAAGCTCGGTATAACCCTAGACTTTGTTCTCTTTTAACTATTGGAACTACGTCTCTAGTTATGGAGGGTAAACTTGGATAATAGATTGCTGTTCCTATTCCTGCAAGAATTGCTAAAAGAATAATGTATACATGATTATAAGTAAATGTTAGAACTATGATCGCAACGCCTTCAATAAGCAATCCTATTATAATGGCTTCTTTTCTTCCAAATCTGTCACTTATTCGACCTGTAATAGGCATTGAAAGTGCCCAAGCCAGTGTGAAACCTGAAGTAACCAAACCTATCTCGGTGAGAGTAAAATCATAACCTTCTATACTCACAAGTATTGGAAGCAGTAGAACAATTAGACTATCCATTATTCTTGAAAAATGTCCCGCCAAGTAGGATAATAGTAAGGTAGGTGTTTTGAGAATATTTCTCATTCTCCATTTTGTTTCAACCTTTGTTGAATCAAGTAGAATCTCCTCTTTTGTTCCTTTGACTAATTCTTTTGTTTCAACTTTTCTAAGCAGAATTATACCTAATATTACTGCGACACCTGCAACTACAAGTGCAAAAATAAAACTTGCTGTAAATTCATCTGACTGGAGATTTTGAATCAAACCAGCAAAAAACGCACCTACACTTGATCCTAAGTAGACAGAAAATTCCATCGTTCCTACTGAGAAGGCACTGCCTTCAGATCCAGCGATTTCTGTGAGTGCAGACATTGATGACGTAAAGAATAATCCCAGACCAGCTCCTATGAAAACATTACCAATTATAAGACCTGCTAATTGGATGTACTCAGCTAAAACTATTGAAATAGAACCGAGAAAAAGTAAAGATAAACCGATTCGCATTGTATTTTTGCGCTTAAACTTAGCGCTTAGTCTAGAACTAAAGAAACCAGCTATTCCTTTGAATAACCCATAGGCAATAATTGTTGACGCAACTTGTAAAAATACTAGAACCTCTGTGATATCTGTACCTGATAAATCCTTAGCATAAAGTGCTAACGAAGTACGTTGTACCCCGTAAGTAATACCCGCTAACAGTAAAGTACTAATAAGTGGAGCCCATTTTGGAAAACTAGTGCGAATGTTAAAAGATTTAGAACTAGAACTCATATTGAACAACAATATTATAAGTTCGAAGTTCTTGAATATTTCGTCCTAACCCAGAGAAGGTAGAAAGATGGCTGAACTGCAAGAAAAAACAGAAATGAAAAAGATGAAATTGAGCAATTTGTCTAAGATGGTTGCTATATCTATTATCGTTTATTCTTGTATCTTGGTTATTCATGGAATAGTTGTATACTTCTTAGACACTGAATTCAGTATAATGATTTCAGATCAACTTGTTTTCTATAATCGAGGAGTTGGAGTATTAAGAGGGGATGTTCCATATAGAGATTTTTACACCCATGCTGCTCCTCTAAGTCCATATCTTTGGGCTCCAATTGTTTTTATATCAATGCTATTTACAGGAAATTTCTCAACAGAAGGTCTTGTATATGACAACTATTTAGACTCTCCTAGTATGATGTTTTCTTCATACATCTTCAGAGTTTTCTTTGTATTTTGTTTAATATTATCTGCAGTTTTGTTGTATAAAATTCTTGAAATGAAAGGTAATAAAAAATCATTTTGGATCACTTTGTGTTATTCAGTGAACCCTTACTTTCTTTATCTTGTTTCATTTTGGGGTTCAGATGAGTGCATTGTACCACTACTAATAGTATTGCCAATATATCTTTTAGAGAAAGAAAAATATTATTTTGCTTCTCTTTCTCTAATCATAGGCACAGGATTGAAATATTTTCCAATATTGTTATTACCTCTATTCTTGATTTACAAGAAGAATTTAAGAAATGGGATCATTCAAATCCTCCTCATACTACTAGGAATAACAGCATCTTATCTACCATTTTACCTCATAGACTCTGTAGAATTCTTGAAACAGTTTAACTATCCATCGGATTTTGCTAGAAATCAAGGTTTAGTAGCGTTTTTAGAATATTTTACCAATTCTGCATTTACTGTTATCCTTAACTATGTCTTTCTAGCAGTTACAATTAGTTTTGTTGGTATAACTGGTTTACTTTTATTTCTTAGAAAGAAGAGATGGTCTTTTGAAAAAACAATAGCTCTTTTACTACCCTTTCTGCTTTTCTTTCCAAAAATCCATTTTTCTTACTTCGTACTTATTTTCCCTTTCATTTTTGTTATGATATTCAGAAATGAAACCTTCAGTATAATTTACGCTCTAATATTTCTAGGTACCATTTTAGGAGGTACTGCTGCTGATTATATCCTTTCTTACGATGGCACGAATATCCTTTCATATATCTCATCTTGGATTATAACCGTGATTCTCTATGTCTCATTGATTTCAGCTTTGATTCATAATTATCTAGATAAAAACCTTGAACTTACTTCTTTGGGTAAAACAACAGAATGAACCTTTTTCTGGTTCCAGCATTAATCTGAACTATCTTAATTTCAATATCCTCTGGTAGAATCGCTATAATTTTGTCTACTAATTCTTCACTACTAAGAAGAAGTGAAACGAATTCAAATTCAATCTCTGGTGTAGATAGAACCTCATTCACTAGGTTTCTAGTAAAATTTAAACCATCTTTTCCTCCCCCTATTAATTCTTCATAGGTACCTTTCCATCCTCGCTTCTTTTCAAGTCTTGTTAGGTCTTGTTCGTAAAGCGGTGGATAACATAATAGCGCAGAATACCTTCCTTTTGGTATAAGATCCCGCATAATCTCTCCTTCTGATTTAAGTAATGTAACAGTTGAATCTAGTTGATTATTTATGATATTCAGCTCAGCTGAAGAAGAAGAGACTTGACTCAATTCAGTAGATATGACCTCTCTCTGATATTCCTTTGCTAAAATAAGTGTTATAGCCGCACTTGCACCTGTACCAATCTCTACACAAGGGAAGGATGACTTAATTCGAGAGGTTACAGCTTGACAATAAGCGTATCTTATTCCCAGTGTTGGAATCAGATGTCCTTCAGGAACAGAGATATCTATATCTAAAACAGTTTTGAACAGACATTGGTTTACACTGGATAATACTTCAGGATTTCCTAAATCAAATTTTACAGGGTTAATAGAAATGGCATAAATGGCTAATTCTGGATTTTTCTCAACTAATTCTTCGAACGGAATAGTGAAGTACTTTGCTTCTAGCTCCTCTTCAATGTCTTGAACCATTGTAAACATATCAGGTATTTACCTTAGCAATAAAAACTTTAAGTATTAAGAAAATTATAGTCAATAGAAGGCATTAAGATGAAATTGAAACCAAAATCTATTAATCAACTAGAAGATGGTTGCATTACTTTCATAAAATCTTCAGAGTATGTAACGAAATTCCTTCAAATTTACCATGAGCGTAATATCAAGGGAATTACTATTGTTACTACTGAGAAGATTAAAGAGCTTCTTGATGTTAATGAGGAATTTATAATAGCTGAAGATCCTCGCTTAATTTTTGCTAAAATTGTTAACAATCGATTGAATAAGGAAAAACCATTCATACATCCTACTGCTGTTATCGGAGAAAATGTCCAGCTGGGGAAGGATGTTACTTTACATGCGAACGTTGTAATTTATGGAAACACAACAATAGGGAATAATGTGACAATTCATGCAAATTCCGTTGTGGGTAAACCCGGTTTTGGGTATGCAAAAGATGAAGAAGATGGTACTTGGGTACAATTTCCACAAATTGGAGGGGTGATTATTGAAGATAATGTGAATATTGGTTCGTGTGTTGTTGTTGATAAGGGTGCTTTAGAAGATACTGTGATAGGTGAAGGGACTAAAATTGATAATTTGGTTCATATAGCACATGGAGTGAAAATTGGCAAAAACTGTTTAATCATTGCATGTGCCGAAATAAGTGGAAGCGTAAAAATAGGCGATAATGTATGGGTAGCTCCTAATGTCTCCATTAGAGAAAATCTAAAGATAGGAAGTAACTCACTTATTGGAATAAGCTCTGTAATAATTAGAGATGTTCCAGCTGATTCAGTAATTGTAGGAAATCCTGGAAAACCAATCAGTAAAGCGAAATTAAAATCTGGAAAAGAAGTGTAAGAAATGCGAATTTTATTTATATCCTATTTCTTTCCACCTGATAAATCAGTGGGAGGGTATCGAGCTTCAAGTATTGTTAAAACATTTGCAGAAGAGGATATCGAGATGATTCTACTTACTGCAAATTCTGATATAATAAATTCTGAAGAATTGAAACAATATCATCATCTTGAACACATTTACAATGTTAAAGGATCTCAGATAAGAAAACTAGGTTATAAAACAAAAATTTTAGTGGGCTTGGAATTACTGAATTTAGATAAATTCCTGTTTTTCCCTGATTTGTATTTTCCTTGGATTAGACGAGCTGTGAAGAAAGGAACAGAGATATTGCAAGAACATAAAGTAGATGCAATAATTGCTACCCATCCTCCTTATTCTTCAGCTGTAGTAGGATATAAACTGTCAAAGAAATTCAACATTCCATTAGTACTCGATCATCGAGATCCATGGACTAACAACCCTACTTTCAAACTACCTAAATTATTTGTTAGAAAGCGACATAGAAAACTAGAAACAAAAGTGACAAAACACGCTAGATTGAACGTTACTGTTGGTAATGGATATGCTGATTTGTTAAGTAATAGTTCTGGAGTAGAAAGAGAATCGTTTCATATTATTAAAAATGGGTTTTTTGAAGAGAATATTCCTGAGAAAAAATCAACAAAACAGAAAGATAGATTTACACTTTCATTTTTTGGGAATTATTACAAAGTTCATAAACCATTTTTCAAGGAACTAGTACTTGGAACTAGAACGATGCTTGATAAGCATGCATTAGCTGCTGAGGATTTCAGGATACGATATGCTGGAATCACTTCACGTTCTGCTATTAAAAAAGACCTTGAGATAGGCGACCTTATTTCAGTTTTCGAAGATCTAGGCTATCTTCAGGGACAGCAAATAATTGAGGAGCTACAAAAATCTCATGCAAACTTCGTAATTGTTCCA
>JAAFKJ010000187.1 GCA_021399395.1 Candidatus Heimdallarchaeota archaeon
ATCACCACCTATGCCACCACAACCCAATGTTTTATCACTATCCAGTATTAGATGGGTATTTAGTGGTTTTACAGCAGATTATACAGTAGGTACCGATGAAGTTTCAGCAATTCATTTCAGTTTCGCTTCTGATTTGATTATGGAACCATTCTTCGGTGATCTTGAGATGGAAATAAATGCTCACATGTACTTGGATGATAACACAACTGAAGGTTATACTGTAGCTGGAAAAACTGAATTGAAATTTGATATAGTCATAAGAAATTGGGAATGGCAAAGAAATGATACTAATTTAGCATTAAGATTTGACATTTCTCCTATGAAAAACACCTATCAATTAAATGACACAAATGGTAATGCATGCGATACAAAAACCAATTCTACAGGTTTTGAAACAAAAGTACAAAATCAACTTGACATTAAACAAATGTACCAGATTTCAGGAGAAGGAGTAGATGGTTACTTTGCATACGCAAATGAAGCAAAATACAAAGTTGCTAGTGCATATGAGTATGGAACAGTAAATGCCTCACATTCTTCACTTGGAGATGGAACACTACAAACCTATCTAAGCTTTGAACACTTTGATGAAGAATTAATCTATGATCCATCAGTAGGTGTTGATGAAGACAGTATAGATGCAGCTGGTTCAATTGAATTAGCATTCATTAGTGTTGGAGCATTGATGGTAATTGGTTTTGCCTTTTATAGAAAGAAACGAAACTAACCTATCTTTTTTCTTCTTTTTCTTTTTTTCTGACTGAATAACAATAAATATTAACTCACTTCAAAATTTATCTTAATGCCTACAGAAATTAGTAAAGAATCGCCTTTTATGGGAAGTAAAGTCTTGTTAAGATCATTAGAATTATCTGACCTTGATTCAATTATGGAACACTGGAATACATATGAGATGAGGATAGGGATGGGGAGATATATTCCTAAATCTAGAGCAGACAGAGAAGAGTGGATTAAAAAAACTCATGAAGAAATGAAGAAACAAGAATCTTATTCATTTGCTGTAGTCAATAAGGAAACTGAAGAATTTTTAGGGGTTGGGGCTTTGAAGAGAGTCGATAAAGTAAACAGAAGTGCATCTATGAGTATAGCAATTTATAATCCTGAAAATCAAGGTAAAGGTTTTGGTACTGATGCAGTTGAATGCTTATTGAAAATCGCTTTCAACGTACTGAATCTCCATCGAATACAACTTCATGTATATGAGTTTCTTAAATCAGGGATACATATTTACAAAAAACTAGGTTTTAAGCATGTAGGAGTTAGAAGAAAAGCTTCTTTCATTGCTGGACGATATGTTGATGATTTGATTATGGACATCTTGGAAGATGAGTTTAGGGAAAAATTCCCAAACTAGTAAACCTTTATTGTTTTTTGACAAATGTGTCATTTCTATACTCTTCAAAAGCAATCCTTAGTTCTTCTTGTGTATTCATAACTATTGGTCCTGACCACGCTACAGGTTCTTCAAGAGGTTTGCCAGAGATTAGCAAAAATCGTAGTTTGCTATTCTCTGTATTGACTTGAATTTCATCTCCAGACTCAAAAATGACTAAATTTTCATTACCTATCTTTTGCTTTTCATCAAAATACCCTTCACCTTCAATTACATACGCAAATGCATTATGAGTATTCTTGATAGGGTGTTTTAAGGTAGAAAAATGGTTCATAGATATATCTAGATATTCAGGATCTGTTATAATATCTTGAACTGGTCCTTTTATTCCTTGAACTTCTCCACAGATAACTTTGATTTCTATAAAATCATCAATTGTGACAGTAGGGATATCTGTCTTCTTGATATCTCTATATCTTGGATCCATCATCTTATGTGCTGCAGGTAGATTAGCCCATAACTGAAAACCAGCAAACGTTCCGGCTGTTCGAGCTGGGAGTTCTTGGTGTACAATTCCACTACCAGCTGTCATCCATTGAACATCACCAGATTGAATAGTTCCAGAATTCCCCATACTATCTTCATGGAGAACTTCACCATGTAACATATAGGTTATAGTTTCTATTCCCCTATGAGGGTGCCATGGAAAACCTGCAAGATAATCATCAGGATTATCAGATCCAAAATCATCCAGAAGTAGAAATGGGTCTAGTTTTTGATGAGCTTGACCAAAAGCTCTCTTTAACCTCACTCCTGCTCCTTCCATTGTTGTTCTGCTTTTTTGAACACTGTAAATTTTTCTTACTTCTGACATAAGAATCAGTACCTATACTCAAATTCAATAAAAGGTTTTTCGCTTAAAACGATTAACTTTCAACAAAAAATATAAGAAAAAGAAAAAGAAGGGAGAGGATTATTGTTTTAACTCATATTTATCCAAATCATTCATGAAGAATGAGAAGACAGCTGCAATTACTAGTATTACTGCATAGATAATGAAATTAAACACAGCAACACTTTGCAAACCAATCGCTTCTGGGTCATTATGTAACCCATACATTACGGTAAATATAAGAGCTATACCACCTAATTGGCCTACCCACATCAACCATCCATTAGAGGTTTCTTCAGGCATTGGATGAGTTATTTCTGCTGCGAAAGTCAACCCTATTGGTAAAGCCGATATCAATAGAAAACCAAAGAAGAATCCTATGACACAGTGCATAATATATACAGCTACGAATGATTTGATAACTTCTGTAACATATAGATATTCAACAATAAAGAATAATAACGTTAGAACTGCTCCTGAAATAGCGTTAGCAATTAGAAAGGGTTTTCTCTTCCGTATTTTATCTGAAATCGTTGAGAGCGTAATTGCCCCCGCTATACCTCCAACTATCATTACTCCACCTAGAATACCAAGTAAATCATCAGGAGCTAAATCAGTTAGATTAGATTTGAATATTGACTCATACAACTCCGCCATAACTGAGGATACTGCATTGAAAGTTCCAGCACCAAATAGGAATAAAATGAATAAGATATTGAAATCTCTATTCTTGAACAGATCAAAGGTCCCTTTAGTTTCGAATACTTTCGCTTTATCACTATATGCATTTGCTGGTGTTGGAGGTTTATCTTTAACAAATATTAAATAAACTACCATTAAAGCAAGTGCAATTCCACCGTAGATATATAATACCATAGTTGGATCATTATCTGGCACTAGAAACGGTGTTATGAACATTCCAAGTAATATTCCTATTAACACAAACGCTGTCCCTAGACTCGTTGCTAGAGCCTTTTCATCCGCACCAAACCAGTTAGAAGAAACTTTGGTGAACGAATTTAATAAGAAAGGTTGTCCTATTGCACATCCTATCTGAAAAATTAATACCCAATGATACTGGGTTGAAACAGCTCTTAGAATCCCGAATACTCCAGTGAGTACTACACCTATTCCAACACCCCATTTCAAACCAAATTTATCAAGTGCTAAAGCTGCAGGAATATTCATTGGAAGATATACAATCATAAATACCAACGAAAGCCAGAATATTGCATTTTTGGGTTGATCGTAGAAAACCATAGCCTTTGGGGTGATAGCTGCAAAAGTAATCCAGATAACCTGATTTATTAAAGTCACTAGACCGAATAAAATCAACACCACCCATCGATAACCATATACTTTGTAGTCACTAACTTCTGTAGAATTCATACGAAGACATTTAAATTTACTAATTTATAAAATTTTAATCAAAAAAAACTAAAAAACAATAG
>JAAFKJ010000030.1 GCA_021399395.1 Candidatus Heimdallarchaeota archaeon
ATGGGTTTTACGCTTGATGATTCATCTATTGACAATATCGAAGGTATCAAACAAACTAGAATGGCTTTATCGCTTGTATACTCCTTCTCAGCTGAAATAGGAAATAAATCAGTTTGGGACTATTGGGATAATATTTGTAGAACAACAAACTTCTTGGTTGGTGGCAGTGATGATCTTACTCCAGCAGAATATTATCAAGTCTGGGAGGAAGAAGGAACCTTAGATTTTAATGATATAATAGATGATTCGTTCATAGAAATAATGATTGATTCTTTGCAAGAACTGAGAGCACCAAAAATTAATTCACGATATGTTGAATCTTTTGAAGGACAAGAAGGTGCAATTAAAGGATTCAAACTTTTCGGGCAAAGTTATACACCAGATGCATATATTTTCCAAGAACTAGTCTTTGACAATTTACCAGATCGACTTATGCCTAAAGCTCTAGACATTTTCTCTGTTTTTGGAAGTGAAAGAGCAGAATATCATTTAGAATCGGAGAAGGATTTTGATGGGTATGAAGAAAAGATATTAGAATTGAGGGAAGAATTTAGCAATCTCACTCTTTCTGATTGGACTCAGAATATCTATTGGCAATGGTTGTATTCTCTTTTACCATTATTGGAGGAAAAAGAAGTAGGAACAGGTTATCCAGGTTATATGCAATCTGATTCTTGGACAGATAAATCACTTATGACTTCTTTAGCAAGTTGGGTAGAGCTTAAACATGACACTATTCTATATGCAAAACAGTCGTATAGTGTATTGGGGATAGGTGACGAAATTACCCATTATGTTGAACCATATCCGCAAGTTTATTCTAGAATAGCAGCAACTCTAAGGATGTTGAAGGAAGGTCTCCAATCTAGAGGAGTCTTGTATGAGAATCAAACTGTTGAACCAGATTACAATGATCAAATCTCAAGTAATTTTACTCTAAAATTTGATGAATTAGCACATATATTTGATAGATTAACTGATATAAGTATCAAAGAACTACAAAATGAAGAACTAAGTACAGATGAGATGAGATTCATTCATCATTTAGGAAAGGATCTTCAAAGAATTGTTTCATTTAATTATGATGCAGCTGAATCGTATCAAAGTGAAGCTGATAAAAGAACTGCCCTAATAGCAGATGTACATACTGACCCTAATAGCGGTAATGTATTAGAAGTAGCTGTAGGAAATCCATTCTTGATTTTCGTAGTTGTACAAGATCATTCAGGGCAATTGTATCTAACTCGAGGAGTAACATTCTCATTTTATGAATTTAAGCAACCTTATGATCAACGTTTGACTGATGAAGAGTGGCAAGAGATGTTAGAAACAGCTCCACCAAGTTTACCAGAATGGATTACAGATAACCTGCCTATAATAATATATGAAGAATCTTTAAGTGTAAAAATGCTTGTAAACACCATTACAACAAAGGAGAACTAGTTTCTTCTTTACTTTTTTGAATACATTTATTTAGAACATGAATATTGAATACAAGATTAATATGACAATTTCGATAAAAGAAATTACAGCAGATAATTGGATCAAAGCAGTAAAATTAGAAGTTAGAAGCGATCAAAAGGGTTTTGTAGCATCCAATGCTAAGTCTATAGCTCAATCTAAATTCCAAACATTTCTGGAATGTTATGGAGTTTATGAAAATGAACAAATGGTAGGATTTGCAGCTACAGGAAAAAATCCTGAGGATGGAGAGATTTGGATCGCTAGATACATGATAGGAGTACAGTATCAAGGAAAAGGATTGGGAAAAAAAGGGTCACAGAAATTAGTTAGTTTTCTTCAAGAGAAACACAATTGTTCCAAGATTTTTCTCGACGTAGACCCAGAAAATAAAGCTGCAATAAACTTATACAAATCCTTGGGATTTAAAGAAACAGGGAAATTACAAGGAAACAGTTTGATTTTTGAGCTGAATTTATAAAATCAAAAAGATTGAACTGTGGATTAGAACAATTTATTTCCACAGTTAGTACAGTAGCTCATTTCTTCCTTTATTTTCATTCCACAATAGTCACAAAATTGTTTGGAGTTAACAATTCTTTGAACAGGTTCTTGTTCTTGAACTACTTGTGTTTCTTGATTCTTCCAGAAGGGATTTTCTGTAGGTTTGTAAGTCTCATACCTTCTGTGTTGCTGTCTTTGAGCGTGTCTATAGTTTGCTCTTCTTCTTGATGAACGAATAATACTTGATACTATAATTATCAAAAATATTGTTCCAACCATGGGGATTGGCCAATACATGTATCTCAAAAACCCTGTTAAAAATCCAACTAGGACTAAGATACCCATTAACATTAGTATGAAACTAATCAAACCACCAATATTGCTTCGATGGCCATAATTTCTATTGTGCATTTGTTTCTAAGGAAAATTGTACATGCGTATTAATAAACCAAACCAAATGAAAACAAGGTTTTAGAAAACTTTTAAGTAGAAAATCTTTTGAGTGTATCAACAAATAGTTTAGACGTGCATACAGATGGAATACGAAATCAATGAATTTGATCCTCAAAAAGCTACTGATGAATTCTGGGAAATTTACTTTGAGTTTACAGAAACTAATTTCAGATATCACAATCCAGATGATCCACTACCTAATCGAGAAGTAGTTATTCAACGTCAGAAAACTGAAATACCATATTATCACGTTAAACGCTGGCTAGCTATTACTCCAGAAAACAAAGTTATAGCTTGGGCTGGTTTTGGAGCAGGTGTTGAAGGTTCTTCAGATTATGAAGAGAATAAACATCTTTGCAATATGAATATTGCAGTTCTAGCAGACTATGTACGAAAAGGAATAGGTACAGATCTACTTAAAAGAGTAGTTCAAGAAGCTCAAATTCTTGGAAAAACAACCATGGAAGTAAGCACAGATACTGATCCAGGTAGAGCTTTCTTAGAACATTTTGGAGCTCAACTCGCTATAGAGGCAGCAGAAAATCGTCTAGATTTAGAGGATATAGATTGGGATCTCATGCAATCTTGGGTAGATGAAAGTTCTAAAAGAGCTGAAGAAGTTACAATCGAATCCTTCTATGAATGTCCTGAAGAGATTTTAGAGGAATATTCTGAATTGTATACTGAAGCTTTGAATATGCAACCTCTTGGGGACACCGAACACCGAGCTAATATTGATGGAAAATTAAGAAGGGAGTTGGAACAGGTACTCAAAGATAGAGGTTTCACAAATTACACCCTCATCAGCAGAGAAAAAGATGGAAAAATATCTGGTTTAACAGAGATACTTTATGATTCTCGAGAAAGCTACAAAATTCTTCAAGAACTTACTGGTGTTCGTCCCGAATTCAGGGGAAGAGGATTAGGAAAATGGTTAAAGGGAAAGATGATTCTCCATATTCGAGACAATTATCCTGATGTTGAAGTAATAATAACTGGAAACGCTGAAGCAAATTCACCAATGAACTCTATCAACGAAAGAATGGGATTCAAGAAGCATAAAGCAGCAGGCAGTTACAAAGTCCTAACAGAAGATATTACTAAACGCTTAGAGATTTAGAATGATTTTCTGTCTGAGGTTTTTTGACTCTTTTAACTAACAAAAAGAAGATTGTACCTTGAAGTATGTAAGTTATAACTGAGAGAAAGTTGAAAAGAGTATTTCCTAATCTTTGAGCTTGAGCATTGAAAGTTCCTCCTATAGAAGCGGCTATGCCAACAAGTATCGAGAAAGCTATCGCAATTATAGATAATATAAGAAAAGAATATTTACTTATTTTTGGAAGCCGTTTATCTATGAAGAAAACAGCTGTATAAAACATTACAGCTAGATTTAGAAATAGTGGCCCCATTATTACAAAAATCATGTGAAACTCATAAGCTCCATGATAAACGAATATTATGATGTTCAATGGACATTGTGCTACCCCAAAGAAGGTTCCTACCCAACTAAGATACTTAGTTATTTTCCGTTCTTTGAAGAATAGCACAAGCAGAGAGAAAAATAACAAGAGTGAAATAAATAGTATCCATATGGCTGTTTGAAGAAGTATAAAAGAAATGAGATCTGATTTTTCAATGACTTCTCTAACCACTCCCACTTCACAAAAACCATCATTTAGAATACTAAAATCAGGATAGAACGCTAAAGCAAATGATACCAAAAGAATCACTAGGAGCATCAATACTATGAAAGACTCGAAGAAATACTCAAGTAAATTCAATCTCTTCTTGTTCATATCTCTAAACATAGTTTCAGCTGCTTGTTCTAGTTCCATAGGATACAACTATCTTCAGAGAACGGCTATTTAAGGATTATCTGAAATTTAATCAATGTCACATATTTGTCCTAAGTTATTGATTATCGAAGAAATAATCATACAAACTAGTTGAAGCAAGGGAAAGAAATAAAATGGGAAACGAGCATGGCATCTGGAGATTAAATGAAAAAAGTTGATTTAATAATCTTAATTTTGTTAATCAATCCTTTTTCATTGATAGAGAACACAACTGAATCATACGGATTTTTAATCAGATCATCTTTACTCACAATTTTCACAATCGTACTAATCTGTCTTAAAAAAAGAAGAAAGAAGAAATAGCCTTAATTTTCTTAATTGAATCTTGGAATTACCTCTAAGACCTTAGGAAGAAACCTGCAAAAAGATTATATATTCTGTCTAGATTACTTATTGCTTACTTAGATACTATAGGAGTATGATTAAAATTAGAAAGAAGTACTATGTAATAAGCTGTTTCGTAATATTAACTCTTTTTTATACACCAGGAGTCGCTGGAAGTATAAGTTTTTCTTTCCACGAAGACGTAACTGAAAATGCGGTTTTTCATTGGAAAGTTGAGAAATTGGAGGTTTTAGGATATCCAGAAGAAACTGATAGTTTCGACCTTTTCAATAATTATCTTTCGTTAAGTGAGAATGATGAAATATCAATAACAATCATTAATAATCCAGTTGAACTAGATGGATGGTATCTGGGTTCGGTTGAATATTGGTATGATATAATCCTGAATTCAGAGATTGTCGGAAATAATACATTACACTTTGATTTCTTGAGGGTTGCATCATATTATATGGTGGATTTTGTTGATGAATATGGATTACTACTGCCTCTAGAATGGACCAATAACACAGGTTACACTTATGAGGTTTTTGTAGAAGGTTACAATGATTTGGAACAAGAGGAATATTATAGTGCGTTTGATTATGGAAATCCTGATGAATTCTTAGCAATAAATTACTTTAATGTCTCAAAAACTGAAAATTTCCTTACTCTTACTTATTACTACTATGAACTAGAAAGTTTTGGAGAAGATTCCGGAAAGGAAGAATTCGAATTTCATATTGAGATTATCTATAATATCCAACATGGTCTCGTTCATGAATTTTATCACAAGGAAATCATCTATGATATGTATTCATCAGATATTAGTGGGAAGGTTGAATTTAAACTTGTCAATACTGATCATCTAGAAGAAACTCCTACAACAGAAACAACATTCTATCATTCACTTTTATTAACAGGATTAATCACTCTAAGTGTAATTGTCACCCTCAAAAAAAAACATAGAAAGAATAGTATAAAATAGTTCTAACAATTCTTTCTCCCTTTATTTTCTAAAATAGAATTTCTCAGTTATATCCACCAACGAACTGATGTGTTTCTTAAAGCGTAAAACTATTGATATTTTCAATTTCCAAACGGAGTAAAATATACAGAGATTAGATGTCTAGTGTTTATTTGTAATCAAGTTATTTATTCGTTTATATCACAACTTGTGTCCACATTATGTGAGCAAGTCTCTTTTAAGTAAGGAGTTATGTTAGTATAGGTGCAAAAAATGGCTCAAAAAGTTAAACAAACAAAAACTGAAAATCAAAGCAAAATGGTTTATCAACATGAGGATAAGAGATTAGAAAATATAAATGTTACTTACATATACGGACAAGTTTTTACTTTCTAACCCTTCTATCCTGAAGTTCTTTCTTTATTTTCTATTTATATTTTGATTCTTGAAAAGTCTTATATCACACACGTTTGTCAGAAGATGATTTCAAAAAAAATGTTCGAGCTCCATGGGGACAGGATCTTCCATATCATGACTTACTGGAAATTTTCTTTGCTCATGAACACCAGCATAGAGGACAAGTGAAATTTCTAATTACGTTTTATAGAGGACCGCCTGAATTCACCCCTAAAGATGAAAATATTGAGTATGGTTAGCTCTTCTTTGTTTTTTTAACAGACTTCAATCCAGTTATGAGACCAATTATCATACCTATGCCAAATGTCATCCCAGTTCCAATGAAGAAATGCCACCCATTCTGAGACAGAGCTGAACTAATTATGACCATAACAATTCCAACAAAGAAATCCACATTACCATCTAGAAATTCAAGAAAAGTTCCAATAGATTCAAACCCTTCTCCTTTTCCGACCAATCTTACAATGGTATCGACTATTATTAATCCAGCCAATCCCCAGATAGCACTGAGATTACTAATACAGAATGTTTGGTTGGGACTCAAAAGATAGAACATAGCATTGCCAAGAAATCCGAACCCTAGATACAGTGTTGGAAAGACCCACTTTGGAAAAGTTCTTTCCATCCTTCTTCCATAAACGAACAAACACCAGATGAAAGTTAAGAGAACAACAATGCCCGAATATAACTGTAAATTGGAGATTGATGAGAGGAAACTTATGTCGTCTAAGAAAGAGGAACCATAAGCATAGAAAACACTAGAGAATATTTGCCATATATTGCCTGTAACAGCGTCCCCATTAGTTTGAGCTGATAACCCATCGTATCCTCCAAAAACAGCTTGCATTACGATGAAAGCGACTATATATGCTCCAATAAATGTTAGAGTTAACCAATAATGTTTGAATGTTTTCTTGATAGAAGGAACAACTTTTTTCTGCCAAAATCCTCTCTTTGGAGGGTCAAATCCTAGTTTGATTGCTTGTTCATAATCTGTTTGAGCAAACTCAAATTCGCCCATTTTAACATAAGTTTCAGATCTTGTCTTATAGAAAACATGGTTGGTAGGATCGAGTGTGATTGCTTTATCTAGACAGTTTAGTGCTTCTTGATGTTCTTCTTTTTCTGAATAAATTATACCTAGATTTGCATGTGCCCAGCTACTCTGAGGGTCAAGCTCGATAGCATTTTCATAATCACTAAAGGCTTCATCATACTTCTTTTGATGAAGATAGACACTACCTCTATTATGGAAAAACTGTGCCTCTGACTGGTCATATTTGAGAGCATTATCAAAATATTTGAGAGCTTCATCCATCTCTAATCTCTGGTAATTAATAACACCTATATTTTCATGAGCCCAAGCGTAATCAGGTTTGAGTTTGATTACTTGATCATAATCTTCCAAAGATTTGTCAAACTCTTTTAAACTGAAGTAGATATTTCCTCTGTTATGAAAGAAAAGATAGTTTGTAGCATCAAGTTCAATTGCTTTGTCCAAATCTATCAATGCTCTCTTGAGTTTAGCTTGTTCAAAGAATATTCTGCCTCTATTACCTAAAGCACGAGCATTAGTAGGGTCAAGTTCAGCAGCCTTAGTGAAACATGTGAAAGCCTTATCCTTATCATTATTTTTGTATAATTCGATTCCCTTTTCAACGAGTTTTTTTGCGTCGTCACTCATAGTCAACGAATCCTAAGTTGCATCAACGAAATCTTTGTAAACCGCCCCACATTTAAGTGTAGTGTAGGAAAAAACTAATTTGTCTCTGTCATGGTTACAGGTTCAAGTCTCAAAACATCTAATTCATCAAGCAAATCTTCCTTGGATTCAGAGATACTCTCTTTAGATGCCATCTAAGTTATGTAAATGCTCATCTCACTAATAAGGCTTACTTCATTTCTTTATCGTGGTTTTAACAAACTCAATTGATTGCAATATAAGATCCATTTCATCTTCAAAACTTTCTGGATCATCCTTTGTAATAACTACCCATTGTTTCATGTTATTCCCCAAAGGAGCAAAATGATCAAAACCATCTTCATTTTCAATCAAATTTTCACAGTGTTCCTTTGGTAATTTAATAACCAATCCTGACCCAAATATACTTGCGAAAAGCTTTCCTTCTACATAATATCCCGGCATACCGAACACCTTACCTGGTTGAACATCAGGGAGTTCTAACAAGAAAGAATCAAAAATTTCTTTTAATTCCTCATCATGAGAGAATCTAGACATAGATTAACACACCTGTTTTCTCTTAAAAAACTAAGCAAAGGAAAAAACTTAACAAATCTCTTCTTCTGTTTTCCTTTCTTTTCTCTAACAATCTTTAAATAAGCAAGTGAGAAAAAAGAGTTCGGTTAACTTATGGAGGTATAAAATTGAAAAGAAAAATCGTTTTGATTACTTTTGTTAGTTTATTTGTTTCATCTCTTGTTATGATTCAAAATACATCACAAGCAGCGATACCAGAGCTTTTCTCTATTACTTTGCTCTCGCCAAATACACTCCCTGCTCGTGATCAATGGGCATTACTAATGGAACAACAATTGCCAGAAATAGGTATTGGTGTATCTTTTCATGAATCTACTGGATGGGCCAATATATCTACACGAACATGGAGCTATCCTTTAATCGAGTATGATTATATTCCAACATATGATGAAGGAGGATATGACATATTCTTTTTAGGTTGGTCTCAGCGTTTTGATTTACAACTAAGTGGGATATTTGAGACATCTGCAATAGTTCCAAATGGAGATAATTTTTATCAATATAGTAATCCTATATATGATGCAATTCTAGAAAATTATGAAGAAGAATATGATCCTGTTCTCCGAACACAATATGCACACCTACTTCAAGCTATTCTTTATGAGGATCTGCCAGCAATATGCATAGTTCATCAAAGTGATCTTTTTGGATTCAAAACTGACTTAATTGGGATCAACCCTCTTTTACTCTCTACGGCTAATCAGCGTATAGAAAACTGGTATGACCCAGTCGACCGCATTATCACACATGCGGTCCCATATAATTTGGAAGAACAAAATATCTACTCTTTAGATAATTATCCAGATAGGATATGGATGCAAAATGTATATGGTTCATTATTCAGTCGAAACCCAATAGATCTAATGTGGGAGCCTAATATAGCAACAGATTGTATTATAACCGATGGAGGGACAAACATGACGGTAACAATTGATCCTAATGCTAAATTTAGCAATGGTGATGCAGTTTTAGCAGAGGATGTCAAGTATTCTTATGAGTTACACATGACTCCAGAAGTTGGTTCTAATTTATATGGATACTTTAATTCCTGGTTTGGTAACAATGATTCAATCATAGAACATAACTCTAACACTCTAAGTTTTATAATATCTGAGCCCTACAACTTCCCTCTAAGCTTGCTATCTTATGGGATTATTGATAAGAGCGATGTTGAAGCAAAAATTGCTACTTATGGTTATAATATTTTCGATGAATCACCCTTAACAGGAAATGTTTTAGATTCATTGGTGAAATCATGTGGTCCAATGATACTCAACGATTATAATCCTGTCCTCAGTACTGTGCAGCTTCTACCAAATCCATACTGGCATGGGACTACAGTTGTATTAGACGAATGGAACGAGATTTTCATTTCAGATAAAGTAGGCGCTTTAGAATCTTTAAGTAATGGCACAATCGATATTATGGATGCTCAATATTTTCCAGTTCTGTCTGATTTCGAGGGTGTTGCAGGAATTGAAGGAATCAAAGTAGACGGGTTTACTGAACAAGGGATGGTCATTAATATGCACCATCCTATTCTAGGAACAGGTGAGTTAACACCTTTAGGTACTGCTGAAGCGGCTAAATACGTGAGAAAAGCTATTAGCCATGCAACACCTCGACAAGATATAATTGACAATATCCTTTTAGGGTTAGGTTACGAAGGCATTACTCCAGTCACTCCTGGATGTATAGGTTTTGATGATTCTCTACTTCCATATGAGTACAATTTAACCATAGCATTAAGCTATATGGAAGCAGCAGGATATGATATAATAGTAGTACCAGAGTTTTCATCAGGTTACTTCATTCTACTTGGCTTCCTCGCTGTAAGTAGCACAATCATCTTTTATCGAAAGAAGAAACAGTAAATTGTTTCTTACTCACTTTTCTTTTTTATTCTAATCTTGTTAAAAAGATGTTATTACTTATACTCACGTTAAAAAATTCAAAAAGTAGAAGATTTACATGTGTCTGAATACTCTGGTTGACAAGTGCGTTGTTTGTGGAAAACAATAAGTTAATACTCACTGGAGCACCAAACAGACTTTCTATTGCTAATTCAGATTCTATGATATGAGTTCTGGTAAATCACTTTTACTTCTATCATTTATCTTCTCTGCTCTCCAAAAGAATTGATTGAAGGAAAAAGATCAAGCTCTACTCAATACAGCTCTGTTTCTTGCTCTGAATGATAAGCGACTAATCATTGGGAATAATAATCTTAAAGTTCTTTTTCCTGCATTAAATCTGTTCATGATATATTTTGCAGTGTTTATACCTGAGAAGAAATTGGGTGGCACACCCGCGCCTGAAGTATTAGCTCCTGCTAAAACTAGTTTTCTTATTGGAGTTTTCTTTCCAACTTTTTGTGACCCTTCTCTTGGACCATACCAAGCACCTTGAGTATTCAAAGAAAATCTTTCGAAAGTCAAGGGAGTTGAAATCAGTTTAACATCTATATGTTTGGATAGGTCTGGAATTATGTTTTCTGCTAGTTTGATAAGCTTGTCAGCATACTTCTCTTTTGTTTCTTCATAGGATTCTCTGTCAGAACTGTTCCACTTATTTTCCCAACCATATGGAGCAAATGAAAGGAGAATGACTGAAGATTTGCCATCTTTTGAAAGATCGGGATCTATCTTTGATGGAATTCTGATCAGTACTTCTTTTGGATCATACTTTCCACCCAAAATGTCTCGGATATACCTATCAGCTTCAAGATTGTAAGCCATATGAGAAGGATAGCCTTTGAGTTCTTTATCTAAACCTAAGAAAACAGAAAATCCAGAAACTGATTGGTTCTTCTTAGCAACCTTAACCAAATATCTATTGGGGAACTTGTTCATTCCAACATATTCGAAAACGGTTCTCTTCAAATCAGCATTGGAAATAATCCATTTTGCGTTTATTCGAGTTCCATCCTTAAGTTCTACTCCAACAGCTTTTCTTCGTTTAGTTAAAATCCTAGTAACTTTCTTTCTATACTGGATTTCTCCTCCTCGTTCAACGAAAGAATCTGTAAGTTTCTCTGCAAGTGCAAACATTCCCCCTTTAGGATAGTAATGCCCATTGAATATAGGATAGAAAAATGTTAATCCAGCTGATACTGCACTTATAGAATCTGAAGGAACACCTAACCAAAGACAGTAGACAGATAAAACGTCTTTCAGTTGTTCATTTGTGATGAATTTATCAAGGAAATCCTTGTATGAAATCAGAGAATATTTGCGCATAGTTGGACTGGTTAAACCTATCTTAATTAGTTCTTTAAAGGTAGGATCTAATTGTGTTGTTACATTGGAATTGTAAGCGTGATTTATCTTTCTGAGAACATCGAAGAATCGCTCGATTTCCTCTTTGTTTTCAGGATAATTTCTTTTTAATTCTGCTATATATTTATCAGGATTTGCGTGCATTGTTATAGTCTTATCTGGATAATGGAGTACTTCAACGGGATCTATGCTAAGAAGATCTAAATTCAGACCTAATCCATCCATCGCCTTTTTAAATACTTGATTCTCTCCGCAAAAAACTAACCCTTCTGCTCCGGAATCAAAATAATATCCTTTTCTCTTGAATCCACTAATGTATCCACCTGGAGCATAATGTTGTTCAAG
>JAAFKJ010000188.1 GCA_021399395.1 Candidatus Heimdallarchaeota archaeon
ACTAATGAATCTGCAAGTTATGTAGTAGTTGTACATGAAATGTATGAAAAACATTCAGACAAAATACCTCATGTTCCGAGCTACTTCATCTTTGATCAACGTTTCAAATCGAAATATATGATTGGATTGATATTCCCAGGGATGAAGTTTCCTGAGAAATATTATGAGAGTGGATATGTAAAAACAGCAGAAACATTGGAAGAGTTAGCTAAGAAAATCGATGTTAATGCTAAAAATCTTAGTGAGACAGTGAAACGCTTTAACAATTTTGCAAAAGAAGGAAAGGATCAAGATTATGGTAAAGGTGATAGTGCATATGACAATTACTATGGAGATCCAACAGTTAAACCAAATCCAAATCTATATCCTATAGAACAATCACCATTTTATGCAATCGAATTTGTTCCTGGAGATTTGGGAACCAAAGGTGGTCTTGTTACTAACGAACATGCTCAGGTTTTGCGAAAAAATGGTTCAATAATAGAGGGGTTATATGCAGTTGGTAACAGCTCTTCCTCTGTTATGGGGAACAGTTATCCTGGACCTGGTGCAACTGTAGGCCCTACTATGACTTTTGGGTATGTTGCAGCAAAGCACATATCTGAAAAGAAATGATGAGTAAAAGATTTAGAATCTTTCACTCTCATACTCCCTTCCCTTTTTTAGTGTCTTCTTACTCTTTCTTTTGGAACCAGCTCTTAATACCAACATTCACTCGTGAGCTTCTGTTAGTTAAGCCAATTACTGCAGTTAGCAGGATAATTGCTATAATAATGAAGAATAAAGCTCCTAAGCTTGCAGCAATCCAAAGTGGGGAAAACACCCATACCCATGCCCAGTCAATTACATGAGTTAGTTTCAATATCAGAAATGTAACCCAAAGAATTGTAACTATTCCTACTCCACCACCTGAACTATTACGTTTATTTCTGTTTGTCATTTTCAGATAGTTTGTGCCATTCTATGTATAAAAAGATAAGTAAATTGGGATTAGACATAGAGTTTGCTAGAATAGTTTTATGCTAGAAAATCTATTAAGTGTTTAATGGGAGTGTTTTTCCAACCTGATAAGGTAACATCTCATGAAGGATATGCTATGAATAAGTCTATACACAGAGTATTAGGAAAAAATAAAGAGGAAGTTTCTAAAAAAATACAAAAGATAGAATCTTCTTTATTTGCTGTTGAAAATAAATCAAAAGATGAGAAAGGAGATATTGTAGATGTTCTACCATATCCAATCATTGATGATGAAAAACCTCTAATTGAACGGATGTTGGAATGCAAAGTCCCAGGTCTATGTATTGCTGTAATTAATGAATTTGAGATTGAATGGATAAAAAGTTATGGAGTAAAAAACACCAATACTCAAGAACCTATAACTCTAGATACCATATTTCAAGCAGCTTCGATTTCTAAACCTATGGTGGCAACACTAGCATTGCAGTTGGTTGAAAAAAATAAGCTTGACCTTGATGAACCAACAAATAACAAACTCAAGAATTGGTGTATTCCAGAAAGTGAGTTCACAAAAACAAAAGAAATAACTCTTAGGCACATATTGACACATACTTCAGGAATCAATATGCCTTTTGGTGGATTTGGTCGAGAAGAAGGATCAACACCAACAATCTTACAGACTCTAAGAGGAGAATCTCCAGCTAAGAACGATCCAGTTAAGGTGGAATTTGAGCCTGAATCAAGGCACCAATACTCTAATTTAGGATTTATCGTAATAGAGAAATTATTACAAGATGTAACTGGGAAAAACTTGAATGAGCTAGCAAAAGAAATGTTGTTTGAGCCATTAGGAATGACCAATAGTTATTTCTTGTTCCCATCAGAAGAATTACAGAAACAAATGATATATCCACATAATGAAGATGGGACAGTTTTTTAACCTCATGTTGGTTTATCTCCAGCAGTTTTTGGGTGTGGAGGTTTAATAACAACTGCATCTGATATCGCAACTTTCGCAGTTGAATTAATGAAAATATATCAAGGTAATTCTAGCAAGATTCTGTCTTTTTCGATGGTAAAACAGATGCTTTCTAACAATATGACCTTAGATCCAATATGGAATTTTGGTTCAACAGCTCAAGGATTAGGCATATTTCTTGTAGAGAAAGGGAATGATTTCTTCTTTACTCACCGAGGAGGTGGTGAACCCGGTTCTTCAAGTAATTTTATGGCCAATCCAGAATCAGGTCATGGAGTGGCGATGATGGCTAACTCAAATGTAGGGCACCAATTATTTGAGTCAATTAAATTCACATTGGCTAGAGAATATGGTTGGTCTTTGTGGAATGAGTAATTTGATAATCTTATTCTGTAATTGTTCTCCTATTTTTCCTTTATTACTTTAGAATTGTAAAGCAGAAAAATGATATATTGCGAATTTAGTAATTTTGCACTAAACAAAAAATGTGAGAACATGAAATATACAAAATTCTGCCTTATTTCCCTCATTTTCATTTCTGGTTCGTTTATAGGAGTGTTCATTCCTGTAAGCTTTGCAAATACAGAAAGAGGAATAACCTTCGAACCTGAAGTACCTTCTCTTACCTCTGTTGATGTGACTATTAACTTTGAAGCTCCTTCTTATGGTAAAGCTGAGCATTGGGCTGTTATCGTAGGTATAAGTGATTACAAGGTTATAAACGATCTTAGTTTCTGTGATGAAGATGCTAATGATTGGTTTAATTACTTTATTGGACTCGGCTACGAACACATTATCGTTCTAGGTGATAATTCAAGTGAATATTATCAACTTGATGGCATAGCTTCTGAATATAACATCAAACAAACACTAAACTATGTTGTAACAAATGCTGATGAAGACGACGTGATATCTTATGTTACATCCGGTCATGGATCAAGAGCCAAAGTTGGAGAAAGTCTCATCTGTGCCTGGGATTATGGAGCTGGCGAAAACGATGAAGACGGAAGATTTTGGGACTATGAATTAGTTGCTATACTAGAATTAGCGGTTGCTAAGCAAATATTCGTTTTCATTGACCACTGCTTTGCTGGTGGTTTTGGACCTGAATTAATGGCTATGTCTAATTCTGAATATATCTGGTTTGGTGCTGCTTGTGCTGAACAAGGAATGGGTTGGGATGCATATGAATTCAATAATGGTCTGTGGACTTACTATTTCTTAGAATTCACTCTAGTTGATCATTTTGGATCCAATCCTAAAACAACAATGGAAGAAGCCTTCGTCTATGCTAGCACATATTTTTCATATCAATTCGGCGTAATGGCACCACAAGAATATGATGGGAATCTACATAAGTTGTTTATACTAATTTAATTTCTTTTTTTTTCCCTTTCTTTTCAGAATAGAAAGAGAGCTTAAAATATGTGGATAATGAAGACAAATCCTTCTAGTCTTCAACTGAAAATCTCGGAGAACTTCCACTTGCTGAAGTAGGTTCAGGCCTGTTTTGTACTAAGCTATCTGCAGTGATTTCCTCTGGATAATCTGATTCCATCAACCCTCTATTCCTAGAGTAGATGAATCCTATAATGATTGTAATTGTGAGTATTCCTGAACTTGCCAAAAGTACATACATTGGCAAAACATATTCAGCAATAAGAGCTACTATTCCCATTCCTATTAATTGTGCTAATCCTTGTAACAGCTGTTGCGTACCAAATACTCTCCCTTGGAGTTCATAGGGAACTGATTCTTGGATTAACGTTGAGGATGGAACGTTTATACAAACAGACATGATACCATAACTAAACAATACAATAGCTATAACATAGATGTTTCTTACTACAGAGAAGACATACATAGACACAGTTACTGAAGCAAACGTAATATTTAGAACCAATATTTTACGATTTATCTTTCCAATTTTCATGAAAATCAAAGCCGTAATAATTCCAGATGCACCCATTAAAGCTTGTAATATACCATACCACGTCTGACTTAATTGCATCTCACCTCGAAGTATAACAATGAAGAGTACATTAATTGCTCCAAATGCAAAAGTAATGAAGGAGAATACTATGAGCATGTATGAGATTTTAGGATATTTTCGAATTGTACGGTACCCTATTGCGATATCTTCACCGAATTTTCGTATTTCCTGCCGAAGATCTTGACTTTTCTCACGTATAACCTCAGGAGGTTTCCTTCCTATGAAGAAAAGAACTCCAATAAAAATACCTGACACTGCAAAAGTAGTTGCATCAAATATGAAACTCCATAAATAGTTTTGGACAGCTAAAAATCCTGCTATAACAAAACCAAATATAGTTGCAACCTGGAACACCGACGAACCAACTGAATTAGCTACTAGTAGGTTCTTTTTCTTAACTATTAACCTAGTGTAAGCATTTCTAGCTGGAAAGAAGAAAGCAGCTGATGAAGAGTTTAAGAAACAAAGAACGAACAGTGGCCAAAGAACATGAAGATAGTTTGGGGTTGTTGGTTGGAAAGCGATAGCACTAATTGCTGCTGGTTGTCCTAGTGCAAGCTGAATTACAGTTAGTTGATCTTTAAAGAAATAGACGATAACAAACCCAACTGAAGCGATAGCACTAGCGATATTTGAGTATAACATTAGCTTTCGTTGGTCTAAGCGATCTGCTAGAGCTCCTGCTAGTGGTGCTATTATAATAAATGGCAACAGCCATATCATTGATAGAATACCCATTAACAACGGACTCGCAGTAAGATCAAAAACTAATAGTTCAATTGCTAATCCTGATATTGCTCTACCAATATTTTCTATGAATTGAGCTGCGAATAAAACCATGAAAGCTGCATTTGTAAGTACTTGTCGAATAGAAGGTTTATCATCTTGTA
>JAAFKJ010000031.1 GCA_021399395.1 Candidatus Heimdallarchaeota archaeon
CTGAGGGTTTACGAAAACCAGCTCAGGATGAAAATATAGTTGTTAGAGTAGTTATTAGACCTACAGATGATGAAAAGAAGAAGAAATATCATAAGCTACTAAAAGATATTGGGGTGGAAGTGTTTTACAATGAAACTGTTCATGCCAAACTTATTGTAGTTGATAGAGCTGTAGCAATTGCTTCATCTATGAATTTCACAGTATTTTCTACGGGAGGGCAGAGCTGGGAAGCAGGGATGGTTTCTATAGAACCAAATATAGCAAACACAGTAGCAGATTCGATTCTTAATATAATAGAAGTGCAAGAAACCAAGGAAATGGAATAAAATGTTTGCAGACATTTTAGAACAAAGTACACTTGAACATCTTTTTTCTACTTATAAAAAGGAGGGAAAATCTTCTGCTGGTGCCATCATTATTGATATTGTAAATAGGCTAATAACAAGAAAAAATGAGACATTATTGAACTTAACAGTAGATACTACAGTCATCAATATCTGTAAACTAAATAGTCAAAAGAAGAAATTGAAGAAGGGATATTTTGAGATAATAAACTTCTATGAACAGCTAAAAGAAAGGGGTATGGAAAGAATCAACGTTGCTGATGTACAAATATCGAAGATTCGAGATTCATTGGCAGAAGAAATCAGAGGAATCAAAGAACGCGAGACCGCCATTTTAGAGGTAATTGCTTCTTGGGGTTCAATAATATTGTCGATAATTGCGATCATAATTTCAATTATAGCTTTATGCAGTTAAATGTTGTAATAATCAAACTATGTTAGAGAACGAGAAACTATAAGAAAATGTCTAAATTTGATTTTCTAATATCCTTCTTTTTTCCATTCAATCATTTTTTCTAAAGCAGGTATAGAGAATCTTGATATATTTAGATCTTTTTTCTGTAGGAGCTCCATTTCTTCTATAGATATATTCTTCAGTAGGGGGAAAGAGTGTCCTTCTTTTCGTCTATCTATGAAATCATGGTAAAGAATGTACCAAAAATCCGAGTGATCATCTTTATGCCCCAATCTTCCATCAAGTAACCTTTCTACAATACTTTTGGAGCCTATATTTATCAATGAAAGAGCGGCATTAAGACTAGTAACTTCATCTTCTAGACAATACTCAATTAGGTCATCTATAGCTTCTTCATGCTTTGTATATTGCATACAGATAGTTCCTATCCCTCTAACAAGATCATCTTCAGATCTTAGAAATTTCCAAACAACATTATTTATTGCAAGCAATTGTTTTCTTGAAGCTTCTTCAAATATCTCATACACAACTACTTGAAAATCAAACGCATGACCTAATTTTCCATATTTTGAAAAAAACGGAGAAATCTCGTCGAAGAACTCTATAACTTCAGGTTTGTCATATTCAAGAAGAAGGGGGATAGCATGATATGCAAAGAAAATGACATCTTGCCACCAATAGACCTCAAAATCATATTTTGTAAATTCATGTCTTACTATCTCCATCAAACTCTGTAAGGACTTTTCACCACGGGAACGGAGTTGATGAAATTGAGAATTAAATATCAGGAAATAATCTTGTTCCTTATCCGTTTTCAGTATGTATCTAGGGATTTTTGGTGTGAATCTTCCTACATTTAATGCTTTTGCTGCCATTTTTCTATAACAATTAGGTTCATTACTAAGCATTAAAGAAACTAAATCGTCCGTTATTGATTCTATTGTGTATTTAGAAAGGAACATGAGTGTTTCCTCAATTGAAATCATGTTAGAGTCTCCATCAAGAGAGTAAATACTTTCATCATGTAGATCAATCCAACCTTCCTTATCTTCAAGATATTTCATTACTGCATTCTGAATATTTTCATAGAACGAGTGACTCATATATTTTCTATTTCTTTCCTTTTATTTGAATATTTTGAGTTGAAGTGAAGTAATCTGTAGTGCATAAAATTCATAAATAATCTTTCTAACCTATAATGGATATCATGAAGAACAAATCTGTAACATCTCTATTTATACTTCTATTAATATACCTCGCATCAAGTATAAATGTCAGTATAATTGCAGAAAATAATAATCAAATCACTCCTTCTTTAGGACTGACCCCACATAGCCCAATATCCATAACTTCAGATAATGGTTTTGAGGTTTATCCAGGAAATGGAACAGTTGTAGATCCATATATTATTGAAGGTTACAAAATTTCAACAACTTATTCTAAAGGTATTTCTATCCAGTATACTACAAAACATTTCATTATTCGTAACTGCTATATTGAAGCGGATAATTTTGGTATTTATTTCAGGGAATTAGCAGAAAGTACTGCGACTATTATTAACAATACATGTATTAACAATGACCTGTGTGGTATTTGGTTTTCTGAAGCTGGGAGATCTATCGTAGCAAACAACACTTGCATTAATAATGGTCTCGGCATCATTCTTTGGTATTCCGATAGTTCTATTGTTGCAAACAATACTTGTACAGATAATGATGAAGAAGGTATTATTCTTCAATTCACAAGTAGTTCTATCGCTTCAAACAACACTTGTTATCGTAACTCTAATTGGGGAATTGAGATTTATGATTCTGATTCTTGTTTGGTTTCTTACAATCTGTTTCAGGAAAATAGTAAACATGGAGTGTATATCCATTTTTCAGATAATAATCTAGTTCATCATAATACCTTTGTAAACAATAACTTAGCGGGAGATTCACAAGCATCTGGCTATGGAACCAATAACTACTGGTATGATACAGCATTACTAGAAGGCAACTATTATAGCGATTGGTCGGGAACAGGTTCTTATTCCATTGATGGTTCTCCAAATCAATTTGATTTATACCCGCTTAGTGAACCACCTGTTGATTATATTACGGAAGAATATACAACACCAGAACCCACACCAACCGAAACCACAACAGTATCCAATCTGTTCATGTTCTCTTTCCTAGTGTTATGCATTTCCTTTGTTTTTATTCAATTAATCAGGAAAAAAGAAAATAGACAATAAGTACTTGGAAGTGTAGGAAAAAAAGTGAATCGATTATTGAAATCTGGAAAATTAAACCAAATCAGCTTGATTTCTTTTGATTCTTTTTACGACTTTTTTTCTTATTGGTGTGAGTAGAAATAGGATAGAAATTGTTCCAACAAATAACCATTCATAACTTGTTTCTTCTTCTTTCTAGTAACATGAGGGATAAAACAACGGTGATAAATACCATAGCTGTCCTTTCTTCTCCTAAATCTATATAGAGTTTTGAGGGTTCGAAATCTTCTTCTTTAACAAGTAATCCAGTCTGTTTTTCATAGTAATATTCTCTATAATAGTCACGACTAGTGATATTTGTTACTACTTTGAATGTCTCATACATCTTTCCTCCTATCTCTATTTCCACTATATCCACTATTTTCCTTGTTTCTGAAACATTCTGACCAACTTCTAGATAGGGAGAAGTAATGTAGTTAAAGGGAGAGATAAACAGAGGATTCAATCGCACAGACTCAACATACTGTCTTATTTCTCCGTATTCGAATGAAGAATTATCCAAAGTATCATAAATATCACGAATAACACCTGTTGTACCGTCAAGCAAAGTGACTTCAGCATTATATGGATCTATAATCTCGGAATATGTTCGGCAGTTAGCTATTGTTATTCTAAATACAGATCCATTCAGAAAATCAATTTCATATCCAGCACCAGTCATGAACCAACTAGCATCCTTCTGCCAAATTAGCCGATATGGTTTATAGTGAAGTGAATTTTCCTCTGGCTCACCATTTAACATGGTTCGAAAATGTAGACGAAAATAGAGGAGCACTATATCGCCTGTATCTTCAAAAGCCCATATTTTATCTATTCCATAAGTAATATTCAAAACTGTTAAATCTACACCTGGTTCTCCCCAAATCGTATGTCCTTCTACAATCACAGAACCTCTGGACATCAGTTCATATGGATAATATCCATTTACAGATATAGGGTGAATTAAAGATAAAACAAACAAGACAAAAACACAGTTTCGTACTAGTTTTCTCAATCTGGTCTCCTCTAGTTATATCATTAATCTGGATAAAAGGTTTTCTGGATGATGAATCAGAAGAATAGATCTAAATTTGACTATTTCTTTTTCTTCATGAAATCTTTCAATTCTTTCTCTTGCTGTTCTTAATCCTTCTAATTATGATTACGGTAGCCAAACCAATACATACTAGTGGGAGCAATATTATTCCGGTTTCATCAGTTATTGTTCTAAATATAGTTTGAGTGAAAATCTCTGTAAATTCAATTATCTCAGTATACTCAATTATTTCTTCATCTAGTCTATAGACCTTAACTCTGTGATTGGTATGATCGGCTATATAGATATAAGTTGAATTTTCTTCATATCGTATATCTATTCCATGAGGCATATTTAATTGCTCTTCTCCGGAACCAGGATAACCAAATTTTGTGATGTAATTGCCGTCTTTGTCAAACACTTGGATTCTATGATTATCTCTATCTGAAACATATACTCTTCCAATTCGATCCATTGTCACACCGGTAGGACTATCAAACTCTCCGTTATTCGACCCATAAGAACCGAATTGCCTAACATAAGTTCCGTTAGGTGTAAATACTTGAATTCTAAAATTTTCCTGATCTGCTACATAAACATACCCCTCGGAATCAAATACTAAGTTCGATGGCAAACTAAACTGTCCATCACCTGATCCCTCTGAACCCCATTTGTAGATAAAGTTTCCTTGTTTATCAAACACTTGGATTCTATGATTAAACCTATCAGCTACGTATAAGTAACCTGTTTTGTTCATCTCCATCCCTAATGGTTGATCGAATTGGCCATCTCCAGTACCTTCTGTACCCCATTTTCGCAGAAAATTACCTTCAGTATCAAACACTTGGATTCTATGATTTAATGATTCTGCAACATAGATATTATTCTCTGAATCCATCGCTATTCCACTAGGGTTATAAAATTGACCATCTCCAGTGCCATAAGAACCCCATTTTCGCAGAAAATTACCTTCAGTATCAAACACTTGGATTCTGTAATTGGCTTTGTCTGTGACATATATTTCTTCAACATCACTGATCAGAATGCCCCAAGGCTGATAGAGTTGTCCATCGTTTGAACCTAAACCTCCCCAGGAATCATAAAAATAGATCCCCCGAATTGAAGCATTAGTTGACATTATTAGCGAGAAAAGTATAATACAAGAAATAATCCATAAAGACTGTTTTTTCTTAACCATTTGAATCAATCCTATTAAAGGACTAATTACAATATTAAAGTTTTATGCACCTTTTTCGGCAGCATAGAATGAATAAAGATCATAGATGAGAAAAGAAAGTTGCCTGCAATGGGGAAAGAAGATGAAGAAGAAGAGATTATCAAAGTCAACGTTTTTCTTTAATGAAGCGCGAAGAGATATTAAGTTAGCAGGAAAACTAGTAGAAATGTATGATGAAATATCTCCTTTAGGTAGTAAGAATCGAGATAAAAAAAGAAGAATAGAACAATATCAAAGCTTTTTGCACTTCCAGCCTTATTCCAAGAATCTTTAAATAATGTTGATACTTCTTTTAAGCTATTATGAAAAGGAAAGGCATTTCACTGATTATCATTATCATCTTTTTTCTACCAATTCTGTTCCACCAAGGCAATAGTGCAAGCAATTCGACAAAAGCTACTTTTGAAAGAACCGGATTTGAGTTGAATCAAGAGCTTATAACTCTAGAGGAATTAAATTGGTCTTATGGTTCTTATGCTGGAGGAGTTTTCGCACCAGTTATAGATTCTGATTATATCTATGATAGAACAGACACGGTTTTACACGTTCTAGAGGCATCTGGTGATCTAGGAAATGTAGCAGGATGGTATACTAGTTTCAACACCACTGAAGATTCAATTTCTCTTTCCTTTGACATGAGAGTTAAAGCTGGGCACCTAACTGCGGTTCAATCATCATTTTCAATTTTTGATAATGTCACTAAGAAAAGACTACATAGCATTTTTTGCTTCGGCGTAAATGGGTACTATGAACAAGACAGCCTTGATCCGGGTTATAAATCATTTAACGTAACATTTTTCACAAATACAACAGCAAGTCTCCTGATATTTTTTGGAGTAAACGATGGATTTTCTGCGGATTGGAATCAAGAAATGTGGTTAACAAATCTAGAATTGAATCCTTCATTTAATATTGATAACCTTGAAAGTGTAAATTATCCTCAAATCATCCCATTTAACAATTCCAGTCCAAGAGGTTTATTGTGGCATAATGACAGATTATTAGTTGCTGGGGGAGGAGGTGTCACGGAATATGATCCTTTAACTGAAGAAATACTCAAAATTTCTCCCATGAGTGACAATCATAGAGCACTAACATTTGATGGAACTTACTTCTGTTCAGCAAGAGCTTTTTGGTCTGGTTCTTATGATGATTATGAACTGAAGAAATATGATCAAGATTTCAATCAAGTTTCTGTTATAAATCTTAATCTTCCTAGAAGCGTTGATGTATCTGGTCGAGCTGGTGTTGCTTACGATGGAACATATATTTGGTTAGCTGAGAGTCAAGAAAACGAAATCTATCAACTGAATAAGGATACTGGAGCAGTAATCAGTACAATCCCAGCCCCTGGACCCAGAATCACTGGAATGGATTTTGATGGTACAGATTTGTGGGTCTGCGATGGAATGCTTAATCAGATCTTCAGAATATCAACAATAGATGGAAGTATATTGGAAACATACGATACTGATCTCGGATATCTTTGGGGAATAACTATTGACAGTAGTAAAAACATATGGATTGCATCAGCTGCGAGTACCATTATTTACAAAACCAATATTAACACAGTTTCTGACATTATTGCTCCGATAATTGATGGTCCAGAGGACATGTTTACAGAAGTTGGAGCTCTCGGCAATCATATAAATTGGACATTGCAAGACGAAAATCCTGACAATTACACAGTTTATAGAAATGATGTAGGATTGATTTTCAATACTTGGATTAATGATCAAATTGTTTCAGTTAATGTTGATTATCTAGTATCAGGTGTTTATAATTATACTATAATTGCATATGATACATCTGACAATAAAGCAACAGATACTGTAATCCTAACTGTATATATCATAGCGAGTGAATACTCTCCATATATAGTAGGTTTAATCACATTTGTTTTGGTGACTGTGGTTATACTGTATAAGAAGAAAAGAAGAAACTAGATTCAAAATCTAAACTTTCTTTTTTTCTCTTTAATCATTAGAATTTCTTCTCCTATTCTCACTATTTATAATAAACCCTTCAATCTTTTCCATGCTAACTGAACTTGTGTAAATCTTTGTAAGACCAAAGGTAAAGAATCAATATCAAATTCCTGTTCATTCCACTCATAAATAGGTTTCTTCTTGTTTTTCATTAGAGTTACAATTTTCTCCAATTTCTTACAATGTTGAAGAGGGGTCAAATCTATAGTTTCTATTTCGTTGTTTCCAATATGAATACTGGTAAGATTTTTACAATGCTGAAGAGGAGTAAAGTCAATATATGTAAGTTTATTATCGGATAAATTGATATTTTCTACATTTTTCCAGTTTTGAAATGGTGAGAGATCTATTTCTGTAAGTTCATTTCTAGAAAGACCAACTGCAGTGAAATTCTTAATATTTTGAAGTGGAGTCAAATTTATATTTTTGAGTTTATTAGAAGCAAGGTATATGCCAACTAATTTAGGACAGTCTTGAAGAGGGGTTAGGTCTATTTTTTCAAAATAATTTTGTGTAAGATTGAGGGTTTGGAGGTTTGTGCAGCTTTGTAGTTGGGTTAAATCAATGTTCTTTAGTTGACATTTCATAAGAGATAGTGACTCTAATTTTGTACAAGATTGCAGTGGTGAAAGGTCTATAGTTTGGAGGGCGTTTACATGTAAGGTTAGACTCTTTAGCTCTTTACACTTTGAAAGAAGGGTAAGATCTATTTTTTCGAAATTGTTAGAACCAAGATTGAGTTCTTCCAGACTTTTGAGCTTCTGAAGAATGGAAATATCAAAAGGTTGAGATTGCAATTTATTAAGTCGAGATAAATCCAAGAACTTTAATTTCTCACAATATTGAATCGGGGACAAGTCTATTTCCTGAAATTCATTTGCTGAAAGGTTCAGATGTACTAATTCATAGCAGTTTTCCAATGGTGTTAAATCGATGGTCTGGAGCCTATTGCTTGAAAGGTCTAGTTTCTTTAGAAATGGAGTATGATTAAGAGCATCTAAATTAACACTTCGGAGATTACGGAAGAAAATGGGGAGTTCCTCTACATATTCACCGAATTCTACCCAAAATTTCTTTCTGTTGGGGTGTTGTCCTGTTATTCTTAGACCAACCATAATGATTCAAACTAATATCAGAATTTTATTTTAGATAAAGATTTCCTCTATAAGACGCAATATTTATCATTGTGAATTATAATATTGAATTAACCGCTGTTTTAAACAATAAAAGTTATATACTGGTTTTGAGTAAAAAAGAGTGAAAAGAAAATTCTCTCACAAATGTCAGATTAGTTCTTTATAATTACTAATTGAGAAAAGAATATAACGTTGTAATGACAAAGGAGTACAAGAAAATGAAATCAGTTATTCTCGCAGGCGGTAAAGGTTTAGATCTTTTCCCCCTCACTCAAACCCGACCCAAACCTATGATAACTTTATTGGGTAAACCTATTTTAGAGTATTTAATCAAAGAGTTAAAAGAAGTTGGTTTAAGGGATATTCTGATTGTTACAGGATATAAAGGAGAACAAATTATCAATTATTTCAAAAAAGGAAGCGAATTTGGTGTTTGTATCGAATATGCTGACCAAGGAGACAAGGAAGGTATTGAAGCAGCATTATTAGCTTCTGAGGATTTCGTAAAGAATGAATCAGTGTTTATGCTACTCTTCGGAGACATTGTATCCGAAAAAGGTTTGATGTTAAGGGCTCTTAATGCCTTTGAAAATACTCAATCAGATATGGCTATGACTCTTACTCTTCGTGGTGATACTGGAAATTTCGGTATTGTCGAAATAGATTCTATGGGGCTTGTTAAAAAAGCAGGAATCAAGAAAGCTGATTCATCTTCGCGTAGTAATTATGTAGATGCTGGTTGTTTTATACTTAAGCCCAATATACTTGATGAAGTAAAAACAAAACTATCAATAGGTCAAGCTATTAACAGCAGAATTGAAAAAGGAGATAAAGTCATTGCTGCAATCTGGGAGAAAGAGTGGTTTGATATTGGAAAACCATGGAATATTATTGAAGCTAACAAGCTTTTGCTTTCTAAAGTTAAAGAATCCAGAATAGCTAAAGATGTTGTTATTGGTGCTAATATAGAAATAAGAAATGCAGTCATTATCGAGGAGGGAACTGAAATTTGTTCTGGAGCCGTTCTTAATGGTCCAGTTTATATCGGTCCCAACACCTATATTGGTAATAATACGCTCATTAGAGATCATTGTTCCATTGGTAAAGGAGCTATCATTGGTTTTTCAAGTGAGATTAAGAATTCTGTTCTTTTTGATGGAGTAAAAACTTTTGGTCTTTGTTACGTTGGAGATAGTGTCATTGGTAAGAACACCCACTTATCCTCAGGAGTAATAACGGTAAATACTGACACACCAAAACGAGAGATAACCATGAATATCAATGGTAAAACCCACAATACAGGGCGTATGAAACTTGGAGCCATTATTGGAGATAATTGTGATATAGGTGTTAATTCGCTCATCTGCCCTGGAAAAAGAATAGCTTCGAACAGCGTAGTAATGCCAGGGTCAACAATAACAGAAGATATGCTGGAAGATAACACTAAGGATAAGTAAATCCAAATAAAAGAAAAAGAAGATAAGAGGCAGAGTGTCTTTTCAGTTTTTAGTAATCGTAATCAGTTATCTCAAGTAGCGTTATTATTTGTAATAACATTGTTCGTGCATGAGCTGGACAATTTGGATCTTGAGATATTTCATCTAGGATTTCTATTGCATTGTTTGCTTTAACTGCTATGCTTAATTCAGGATCTGGTTCTCTTATGATTTCGAGTGAGTTGGTTGCTGCTCTTCTGATATTTCTTGGAACAGTTGTATCCTCACTTATTCGCTCTAGTAGCTGAACTGCTTCATTTACCTGTTCGAGGGTTTCTTCGCTCACTTTTAACACCCCTTTAAAAACTCATGTCGAGTATTCCTCATACTCTCGCTTTTTTAATCATTTCGGTGTTCAATAGAAATTTGTAAAGAAAAATAGTAACAAAAGTGAGATTTGTTGAATATTTAAAGCTGTTTTAACCATTCTACATATTTGCTTATCCCTACGCTGAAAGGATTTTTAACTTCCCAACCAAGTGCTTGTAGTTTTGAAATGTCTGCTGAACTATAGGTCACATCCCCTTTCCATCCTCTTTTACCTCCTGTAAAAGTAAAATTAACATCAGATAAATCAAGTATTTTTGTTAGTTCTTCAGCAATTTCTATAACAGTTGTAGTTTCCTCAGAGCTGACGTTGAAAACATTAAAACCTTCTTGCAAATTTTTAAGAGTTATATCAAATGCATTAACAGTATCGTCAATGTAAAGGTAACTCTTTGTTTGGGTACCATCTCCAAGTATCTCTAATTCCTTTGAATTTCTCTGCAATTTATGGTAGAAGTCATAAATCACTCCATGTGTAGAACGTGGTCCGAAAATATTTCCTAACCTTAAAGAAGTAATGTTGAAATTATAGAGGGATGTGTAGCTCGAACAATACATCTCAGCTGCAGCTTTTGCAGCTCCATAATTGCTTATTGGTTTTAGAGGGTAGTTTTCTGGTGTAGGGTGGACCTCAGGTTCTCCATAAACTGTTCCAACAGAACTTGCAAAGATTAAATCTTTGATATCCTTCACTCTCATGTATTCCAATATATTGAAAGTTCCAATCACATTAGTTTCAAAATCCAATCTAGGTTCACTAACGCTTAATTTTACATCAGGTTGAGCAGCAAGATGAAAGATACAATCATAATTTGAATCAAGTGATAATATATCATCATAGTTTTGCACACTTATTTGATGAAAATCTGCTTTCCCTTCTTCTAAATATTTATTGAGATATCTTAGGTCTGTTTTCGCTGATAAATCATCAATAACTGTTACGTAAAAACCCTTTTTCACAAGCATATCCACTATATGGGAGCCTATAAAACCGCATCCACCTGTAACTAAAATGTTTTTTGTTATGTGTTTAACCCCCAAATTGTGAACTAATCTAATGCTTTAGCAAAGTTTTCTAACTCTGTTAAGAATATCTCTACTTCATCCATCGTATTGTAGATGTAGAGTGAAGCTCTGGTTATACCTTCTCCTTTTCCAGGATTTATTCCTATTTGATATTGGAATGGATGAACACACATATTTCCTGATCTCATCAGAATCTTATGATGTGGAATCATATCGTTGAAATATTCAGTTACATCGTTATGGTTCATTACATCCGATTTAGGTCTGAAAGATACGAGCGCGGCTCTTTGTTTATAATCAAGTGGCCCTAATACTTCGAATTTTTCTAATTCTAGAATCCCTTCTAATAATCTTTTAGAAAATGATTGTTCTCTATTGTGAACATTCTCCATACCAATTTTCTGCAAGTAATCTATTGCTGCACCAGCACCCATCATACCACCATAATTCTGCAATCCTGCTTCGAATTTATGTGGAGGTGGTAGATACTTAGGAGTAATTTTTCCATTCTCATAAACCACATCCTCAATTACATCACCACCAACAAGGAACATATCTAGTTGTTCTAGAAGTTCGTACTTACCGTATAACGCACCTATACCGGTTGGACCACAGGCTTTATGGATACTCAAAACACTAAAGTCCACATCAAGCTTCTTAACATCTAGTTTGTTATGTGGAGCAAATTGAGCTTCATCTGAAACTACCCAAGCACCATGTTCGTGAGAGATTTTTACTACGTCTTCAAGAGGTGCAATAGTCCCTGTTAGATTAGAAGCATGTACAAAAGATACAATTTTAGTTTTATCATCTATTTTTTCTTCAAAATCTGCAGCATCAAATGTTCCATCTGGTTTTGCATCGACAAGCCTTAGTTCACATCCAACTTCTTGGCATTTTTTGAAGAATGGAAGCATACCACTATGGTGTTCTAAAGAAGTTGTAACAATGTTTTGATCCTTCTCTATTGGTAAAGTTGCAGCAATAATATTCATTCCTTCTGTTGCATTTCTTGTCCAAATTATTTCATTTTGACTTCTTGCATTAATGAAAGAAGCAATCTTCACACGAGCTTCTTCAGTAAGCTGACTTGTCTCTACCCCTAAACTATGTGTTGACCTTCCGGCCCCACCACAAGCACCAAGATATTTGTAATAATACTCCATCGCTTCCCAAACTTGAACAGGTTTGAGTGCCATGCAAGCAGAATCAAAATAGATTAAACTTTTTCCTTCATAAAGCTGATTTAAAACAGGAAAATCTTTTCTTATACGAGCCCATACAACCATTTTATCACCATTACTATTCTGTAACTTTTAGTAATTTCCAAGCAAATCCTTCAGAAGTCCATTTTCTCTCAACTATACCATCTTCAACGAGCTGTTTTCCTGCCAAAATAACATCTCCACCTGAAGAACATCCAGCACAAAGTTCAGGAAATAAATCTCTCATAGCCATAATCTCTTTTGTGGTTGCAGGATTCTTTTCCTTCAAAATTGTCATCACACATTCAATGTTTCGTTCTTTGAATTCGCTCATAGTATCATAAGACCAGTTCTTAGTATGAATTTAAATTATTCTACTAATGTAATATAAAAAATGCTTTATTATTAGAAAAATTCAGATAAGGATTTCTGACCTTTCATCTTTAATGGAGTAGACGAAAAAGACATTATATGACCGATGATTTTGGACATATTTGTTACATAAAAACTGTTGTTTACTTTTGTTACAAGGAGTTTTCCTTTAACCCCAACTATCTCACCCGTTATTTGTAATGTTTTATCAACTTCGTTCAAGATAGGATTACTTTCCAAGGAAGGAATGTTGCCATAAAATGATTCTAGTTCATGCTCTTCATGCAAAAGATCAGAATTTTCTGTTTCATATCCACTTTTTCCTATGTAGGATTTGACATCTTCTACTATAGCCCTGAAATCAGGGATAGATGTAGATAAATTGAAATTAAGTTTTCTAGCTTTTGCGGTCTTACGGATAGTTTGAGAGATTTGAAGATCAGAAGATATAGCTTTTTCCAAAGTTCTAGCTTCAAATCCGTTCTTAGCTCTAATAACTTCAACAGCTAAATCAGCACCTTGATTTATCCACCTTTTTAACGGATTAATAGAGACACCAACCTTAACATCGTTTGCAACAAGCGCTATATAAACTGAACAAGGGTGATCTCTACAATATTCATACGCCAGGGGGTTATGTGAACAATTGCCAAAAGGTTTACTTGCATCACAAAAAAGGAAGCATTTCTCAAAATCTTGTTGCTCACAGTTATAACATCGATTGTATTTATCATCTACCCTTTTGTTGCATAAATAATATTCGCTTTTGTTAATCGAATGACCAATACATGTCTTTTCTTCAGATACTTTAAGATGGAATTCATCACCAGGAGAAAGATATTTCTTATAAGTTTGATCAGGCGCTTTCTCCAAATCTCTAAAGATTAGAAAAGCATAGGGTGGGATTGATGGATCCCATTTTGCTGCAATTAGATGTTCCTTCAACAACATCTCCACTTTTATTTCTTTGAAGAAATAAGAATTGACTCTTTTCCTTCTGATAATTGCTTTTTGCATTCCTCAAATATCGAATAGATTTTTTCTTTTAGCTGGGAAGATATAATACCTCGCTCAAACAGTTGATTTATAATACCTTGATCAAGATCCTTTATCTCATCATCCTTTTTAATTAAGGTTAATCCTAAATCTATGTATCTCAGCTTTCCACCATCACAAAGGTCTACAGGAGTAACAATTTTAATAATTTCACCTAATATTTTTTCATCTCTTAAAATCTTCATGTGTACTGACCAACTACCTTCTTTAACTACTATTGATGATGTATCTCCTTGCTTTATTTCAACATCTAAATTGTGATGTGTTCCTCTAGAAGATCTAAAGCTTCTTTTGATATTCAAAACATCATCATCCCAGCTTAGTTGACCTAAGATTCTTTCTTGTGGAGGTGAAGTCAAATTATACTCTTGGAGATAAATTATTGAATTTTCACTGAAATCTTTCTCTAGAATTAATTTTTTTAACATATCAGCTAACTTCTTACCATCTATATCTGAGGCTATTTTTTCAGCAAATTGAGTTGTTAGTTTCAGTTCTGGAGAATAAGACATAAACCAATGATAGAGCGGAATACTAGAAACTATTTCATTGCGAATAGCTGTTATTTTCTCCTTAGCTGCTTTTACAAATAGAATATGTGCAACTGTTTGTCCAGGTTGTAAAATACCAGGACCATAAGAAGACCCCGATATAAGTAAATCGAGTTCCTCAGCTCTTTGAACCAATTGGTCTATATCTGCTTGAATTGCTTCTTGTGAAGCTTTTGTTGCGCTTGTTCTCATAATTAAACCATGATCCCCAGGACGCAAGTCTTTTCCTAATGCAAATAATTTATCTCTATCATTTTTTGGTAATTTTCTAGAAACCCTTACAAAGTTAGCATCACGTTCTAAAATAACAGATTGACCTGGAAAGTGGATAGTTGTTGAACAAACAGGTAGTTGATCTTCAAATACATTTAGCTGTTTTATCTGAACTACAACTTTTTGACCTCTGTGAAAATTTGAACCAAATAAAATTGTATTGACATTTTCACCAATATCAATTACAGATAGATTCTTTTCATTATTAATATGGACAACTTTTCCATTATACACAGCATGTAATTGAACTGGATGTTGGAGAATTATCGAATCAGGAATTGTTTTATGGAGAAGTGCAGTTATTGCAGACACATATTCTTCCTCACCTTCAATGGATATTCCGTATCCACCTAATATATCTTGAATTTCAAGATCATAAGGATCTAATCTGTCTTCTACCTTGAACACATTAGTCTGTTCTGGAAGGGTTTGTACGAGATTATATTTCAAGTTTTCAGAAACTAATTTAATTAGAGCAATATCATAAATGCTCCTTACACGAAACGTTGGAGAAACCATTACAAAGTCACCTATAGTCAGAAAATAGCTAAGACGAATAAAAACTTAATGAAATAAAAGTTTCTGAGAATTGTTTTACTCACATGGTTTTAGATAAATCTTTGATAGGATAAAAAAAAATCAGATATGGAGCCAGGACGGGGATTTGAACCCCGGAGGCATATGCCAGAGGTTTTCGAGACCACCGCCGTACCGCTTGGCTATCCTGGCAAAACAAATTCTTAGAAATTCAATTGATGTTTGGCTATAGTTAGTAGAATAAAAAAATCTTTGTGTGAATTAAATTTAGTTTTTTAATCTAATAAACTGCCTACTTCCACAATTTGTACAACCTTTAGAGGAGCAATCTGAACAATAATGTTTTCCACATTTAGCACATTTTGATGTTCCAGTATTTTTACAAGTGGAACAGCCTTTCAAAACCATTCTGCCCTTAAATTTCACCCCTAGATATACTGCACCTACTGCTCCCCCGAGAACAGCTACTACAATAATAACTGTTCTGAAAGCTTTCCAGACAGGACTTGTTGGAGGAGTAGAGTCCACTACTATGTCGTAAATTGTAACATTGTAGTATTCAATTAAATCTGGTCCTACATTCCAAGTTACATAGGGTTTCTTTTCAAATTCTTTCATCCCTAGGATTGCATTAACAAAATTAAAATTCACTGCATTTGTATTAACTTCGACTCTGAATGCACCTTCGGCTGTGTATTCGATTACAAACTCACCGTTTCTATAACTCACAAAACCTACATCAACAACATCATCATATTCTATACCTGCATATTCATCGTAGGCATACACCGACACTAGTGTATTCAATAGAAGAATAGCGAAGAAGCCTAAGAAAATCATACATCGGCGAATACGTGTCATCGAGAGAATTGAAAGAAAGAAACTTAAAAGAATTTCGAAGTGGGAGGAATTACTTCGTACGAATTAGTGAACGACCTTTACATGAAGGGCAACCATTAGAAAAACATTTCTCACAGAAGCTTTCACCACAATTCTTACACTTTCCAACTGCAAGGGTTTTACATGTTAAACATCTTTTGCCGAATATTTTTGGACCGTAACGATATACAACGTATGAAATACCAATTACACCACCAACACCAAGTACTACTCCTAGAATGATCAAAAGAGTTGTTCCGAAGTCACTAGTACCATCAGTATATACCTCGGTGTAGTGGAAATGGTTGATTTCATAAATTTGTAGATTCTGGTAAACTAAGGTTTCTCCTGCATATATACCATAAACAGGATCGGTAACATCAAAACCATCTTCTGGAGGGATTATTACGTTGTTCTTAGTTGCTCCATTCTTCATTCCCAACAGTGCACCAAATAATCCTGGAGGATTAACGATTTCCGGAGCAAAATTAATTGAGATTGCATTGGCTTCAGTTATTGTTTCCACTTGCAATGTATTTACAAAAAGCTGATATCCATAATCAACAAAATCTCCTTGTTCAAGAATATACTTATCTGCATAACATGGGGAGCTATAGTTAACAGTGAGGGTTACTATAATAGGAACAATAATCATCAGTAACAAAGCATGGCGCTTCATTAATCGTAAGAAATGGCACCAATAATAAAAAGCTATCGAATTGTAATTTTATAAAATAAAAAAATTAATTATTGATTTGCAGACCCGGGGCCATTTTATTGTATACTTCTAGGGAGAAAAAGAGGAGGTAATAGATAAAATAAAAATTGGCGAGGCAGCCGGGATTTGAACCCGGGTCGAAGGAGTTCCGCACTCTTAGTGGTTACTTCGAGCTTGACAGTCCCCCATCATAGACCGAGCTAAACTACTGCCCCATTTTTTGGATATCCTTTTTTTTCAATTTCTTCTTTTAAACTTGTCGTTTAGTATGATTAGACTCTCAATATTAAATTGTAAGGACTATATTTTCACTGGTAAAAATATGTAAAAACTTTGAAAAGAGCCTTTTTCATACCCTACTCTAAACCAACTTCTACACGTTTCTTTTCAACGGCTCTCATCAATTCTTTTGAGAATGTTACAAAAGCTTCCTCCACTTTTTCGCCTGTCTTCGCAGAAGTGATGAAAAATGATTCTTTTGGAAGATTCAATTCCTCAATTATTGCATCAATGCTTTCTTGTGACACCGCTGCTTGTTCTTTGAGATCTGCTTTGTTTCCAATTAAGAAGTAAATTACATCCTCTTCTACACTTTCCAATCCCTTTTTCCAAGCCTTAACAGAATTAAGAGTATTATTTCTTGTTAAATCAAATACTAAGAAACAACCTCTTGCCCCTCTGTAGAATTTTTCTCTTACTGAAGCGAATCTTTCTTGACCTCCGATGTCACTTATTAGGAACAACACTTCATCTTTTCCGACAAATAATTGTTTGCTTAGAATATCGACACCAATTGTCATTAGATATGATGCTTGAAATCGGTTATGAACAAATCTAGTGATTAGAGAACTTTTACCTACCCCTGGATCGCCTAGTAAAACTATTTTGAAGATATATTTCTTACCATGTCCCTCTTCTTCCGCCATTATTTTCCCCTTGCTGTGTTCATTTACTCCTTTGTTATTAATTTTGTGCTTGTCTTTTGTCAAATCACCATTAAATTTTGAATTTTTCCAATATTTCTTTTGCTACGGATTCATCTAGTTCCGATTGTGCTGGAAGTTTCATAATCCCATCTTCAGGAAATCTTGGTATCAGATGAAAATGAACATGTCCAATAACTTGCCCCGCATCCTTACCATTACTTTGGACGACATTTAATCCAGTAGCTTCTGTTACTTCTTTTAATTTCTTTGAAATTTCTGGCAATTTCTTAAGAAAAGCCATTTCCTCTTCAGGAACATCTATAATTTGTTCATAGTGCTTCTTTGGGATTACTAGACTATGTCCCTTTGATACAGGAAATATATCTAGAAATACCTTCACTTCTTCATCTTCGTAAAGAGTATGGCTAGGCATTTCTCCACGAACGATTTTACAGAAAAGACAATCATCAACCATTAAGACACGCTCTCTTCTTTTCCTAATGGTTTACATTCCTACTTCTTCAGTTTTTTGCATGTAAGAATTTAATGTAGAACTAAATATCCACAACATCAATTTGTAAACCATCATCTTGCTTCAAAATATAAGCTAACCCTCCACCATTAACAATAGCCTTTGCAACCTCCTTTTCTTTACTAGGAGAATATGCTAAGAAAGAACCACCGTTTCCACTTCCAAGTAGTTTACACCCTAAAGCTCCCGCATTTTCAGCATAATGAATTAGTTCTTGCATTTTTTGTGTTACATTTTCGAAATATATTCGTTGATATTCATGGTGTTTGTTTATTAAGTCAGCGATGTCATTTGTTGTTGTGTCTTTATTTGTTATAATATCATACCCCTTTCTCACAACATCTCTAATCCCTAGAATCCCTAATAATCTCTGTAAGCCTACATTTTTTTCATTTTCATATTCGGCAAGAACATCATGAAATGAACTTTTCTCCAAAGTAAAAGAAGCATCTTTCCCTTTCATTAGTTCTATTCCTTGATAGATTTCGTTTTTTCTTGTTGATATAGTTTGTATCGTTTCTTTTTTCGTTAGCGTATCACCAATCACTATACCTTCAATTTTTGAGTCCAGTTGTTCTAGGTTATATGGATCACGGCATTCAAGATATACTAAATTGCCAATTACACTTGCATAATGATCCATCATCCCCCCTGGTTCGCCTAAATTTACAACTTCTGCTAAATACGCATTCCATGCAAGCTCTTTTTTTGTTGAATTATAATCAGAAGCTTTGTCAAAGAAGCCAATTAAAGCAGCACAAAATGCTGAGGAAGAAGATAGTCCTTTACCAATAGGTAAATCTGATTTGACTGATAACACAGCCCCAAAGTTCTTGGGAAAAAATTTTTGATAAATATTGAAAGCAGATCTTATATAATCTCTTCTTCGCAATCTATGCTGTTTCTCATTAGAAAAAACAGTTTTTCTATTTATATCATCTAAGTTTACTACAATCTTCCCACTTGAATTTGTTTTTCCTTGAATTTCTATCCTTTGGTTTATTGCCAGAGTTATTACTTCCAGACCCACATAGTCAACATCTTCTCCGAAAAGACAAACTCTTCCAGGTGATGAAGTGACTATTTTCATGGATTTTTAACTCCAGTTCTCTTGAAATTTCTTTGCTGCAGTTTTTACTTTGTCAAAATCTAAAGTTTTGAATTGCCCATTATGGTAGAGAATTTTACCACCAACCATTGTCATGGTAACATCTTTTCCTGAGGACGAATAAATTAAGTGAGAGATTGGATCATATAATGGTAAGGCGTTAACTTGATCAATATCAATCATAATCATATCCGCTTTCTTTCCTTTCTCAATAGAACCGATTTCCTTATCCCAATTGATTGCTTTTGCACCATCGATAGTTGCCATCTTAAGCACCCTAGACGCAGGTAAAGCTTGTTCATTCAAATGTTTAACTTTTTGAAGAAAGGTAGCCAATCTCATGTCTCTGAACATATCAAAGTTATTGTTACAAGGAGGTCCATCTGTCCCTATACCTACTAAGACTCCCAACTCATGATATCTTAGAACGTCGCAAATTCCAGAAGCTAGTTTGCAATTACTGCTAGGATTATGGGTTATGCGGGTATTGGATTCTTGTATTAACTTAAACTCTGCATCATCCAGCCATATACCATGCGCTAAGATAGTCTCTGATCCAAGAGCATTTAGATTGTTTAGAGCTCTGATGTAAGAATCATTGTACATTTTTTTTACTTCACTGCATTCTGCCTGAGACTCAGAAGCATGAGTATGTAGCATCAAATCCTCATAATCATGTTGAGTTTCAACTATTAAACGCATAAGTTTTGGAGAACAGGAAAGAAGAAAACGTGCGTTTAAAGAATATTTTATTCTTCCATCTTGTGTTTGATGATACGTATCAATTTGCTTTCTTGTTGTTTCAATTACAGTTTCAGTTTCTTCTTTAATAATTGCAGGAAAGCCACTCTCTACATCCATTAACATTTTACCAATTCTAGCTCGTATGCCACTTTTCACTGCAGCTTCTATTCCTAAGTTAGAATGATGAGTAGTTAGCATGTCGTTTGTTGTCGTTGTTCCTGTTCGTATCATCTCGGCAAAGCCTAGAAGTGAAGAGAAATAAACCTCTTCAGATGTATAATTAGCTTCACCAGGTAAAACAACTTGTCTTAACCAGTCTAGAAGTGCGTAATCATCTGCTTTTCCTCTTAGAAAAGTTTGCACACTATGACTATGAGTGTTTACTAGACCAGGTAGGATAATCTTGTTTTGTCCTTCAATAATTTGTTTTGCTGAATAGTCTTCATGTATTTTCTTTCTAGAACCTATATCTACAATCAAACCTTCAGATACATATATCGCCGCATCATTTATGACTGAGTTTTGTCCATCACAAGTAACTAACATATCGGCTTCTAAAATCGTGTCCTTCAACATTACCAGTGAAAACTGAAATTCGAAACTTTTTAAGTTTCTCATCTACACCAGCAAGATTTATTGAGAATAACTTAATGATGGGTGGCTTTCTCTTGTTATATTGGACAAGAATAGTTAATATCTTCCTTAGAGTTCACTATATAGGACAACTCAGTTCTTCTATACTCACTCTGAGTGGATACATCACGTATCCTCCTACCCCGTTCACATTCCTTCTGGGAAATGCTTTCGGATCGCTTTTTACTAGTATGTTATAGGCAGCATTTACATCAGCATTGATTAAGTAACCTTGAGCTGATCTGAACAATCCCCTTTTAATTCGTCTACCTACATAATTTGACCTAAATTGTGGAAACTCGTTATCAAGAAAACTGCACTTTGAGGTATAATCTTCAGGTATTAGCTCAATCGCTATTCCATACTCAGCAGCTTTATATTTCAATGTATTAATAATGCGCATATAAGGGATTGTAACAAACATCTGAGTAAGTTTTTTCCAAAAATGTATTCCTTGTTTCCACTTCTTGTTGTACCCAATTATTACTTCATGGATTCCACGCTCCACACATAGTTTAACTAAATAGTGGGTGAGTTTGTGAATTGCATCTTTGAGTTTCCTTCTCCATTTTTCCCGAAGCTTGTAAAAGCTTGTTCCATATTGAAGTTTATTTTTTGTTTTCAGTTGCTTTCTCTGTTGCTGAACATAGTTGTTTCTTAATTGTGTCTGTTTCTTCAAATAATATTGTGTTACTGATTTTATCCCTTTCCCGTGATCCTTGACAACAATCGGCTGATTCCCGAGGTTATCCACAAAGGTCACGAGGTTGGTTATCCCTAAATCAATTGCTCCTTTCCGCTTAGGATTCTTCTTCATTTTTGGAATTGTTTTGAGATATACTATCTCCAGAGTATATCCTACTCGTCGAGGTATAATTCTCACTTCTCTTAACTTGGAACTTGCAGCTAATCTAGTTTTACAATAAAATCCAACTTTCTTAGGTAAAACTAACCATCCATTTACAATTCTTGCTTGTTGATTACTAATGATGGCGATATCCTCCCCTTTCTTTGATTTATATCCAGGAGGAAGTGGCATTGAAAAAAAGAGAGTAGAATCCTTCTTCCATTCTTTTAGAGCTTGAAAATATCCCTTCCAGTTCCTACAGAGAACTTTGAGAGTTTGCTGAGCAGTATGTGCAGGAAGCACTTTGTAGCATTCTTCTGATTTCAAGAGAACATTAAGATCATAGTAATATAGAATTTTATTTTGGTTTTTCAGTGTTTTTTTAGTAAGAAAATTAGCTCGATTGTAGAGATTCTTTACTTGATGACAAAGCGTACTTAAATTTGGATGATATTTTATTTCTATGCATTCTACTCGCAAAACCTGTGTCATCAATTGTCTAGCCATATTTTGCTATAAAAGCCCCAGTAATATTTGTTTTTGAAGATATTTATGCTAATGTTTTGCTCAAATAAATTAGGAAAGTGGCTATAGTTATTTATACATCCTTCGTCTTATGTATTTTTGATAAGGAGATACTTATGTCCGAGGATCAACTTTCTGCGCTTACAGAGAAAATTTTAGCGTGTGAGGCTTGTCATCTTAAAGATAGTAGAACCAAAATTGTACCAGGAATCTATGGTCCCGTCAATGGTTTGTGTTTCATCGGAGAGGCTCCAGGATATTATGAAGACAAGCAAGGTGTGCCATTTATCGGACGTTCGGGACAATTATTAGACAACATGCTTGCCGACATAGGAATGAAGAGAGAAGAGGATATCAGTATTCTCAATATTATCAAGTGTCGTCCTACAACTGATGAAGGAAAAAACAGAACTCCTACTGAATCTGAACTTCGTTTTTGTGGTGAAAGATGGTTGTACAAACAACTAAGCATTCTTTCACCCAGACTTATAGTCACCATAGGAGGGATACCACTGAAATTTTTCATACCTTCTGCTGCTGTTACCAAGTATGTGAAGAAAGCATTTGATACCGATCTAGGAATTAAATTGTATGTATCTTATCATCCAGCCTATATCTTAAGGAACTATAATTTAATGGAAGAATACAGTGAGCATTTTAAGGATATAAAAAACCTGTATGATAAACTATTGAATGAGCAAGGTATTGACCAACCCAAGAAACAGGTTCTTGGTTCTCATAGTGAACAAAAGTCCTTAACTGATTTCTTTGGTTAAAATTTATTCAGTTACAAACATCTATTTCAAAGAGAATCATTTATATTCAAAGTTGAGACCCGTTGATTAATGACGAAGAAGCCAAAACTTTTTGGTACAGCTGGAATAAGAGGACCATTTGGTTCTAAAATTACTGCCGAACTAGTTTTTCAAGTCAGTCAAGCTGTTTCCAAAATGTATCCATCCGAGGGCATTTTAGTAGGTCATGATGCAAGGACTTCATCAGAAGCACTAGTCCAATGTGCAAGTGCTGCGCTCTCTCTAGCAGGCGGAAAGGTCTTCAAAGTGGGTCTTTGTACATTTCCTGTTATTGCTAACTTAACGTTGAATCCAAAACATTCTGTTGCCATTTACATTACAGCATCTCACAATCCCCCCCCAGACAATGGAATAAAGGTCTTAAGAAAAGGTCGAGAATTTGTTATGTCTGAACAAGATGAAATAGAGGCGTTCATCGATCAAAGACAAGTAGAAAAACTTGGTTTCATTCATGATAATTGGGATACAATTCAACCACAACTAGAATTAACAGATGCAAATGAACAGTATTTCAAGAGGATCACTGATGAATTGGACATACAAGGAGATGGAAGAAAGGTTATTCTTGACTGTGCGAATGGCCCTATGTCAGAACTCGCTCCTTTACTATTGTCACATTACGGTTTTCAAACAACAACTATCAATTCCCATATAGATGGCTTCTTCCCAGGAAGACTAGCTGAACCAAGCCCCGAAAATCTTGAAACTCTTATAGGTTTATGCAAAAAAGAAAAAATACTAGGTGCAGCTTTTGATGGGGATGGAGACAGACTAGCAATTATTAACGAAGAGGGCGAATTTGTTGAATTATCTCGAGTTAATTCTTTACTTGCATTATTAGCTATAGAAGAAGCAGGTTCTGGAAAAGTAATAATTAGTATTGATTCATCCACCACAATTGATAGAACTGTGGAAAAAGAAGGAGCTGTTATTGTAAGAACAAAACTTGGTGAACTACACACTGAAGGATCAAAATTGATTGAAAAAGGTGAAAAAATTGTTTTCGCATCCGAACCTTGGAAGCCAATTTTCCCAAAATGGGGTTTTTGGATTGATGGATTATATGGCCTTCTTAAAATTTTGAAAGTGATTACAAGCCGTAAAATAACTGTATCTGAAGCTATGAAAGACATACCACTTCATATTGCTAAAAGAAAGGCATACTATGTAAACATTGACAAAGCAGAAGAAATTTTTGAGAAATGCAAACTAAGACTCAAGGAATCATTGGAGGAAGAAACAAAGAAAGAGCTAACCATAGATGGCCTAAGATACGACCTTGAAGATAGCACTTGGGTTCTAATTCGTAAATCAGGTACAGAACCAAAAATCAGGATTTACTATGAAGCTCCAAACCAACCTCGATTTGATTGGATAGAAAACATTGTTAAAGGATTAGAAAAAATGATTAATGAAGAGTGATCAAATGGTTTCTGAAGTAATTAAAGAAGAACTAAGATTGACAAATGAAAGATTGAGAATAACAATAGCAATTTTACTATTCTGGGTAGTAATAACTACGCTAGATATCACCTCTGTAATAAATTTGGGCGAGGAAGGAACTAAATTTGTAATCTATGCAATCATGGCTACTGCTGCAATATTATTGATTTTGTGTTCATTAATAGTTCAAGCTCAACCATTAATCAGTCAGATGTTGAAAAACAGAAAGAATGTTGAACAATTTTGGGAAACAGAGGAAAAATTGAAGCCTGATATCGAAAAGAGAAGAAAAGCAAGCGAAGTAATATTGATTATTGGAATATTAGTTATGTTAATAGCTTTGCTCTTTGTAGCTGTTTAGGAATTCTAATTTCCCCTAATCTTTCAATTTAATTTGATAAGCTGCTTTTGATTTCCAATAAATTCGAAAGAGTTGTTTTTTGAGTTATTTTGTTTCTTTTTGTTATTTTTACTTCTCTCAAAATCGCCTTATCCTCAAGAATTCTTTTATGCCGAAGGTATGGTCAGATTTACGTTTGATTAAAGAATCAAAAAGTGAATAAAACATGACCTTCCAAGAAGTTCTAGTCATTTCTCCAGTCGAAAAAGGGGGGTTTTGAAAGAACCAGAGGTCACTGAAAGTATTTAGTATCTTATTAGAAGGTTCACTCATAATCTAGATGCTGAGGGCATAGCTTTATTTAGTCAACCATTTTGATTTATTTGAATGAATAAAACCAATTTATGGGAGTATGCTATTTTTTTTGATGATGGGGGAGTTATGAACGATAATCGGCTTCGTGGCATACAATGGCAAAAAATGATAGGAGATTATTTTTCACCAAAGTATGGAGAAGAACCATACAGATGGGCAGAAGCCAACTTCGAATTTATTGAAGCGTTTACAACAGAGTATAATGAAGACATACAAGAATCTCAGAAAATCGAGTACAATTCATTCTATGATAATTTTATTAATCGGTGGATTTCAGAGATGTTCGAGTACGTTGGAGTTCCCCCTCCAGCTAAAAATCTGTATAAGGAAATTTATTTTGATGTAATTGATTGGATAACCCCAAATGTAAAATCATCTTTTTCTGGGGTAAGTGATACGATTAAATCTCTTCACAATCAAGGTTTCAAGATATATACTGCGTCTGCAGAGCATTCTTCTGAACTGAAAGGTTATCTTCGTGGGATGAGAGTTAAGGAATATTTTACCAACTTCTATGGTCCAGATCTTATCAATACTCACAAAACTAGTGAGTTATTTTATGAAAAAATCTTCAAAGATATTGGCTTAAATCCTAGAAGAGCAATAGTCCTCGATGATAATCCAAAATTTCTAGAGTATGCGAAGAAACTTGAAGCCAATGTTATCCAAGTATGTTTGACAGGAGAACATAAACCTATTTTTGACAACTATATCGAACAAATGATAGATTTACCTGAAGAAGTTTTGAAACTGATAAAAAAAGTAAAAAAATAGAAAGATGGGAATTACTCTTTATCATATATTCCCTTATATGGTGCTCTTTCACCTTTCATATATCTTTCATGTGGATCTTTGATAAACCATGCAATCAGAACTCCTAATGAAAAAAGTACTAATAAGCTTGCAAGAGCAATTCTCATTGGGATGGCTTGATCAACTATTTCTTGAGAACCTTGGAAATAAGGATCAGTAAGAAAAATCACTAAACCAAATAAGAGTGGGGATACAATTGCACTCACTCTTCCAGCAATTTTCTGGAAACCACCGTACTGAGCTAGTTTTGAAGGCGGTGCAAGAACCATGATAAATTGTCTTCCAACAATCCATATCCCTCCAAAACCTACACCAATGAATACCGCACCGAAGAATATTACCCATGAAGGAATTGTTATTGAACCTATTTTCAATCCACTTATGCAGAATATAGCTATAGCAATGAACCAAGATATTCCAACACCTAAGAAAAGTTTCTTTGGTCCTAATCTGTTCATAAGTCTTCCAACAATAACACCAAAAATTATAGAGAAAACTATTCCACCTAGAATGACATAGAAAGTTTTTCCTTCAAGTGCTGTACCACCCATAATGGAAACCACTGGTACCATGTAAAGAATCGTTGTATTTGCAGCATCCGTGATGAAGAACCAAGCTAAGAAGAACAACCATGAATTCTTATCAGAAACAATTGCTTTGAGTGATGTTTTGAAATTGGATAGTGATGATCTCACATGCTCTCCAGCTGACATAGGTTTCTCAGGTGGATTTTCTACTTCCTTATGGAAAAGATAAGGAATACTAATCAGAATTATAATCACGGCAGATATTAAGAATAAATATCTTAAACCACCATAATTAATGGTTGCTGGATTTATTACTTCGTCTCCTACTTGCCAGATTCCAGTGTTCACTTCAGTATGGGGACCAAATAAACCAGGAATTGCTATAACCATACTCAAAAGTATTGCTATTACTGAACCAAATGCTGCGAGTGCACCACCAATAGCTTGAGTAAAACCTCTTTTTTCTGTTTCAGCAATAAATGGGATTTGAGCATCATAAAACATTCTACCTGCTTGATAGCAGAAGTTTGCTATAACAAATAAAATACATGCCCACCAGAAGTTCTGCCAAATCGTAATCATTGCAGTTGCGGTCACCATTATACCTGCTGAGATAAGTACTGCGGGTTTTCTTTTCCCTACTTTATCAGAGATCGCTCCCATGATTGGTCCAAGTATTGCTATCAAAAGATTTGAACCAGCCATGAAAACTGACATTATGATAAATACTGTAGAAAACGCCCAACCCATTTGTACACCCAGTAGAAGAACAAATGGAGTAAATGCTAGACTTATTACAGATTGCGAAAAGAAAGTATCTGCCATATCATAACTGTACCATAACCATGCATTTTTACCACTGGTCTGTTTTGATTCTAATTCGGTTTCTTTAATATCATCTTTATCTAAAACAACATCAATATTTGACATTTTTTCACCTCAAATTGTCTCCTGAAGGAGAATTTTTGTCTTCTACTGTACTAGTTTAATTTAAATATTCACTTAAAATGCAAGAAATTTCAGTCTTTACAGAGCTTTTTAGTTCTATCGAGGAATTTTTTTCTCAAAATCTTCCAAAGAAGGAGGAATTCCTTCATCTTTAGTCACTTTGCTGAACTCTAGATTTACTAATCCCATTAATCGCTCTCTTCTGGATTCATCTGTTTTGATGAAAATGAATCTACTAGATGGCATTTCTGCTGCAATTTTTGTGTAAGTAATTTGATCATGAATTTTATCTTGGGTGCCATTGATAATGAATACTTCTTTTGTAATTCCAGAAATAGTACCAAAGAGTTCAAAATCTCTTACAGATTCTGCAGCTCTTTTCCATTTCCAAGGTTCAGCATTATCAATGAAATTTTCAGCTCTCTTTCTTTGAACTTCCTCATTCATTCCTCTCATTTGAATTCTTCTAAGTATGGGTTTCATCATTCTAATAACAAAAACAGGAAGAAATGGAGTTACGTATTTCAAAAACCATTTTGGAAACCACAAAGTATGCATTGGATCATGAGTAATAATAGTAGGAGCGTCTATAGTTCCATCAATTAAGCCGTGTAAGAGTATAGCTCCACCCCAGCAAGTACCAAAGAGAACAAAATCTTCTTTGTCCAATTTTAGATAATTGATTACATCTTGAATATCTTTGGCTTTTTGGTTCATATCCATTTTAGCCTTTTTTCTATCCAATTTACTACTTCTCTTTTCACGAGTTTCAACATAATAGCACTCAACTTTATCATGAATGACTTCATAGAAGTCCACGTACCCCATTTCAGTTCCACCCCATCCAGGAACAAAAATTAAAGGACGTTTTGAAATTGGATTATCAGGTTTAAAATGATATATTCGAATCTCTCCATCATCAACGGGGACATACAGTATCTCAGTGGTACTACTTTCCCAAAAATCTGGAACATCTCTTTCTGTAGCTGTCAACATCTCTTGAGCTTTCTGTTCTAATTCAGGATTTATGTCTAACACTGATTGTTCTTTAATTAGAGGTTCATTAATTGGGATCCCCATGAATTTTGTTCAAATGTACCAATTATTAAACTTGTTATTTGATGTGAACTAATTAGAAGAACATTTTAAATTATAAGGCGAAAAGAACAACTACCTTATTGGAAGGGTGAATATTCTCGGAATTAACCTTGCTGTTTAGGTCACTTTCTGGTGAAGGAACCTTACTGCAAGGTTTTCCGTTTGACAGTAATTCTCCTTACTAAGAGAGAGATAAAGGCAAATACAACAGATACGATGGATGTTGAGAGAATGAAGATGAAATCAGTATATTGTCTCTGAATAGGAAATTGAATAAGAATTACATAAACAACTATACCCAATACAGCTGTTCCCAATGCGGTTATGCTAAAGAGGAACAGATTGATGTTTCTTGATCTGCTATGTTGACTGTAATAGTAAAAAATTACTGCTAGTATCAAAGGAAGCGGTATTTCAATTAAAACCCAGCTAGATGACCATCGCTCAAAGAAATCCTCCACTACATCGAATGCACTTTCCATACTTGTAATTAGTAAGAATTGTACAACAACAGAATAGATTAGAATAATTATAGCAGAAATCCATGGAGCAAATTTCAATGAGGGTTTTTGTATAGGCTTTGTTACGTCTTCAATTGTATTCAATCTTTTCAACTTCAATATTTATTATAATTTATCAAATAATAATTTGTTGCCTTATCGCTACAAATAAAAATAAGAAATATTCACTGACATTTAGGAGATTTATATGACCAAAGCAATTATGGAAACCAATAAGGGTACTATTACAATTGAATTTTTTGATGAACATACACCAAATACAGTAAAGAATTTCGTATCTTTAGCTCAATCTAACTACTATGATGGTGTTGTTTTTCATCGTGTGATTCCTGAATTTGTTGTTCAAGGAGGAGATCCTAGCGGATCAGGTAGAGGTGGACCAGGATATCAAATAGCTGATGAAGTAGATAATCCTGTTCAAATTCACAAACTAGGACACTTGAGTATGGCTAATGCAGGACCAAATACAAATGGATCACAATTCTTCATTGTTCTCAATCCTGATAATTGTGGGCATCTTAACAAAAAACATACAATCTTTGGAAAAGTCGTAGACGGTATGGATGTTGTATACAAGATAAAGCAAGGAGACAACATGGTTAAGGTTACTATTGATGATGAGTCTGATACCATCAAAAACCATCAGTTACAAAAATCATAATTTTAATATACTTTAGAAAGATGAATATCTTTCGATTTCTTTTCATTTTTGATAAATAGTTTTTAACTCATGTACCAGAATGTGTTCATTATTGTTTGACTTCATCACTAAAATAACATGTAATTAAGAAAAGATGGTGGCTCGAGGGGGACTCGATCCCCCGACCTCAAGATTTCTCATCTGAGGTTCACAATTGCAGTTCTAACCCTTATTGTGTCAAGATTATGAGTCTTGCGCTCTGCCAACTGAGCTACCGAGCCGTGTTCACCTTTTATCTTTCTGATTCATTTTTAATTCTTTTGTTCTTAATCATTCATGAATAATTCAAGTTTATTTGGTCAAAGTCTTTTAAAATGGGTCACACCATCAAATCTTATGCCCGGAAGGAAGTATAAACCAAAAAGTGAGCCAAAAAAAGTTAAGGAAGAGGGTGTCAATGATTATTATATTATTTTAACAAGAACAGAGAGACGAGATTACCATTACAGGGTAGTTGCTAAAACTGAAGATGAAGCAATAGAATTTGCCGTTGATGAATATAACCCTATTACTGAAAAAGATATCATCTCACTAAATGAAGAATTTGTAGATGTAATTGATTGGGAAGCAAGAATTGAGGAAAAATATTAAGATAAAATCAAGAACTGGTTACAACCATTTATTCAAAACTTCTTCTGCTCCCTGTAATAAATCAACGATCATTTTCTTATCTTCATTTTCTTCTAGTTGCAGGGCCCGTTTTTCTAACCATTTATAGAGTGTTACACTTAGCTGTTCTTCAAGTTCTGAAATAATTCCATATTTTATTCCATAATCGTTTTCTTCTGTCATTATCTTCAACTATGCTTTTTTTATTATATTCTCTTGTAATTCCCCAGTAGTATGGAGAAATAACTAATACAATAGAATATAGGAGAAATTCATTAAAAAACTAAAAACAGATGTTTAGAGCTTACATAGCTCTACTTCTTTTCTTTAGAAACTCTTTTACCAACTCTTCGCCTTTGCCAATTTTATATTCGCAAGGAGTTGAAAATCTATCTGAAGCTCTCTTTAATGCATCAAGTACAATGAAATAGTTCTTAGCTTCGGTTCTAACAGTAAGAAGTTCTTGTCCTTCTTTAACACGTGCAGCTCGATCAGTTGGTTTACCAAAAGACTTTCTCATACCATCTTGTACTCTATCTGCTCCAGCAACTGCCATCATCTTATTTTCTCTTAATATGTGATGTGGATGGATTCTGATTGTCATATGATAGTCTTCGATACCTATATCCCTTTGAAGAATTCTGTTAACAGCCATTCTTGATGCTTCTAGAGCCGTATGTCTGATGTGACACCTCTCTTTTGCCACAAGATGAATATGAACAGGAAAGACTCCTTTACGGTTTCCGGTATCATAAGCTCTGATTCTTGAATCTGGAACTCCTCTTACGTATTTACTTGTACGTGTATTTGCTGGACCTCTTATATATCTATAAGATCTTGCTGGTCGTTTACCCATTTTATCCACCTAACTTTATCTTGCTGATAGAGCAATTCTCTCTATCTCTTGTTTCTTCTTAACTGCAGCACTTGATTGATCTTTGGTTCCTGCTAATATGAGCTCTTCTGCAACAACTTCTTCAACACTCTTAATGTTGTTGAAACTCTTTTGTTTAATTGCGTTAGCTAAGAATCTTAATGATAAATCAACTCTTCTTGAGGGTGATACATCAACTGATATGTGCTGTGCTACACCGCCATAGGTTAAACGAGTTGTTTCTTCTCTAGGAGCGACATTACAGATTGAATCTACGAGAACTTGAACAGGATTCTTACCAGTTCTTTCATGGATTATCTCAAATGCAACTCTTGCGATATTGATTGTCCTTTGTTTCTTACCTGCATTCTTTCCTCTCTTCATAAGCTTATTAGCGAACCTTTCAACAATGTTCATTTCTGCTTTTTTGAAACGTTGATCTTGGAAACGACCACCAGAGTGGGGAAAGTAAACAGGTTTTAATGAGATATATCTTTGTAAACCTAAATCAGGTACTTCTACTTCACTTAGGTCCCATTTACCAAAGAGTTTGATTTCTTCGCTCATTTTGAATCCTCTTAGACAAATTAGCAAAACCAAGCTTTGTTTAAAAATCTAATGTTGAAAGACAGAATAGCATCTGTAAATGTGTATCAAAAAGAAAAAAAGGAAATTCTTCCTCTATTCATCTATACTTGTAATTTCATCATTGCCCAAGGAGCAAGTAGAATAACTACAGGCCCAAGAATTGCATATCTTATCAAATCAAGCGTTAATTCTATTCCGATCCATGCAACATTATTGATTACTAAATCAAACAAAAGGGATAAACCAAAATAGAAAGCAGCAAAGAAAGCAGCACCTATTAATATTCTCACAAGATATTTCCACCATTTGTCAATATCAGTCTGGAAATTTACTAATTTTCCTTCAAGTGCATAAGACATAGAAACTGTTGTGAAGAGGGTTATAAGTTTCAAAGATTCTGATATAATCTCGTAATCATTAACAACTCTATTGTAGTTTAAGAAAATTATAGGTATGGCAAAAGCAATACACATTGCAATACAAAGAAGTATTTTAACAAAAAGTGTCCTAGAATCTATAAAATTCTCTACTGGATCTTTGATAAGAAGATATATAGCTAATATTACTAGAGCTATTCCAAGACCCATAATTACATCTGTAAACCAATGTACCCTGAGTGCAATTCTGGAGAAACCAATGAAAAAGGCAATAATCGAACCTATTACAATCATCCACCATCTTTTAATAAAAATCATCAAAGAACCCCAAAAAGTTGAACTATTCTGAGTATGACCACTTGGTAGTCCAGTTGTAATTTCATCTGCTGGTGAAAACATTGTTTCTTCGGGATTGTTTCCATATTGTAAACTTGCTTCTGGTCTTTCTAGATTAAATACAGCTTTGGTTGAGAAATTTATTACTGATGATGTTACTACAAAGGTCATAGCTCTGTAAGCTTTCTTTTTATCATATAGGTAATAAAGTAGAAGTAAAATTCCAATGTAGACTATAGCTTGCCCCAGGTAAGAAATAAGGTACATAATTCCCCCAAAGATTTTGTTCCTGTTGTTATAGAAGAAATTAGTTAGGGGTTCATCAATAGGATTATTATGAGTTAATGGATCAAAACTATATACAATCGCAAGTGCGGTTATAATAAGTGCGACACCTATAGAAATCATGATTATCGCAATAATATTCCGTTTTTTCATAATAGAAGAATTAATTTAGAGAAATAATTAAAGCTTTTGTGGTATCAAATTAAAAACTTGAATTATTTTCGTATTATTTTTGTGGGATAATTTCCGACATTATCCGCGTAAACATCTTTTTCGAAGCTTCTATCAGCTGTTTTCAATTACATTTAAAATAATAAGCCACACATCAGATTGTATTTGTTGATTCTGCGGTATAATACTAAATTTGTAGGGAAAAAATCATATAAGATTATCAGAAGTATAGAGCAGTGAATAAAATGGGTATATACAATGATCTTCATGGGAAGAGAGTCGTAATTACAGGTGGAGCTAGTGGAATTGGATTAGCTACAGCTAAAAGATTTGTTGATGAAGGTTCCAAAGTAGTCATACTAGATTGGAACAAAGAAGAATTATCCAAAGTATTAACAAATATTCCTGAACTCAAAGGTGGAACATATGTTGATGTTAGTGATCCAGAAGAAGTGAAGCTTGCCTTTGAGAAAATAGATGAATTGTTAGGCGGTATAGATGTATTAATTTCCAATGCTGGCATAAGTTATCGTAATCCATTTTTGAAAGTTGATTATGAACAATGGTCAAAAGTCCTTCGAATCAATCTAGATGGAATGTTTCTATGTGCAAAAGAAGCAATAACAAGGATGAAGGAACAACATTCAGGTGTAATTCTACTGACTGGATCAACCAATGGTTTAGAAGGACATCCATTTTACGCTGATTATAATAGTTCAAAAGCTGGTGTAATTCTTCTAGCAAAGTCATTATCTTTAGAATTTGCTCCATGGTTAAGAGTAAATGCTGTATGTCCAGGATATGTTCTTACTCCTATGCAAAAAGCAGAATATACTCCTGAAATGCTTGAAGAAGTAAATAAGAAGATACCCTTAAATCGTCATGCTGAACCAGAAGAAGTCGCTAGTCTTTTTGCATTCTTAGCATCATCTGAAGCAGCATATATCACAGGACAAGCTATATCCATTGATGGCGGGGAAACCGCAGGACCCTATACACCAATGAAACAATAATTTGAAAATTGCAGGAAAGGATAATATGGAAACAAAATTCAAACGTGTTTTAGATCTCGTTACTCAAAATGGTAAAGTTGCAATTGTTACTGGAGCAGCCTCTGGAATTGGATTAGCTACAGTAAAACTTCTAGCAGAGGTGGGAGCAGCTGTTGCACTAATTGACATCAATGAAGCCGATGGTATTGTTGCAGCAGAACAGATTTTAGAAACTGGAGGTAGGGCTAAATTTTATCTATGTGATGTTACTTCTGATTCTGAATGTAAGAAGACTGTTGAAGAAATTCACAAAGAATTCAATAGTATTGATATTTTATTCAACAATGCTGGTGTAATTCGTCGAAAGAATATTCTAGAATTGGAGGAAGAAGATTGGGATTTAACAATAGATGTGAATTTAAAAGCAATTTATCTTCTTTCTAAATATGTTGTACCTATTATGATGAAAGGAAAAGGTGGGAGTATAATTAATACCGGATCTGGTTGGGGCATTAAGGGAGGGCCTGATGCAGTAGCTTATTGTGCAGCTAAGGGTGGTGTGGTTAATATGACCCGTGCAATGGCAATAGACCATGGCAAGGTTGGCATCCGTGTAAATTGCGTGTGTCCAGGTGACATTGATACCCCTCTTTTACGAGGAGAAGCAGAACAATTAGGTATAGATGAAAACTTGTTCATGGAAGAAGCAGCAGATCGTCCTATCAATCGTGTTGGAAAACCTCAAGATGTTGCGAATGCAGTTCTTTACCTTGCAAGCGACCTTTCGAGTTGGGTGACTGGTACTTCCATTATTGTTGATGGTGGAGGTTTAGCTTAAACAGATTATTTTGAGAAAAAATAAATTGGTGGAGAATTTATGAAGAAGAGGAAAGCGTTTATTCACCCCTATATTCCAAATTCAGTTCCAGAAATAAAGGAAAAGATGTTGGAAGAGATTGGAGTTAAAGATATTGAAACCCTATACGAGGACATTCCAGAGGAATTAAGGTTTAAAGATGAGATGAAACTTCCAGAACCTTACCTTTCAGAATATGCCTTAAAAAAACATGTTGAACAGATTTTATCAAAAAATCAGACTTGTCAAGAAAGTCTTAGTTTCTTAGGAGGGGATTGCTGGCAACACTATATTCCTGCCATCTGCGATGAAATTAATCAACGTTCAGAATTTTTAACTGCTTATGCAGGAGAGCCATATGAAGATCACGGAAGATTTCAAGCACTTTTTGAATATGCTAGTATGATAGGAGATCTTCTTGAAATGGATGTTGTAAATGTACCAACTTATGATTGGGGACAAGCAGCTAGCACTTCGATTAGAATGGCGGGAAGAATTACTGGACGTTCAGAAATACTGATTGCAGATTCAATATCTCCAGATAGGCTTTTGATAATTCGCAATTATTGTTCTCCTGTTGTTAAAATTACGTTAATTAATTATGATAAAGAAACTGGAAAAATTAATCTAGAGGATTTGAAGTCAAAAATATCTGATAAGGTAATTGGAATATATTTTGAGAATCCCTCATATCTTGGTGTTATAGATGATCAGGGAGAGATTATTTCAGATATTGTACATAAGTATGGCGCATTATGCCTTGTAGGAATTGATCCGATTACTCTCGGAATACTTAAACCTCCCAGTAAGTATGGAGCTGATATCGTTTGTGGAGACATCCAAAGTTTAGGTATGCATATGCAATATGGTGGAGGGCAAGCAGGCTTCATTGCCACTAGAGACGAAGAACGGTATGTAATGGAATATCCGTCTCGACTCTTCGGAATTACTACGACAATTGTTGAAGGTGAACATGGGTTTGGAGATGTAACTTATGATAGAACTTCTTTTCATGATAGAATTGAAGGAAAAGAGTTTATAGGAACAGCTTCTGCCTTATGGGGTATAACAGCTGGAGTCTACTTAGCATTAGCTGGACCACAAGGGATGCAAGAATTAGGTAAAGTAATTGTACAAAAATCCCAATATGCGATAAATAAACTCTCAGAGATTAAGGGAGTATCAGTATTATTTTCTCAATCATCTCACTTCAAAGAATTTGTTTTAGATTTCACTGACTCTGGAAAAACCGTTGAAACCATAAATAAGTCTTTACTCGAAAAAGGAATTTTTGGTGGTAAAAATATCACTAGAGAGTTTTCTGAATTGGATAACTGTGCAGTCTATTGTATAACAGAGATTCACTCCAAAGAAGATATCGATCGTTTAGCTCAAACGCTAGACGAGTGTATTAACGGAGGAGGAATATGAGATGACTAGAGAATCCAAAGTCAGGAATTTTCATCAAGCCAAGTGGGATGAACCTGTTATATACGAGTTAAGTAGTAAAGGTGAACGTGGTATCCTATTTCCAGAAATTGAAAAGGAAATCGAAGCAATTGTAGGGGATGGTATCTCTAAACTTCCAAGCAACATGATAAGAGCTCAACCCCCTAATTTACCAGAACTTTCTCAAATGCAAGTTTTAAAGCACTATCTTCGCATGTCCCAACAGACTCTTGGAGCAGATCTGAACGTGGATATTGGACAAGGAACATGTACAATGAAATATAGTCCTAAGATAAATGAACAATTTGCTACTGCTCCAAAGTTTACAGAACTTCACCCCTCACAAGATGAAAGTACAGTTCAAGGAATTCTCGAGATAATCTACAAATTAGACTTATTCCTTCGAGAGATATCGGGTCTAGATAAGTTTACATTTCAACCAGGTGGAGGAAGTCAAGCAATATTCGCTATGGTGTCTATCATTTATGCGCATCATGAAGCTAATGGAGAAGCAGAGCAACGAGATGAGATTATTTCAACCATGTTTTCTCACCCTTCAGATGCTGCAGCACCTAATGTCAAAGGGTACAGAGTTATTAACATCTATCCAAACGAAGACGGATTACCTGATGTTGAAGCTCTTACAGAAGCTGTTTCAGAACGTACTGCTGGTTTGTTAATCACTAATCCAGAGGACACAGGAATCTTCAATCCTAGAATAAAGGAATTCACCAGAATTGTTCATGAAGCTGGTGGTGTTTGTGGTTATGACCAAGCTAATGCAAATGGAGTCTTAGGAATCACCAGAGCTAAAGAAGCTGATTTTGATCTTTGTTTCTTTAACCTTCACAAAACCTTTTCTTCCCCACATGGTTGCGGAGGTCCTGCATCTGGAGCTCTTGGCGTATCTAAAGAGTTTATGAAATATCTTCCTGTTCCTCTAGTTGAATATGACGGTTCAAAATACCATCTTAACTATGACATTCCAAAAAGCATAGGTAAGGTTAGATCGTTTTACGGAGTGGTTCCTGCTATATTAAAAGCATACTCTTGGATAATGAGTTTAGGTAAAGATGGGTTAAGAGAAGTTTCTGAAATAGCAGTATTGAACAACAACTATCTTTTGAAGAAGATTCTCGAAATTCGTGGAGCAAGTGCACCATACGCAAAAGGAAGGCACAGAATTGAACAAGTTCGGTATAGTTGGGATGAACTTTACAAAGAAACAGGAGTAACAACTGAAGATGTTACTTGTCGTATGGCTGATTTTGGGTTTCATATGTGGTCTAGTCATCATCCATTCATTGTTCCTCAACCCTTTACTCTTGAACCAACTGAATCTTATTCAAAAACTGAACTCGATGAATACATCAGTGGACTGAAGAAGGTAGTTGAGGAAGCTTATGAAAATCCTGAAATTGTTAAAGGTGCACCTCATAGAAGTGTTGTTCATAAAATTGATCATGACCCATTAGATGATCCTTCAAAATGGGCTATTACTTGGAGATCTTATTTGAAAAAAAGTAAGAAGTAGAAATAGACAGAGTTGATTTAAGTTGAAAAAGCTGGGCTTAATCATAAATCCTATTGCTGGTATGGGTGGTAAAGTCGGACTTAAAGGAACCGACGGATTGGAAATTCTAGCGAAAGCCAGAAATTTGGGTGCAAAACCAATATCTCCACAACGTACAATCAAAACCTTAGAAAGGCTTACCTCCCTTGAAGATGAAATTGAACTAATTACCTATCCGGGAGAGATGGGAGAAGGGGTTGTCAAACAATGTGGTCTCAATCCAAAAATCATAGGTTCAATAGATGAAGGGAATACTACTCCTTATGATACTCAGCAAGCGTCTAAGGAATTATACGAACTCAAAGTAGATCTTCTACTCTTTGCAGGAGGAGATGGAACAGCAAGGGACATCTACAATTCTGTTGGTACCAAACTTGTTGTACTTGGTATTCCAACTGGAGTTAAAATGCATTCAGCTGTTTATGCATGTAATCCTATGAGGGCGGGGGATCTAGCCGCTTCATATCTTCAAGGAGAAGTAAGAGAATTAAAAGAAGCAGAAGTTATGGATATCGATGAAGAAGCTTTTAGATCTGGAATTGTATCCGCAAAACTATATGGTTATCTGAATATTCCATATGAAAGAAATCATGTTCAAAGATTAAAATCGGGTAGTTCCATAAATGAACGTTATTCTCAAGAAGCGATAGCTCAAGAGATAATAGAAAATATGGAAGAAGACTATTACTATATCATCGGTCCTGGTACCACAACTAGGTCCATTATGGAGAGATTGAAGCTAGAAAATACTTTGCTAGGTGTAGATATTGTTCATAGAAAACAACTTGTCGAAAAGGATCTAAGTGAAAAAGGGATATTGGAACATATTAGAGAAAAGAAGGTAAAAATGATTGTAACCCCCATTGGAGGGCAAGGTTTTCTGCTTGGTAGAGGGAATCAACAAATTAGTTCAGAAGTAATCAAGCAAATAGGAAAAGACAATATTATAATCATAGCAACAAAACAAAAAATCAATTCCTTAAACGGGCAACCATTCTTGGTTGATACTGGAGATAGTGACTTAGATCGGATGTTGAGTGGGTTTGTATCTGCGGTTACGGGCTATCGTGAAAGTGTTATTTACAGAATTTCTTCATAAAAAACACTTTTTTTAGTGTCACCAAGGTTTTTTTGAGTTTATATATTAATCTCTCCCTAATATTATTGAGATGTCCCGTTATTCGACACTATTGTTATTACTGAAACACATGGGATTTGTTAATGGGAGAGTACAGTTTCAGAAACTTTTGTTCCTTTTAGAGAAGAATTATCACATTCAAACAGGATATGAATTCATTCCCTTTAAGTTCGGACCCTATTGTCAAGTTGTGCAAGAGGACATCCAGCACCTATGTGATTATGGTTACATTGAACATGAAGAGGTTGAAAAATCTGGCTCAGAGCTTTTACATCGTTATCAGATTACAGAATACGGTGAGCAGTATATTCTTGAGAATGACTTCGGAGACATCTATGATCAAGTTATCCAAGATCTTTGTTATGATTTCAAAACCTATGGTTTACGTCAGTTAATTGAGTATGTTTATGAGAACTATCCAGAATATACTACCCATTCGACAATCAAAAACCAATATTTTCACCCTAAGCCAAAACAAGAAGAATTTACATCAGCACACACACTATTAGATCGCAAACCAATTATCACCCCCACTTTTGTTAAGTGGCTAGATGAGGAAATCAAAGAAACTTCGCATAGATTAGAAGTTGCTGAAGTTCCTTCAGAGGAAAAGCCAGATGAAATCATGGTTGATGAACTTGTCGTGGAAATGCTCGATATAGCTTATGAGGATATCGCATCCAAAGCTCAAGAGATATCTACAAAAATTATGCTTGAAAGCTACAGTGAATCAGGAGACATAAACAATAAGATGTACTTCATTCTGGAGATTCTGGAAAATCTGTTAGGTACTTTGCAAGAAAAGGACATTATTGGCATTTATACCGAATTTGCAAATACAAAAACAAACATCCAGATGCTCGATGAACTCATAGCACTTCATAGGACCTCGCTCAAATCAGATCTAGTTAGATTGCTTTTCGAATTTATTGAAGA
>JAAFKJ010000189.1 GCA_021399395.1 Candidatus Heimdallarchaeota archaeon
CTATCCAAAACAATGAAGCCATGTAATGGGTGTGACCATCTACTATCCCAGGCATAATTGTTCGTCCTTCGAGATTATAACATTGGTTGTTTATTGCTTCATAACTTGCTAATATATCTTCGTTGCTTCCTAAGGCCACAATAGTTCCATCTTTTATAGCTATTGCTTCAAAAATCGAATTGGTTCCATCAATTGTTATAATGTTACTATTACAATAAATATAATCAACAATTGTAGGACTAGTTTGCTGCAAAGTTAATCCAGATGCAGTAAATGGAGACATAACTACGAGGATAAAACAAATGACGGAAATACGATTTCGCATAGGTACTTATCTTTCTGATAAAATATAAAGGTTATCTGAAAATGTTTTAGATTTTTGGGGAAAGAATTATAATTTCAAAAAGAATCGTTAATGTTTAACATGACAATACTTATCACAGGTGTTACTGGTTTTCTTGGTTCTCGTTTAGTAAAAGAATTAAGAAATCTATATCCAAGAAGGGAAATTTCAGCTTTGGTTTTACCTAGTGAAAAAGATAAATGCGAAGAATACTCAAACCATGACATTAAATTTCACTTTGGTAATCTTACTTCAAATAATGATCTAAAGGGGTGTTTAGACGGAGTTGATTCTGTTTTCCACTTAGCAGCTGTAGTAGATGATTTAGCTCCCTTATCAGATTTTTATGAAGTAAATCACATAGGAACAAAAAATCTGCTTGAAGAGTTCGTAAAAGCAGGTTCCTCAACTTTCATTTACATGTCTACAATGGGTGTTTATGGTTTTGATTTACCAACTTCTCCTTTCGATGAAACTCTGGAAATTAACTTAATACCTGGTTATAGAGAAAGTAAATATTTTGGTGAAAAAGAAGTATTTAGTTATGCTAATAAATATGGGTTCAAAGCTTCAGCACTTCGACCACCGATTATCTTTGGACCAGGCGATCATTTTACTCCAAATATCTTCAATTTAGTTGAAAGTGGTAGTCGAATACCTTTGATTAGAAAAGGAAACGCTGTAATAGCTTATAGTTATGTAGGAGATATAGTTGAAGCTTTAATAAAGATGGAACAATTGGAAGGTGCTAAGAATGAGATTTTCAACCATGCTAGTTTTCATGTTACATTAAGGGAGATTTTTGAAACAGCTGCAGAAATTTGCAATAAAGAACTAAAAACATTCAATCTTAATTATCAGATAGCTATGTTTGTTGGTATACTAGGTGAAATACAATGGAAGATCTTTAAGAAAAAACCTCTGCTAAATAAATATAGAGTTATGCAATTGGGAAAAACAAGAAAGGCAAATACTAACAAAATTGAAGAAACTCTTGGGATTTCAAGTAAGAAAACCTTCAAAGAAGCCTTAACTGAAGCGTTTGAATGGTACTCAAAGCAAAGAGAAAGAACTCCTTTCAATAATTAAATCAGTTTTCATTCAACAGATTTTTAACGACTTTTCTGAAATTTGACAAAATGAGAATTCAGAACATCATTAAAGGTATGAAAGAAGATATCCCTGAAAAATATCTTGAAGGTATGTTCAAATTGATGCAGAAAACTCAAAGAGAATACCTTCCTGTAGATCCACCTCACCTAGACTTCTATAGAAGAAGTTGGAAGGTTCCCGAACTATCTTGGGTGAAAAACATCCGATTTGTAGGATTGGATGAGAATGATGAAGTTGTGAGTTATGCTTGGTTAGGATGGAATACTAAGTTCGATAATCTCGAACAAGCTTGGCATTTTATTCACTTGTATGATAATGAGGAAAAAGAAAATAATAGATTGATCATGTTCAAAGAGATAGTGAAAAATATCCCAGAACAAATCAAAACATTGTATGCTTGGTACTTGAGCGAAACGAAAGAAGAGCATCTCTATGATAAGATTAAAGATGAACATGCTTATGAAGAGTTTTTTTATATTGCGAATCTTGAGGAGCAGAATTTAGAAAAGATTTCTTTAGAAGCTCACAAACAAAAGAAAAAAGCACTTCAGAAAGGTTATGATATCATTGTAGTTGATGATCTGAATTACAAAGAAGAAATAGAAAATTATCCTAAGTTTGTCAATTTAATGGAATGTGTTTGGAATGATATGCCAAGAGAGCAGCTATCCGAAGAAAATTCCAAGCTAACAGTAGAACGTTATGATGAGCAATGTGAAAATAATCTGCAGAATTGGGAAAATTTTTGGTCTTTCGTAGCAATTGAACGAGAAACAAAGGACCCAGTAGGTATTACGGTTTCAGTGATTAGTGATAATCAACCACACGTTGCATGGCAATGGGAAACAGGTGTGCTACATGAACATAGAGGAAATGGATTAGGGTTAGTTTTGAAGTATCAAATGCTGGAGAGATTACTAAATTCTAAACA
>JAAFKJ010000190.1 GCA_021399395.1 Candidatus Heimdallarchaeota archaeon
TCAAATTGGAAAAGTTGCAATTTTTCACAGTTACAGATCTAATGGTAGAGTAAAATGCTTTGTCCAAGATGTCGTAATTCTAAGAAGAAGCAGGTTGCAATGAAACAAGTCAAGAGAAAAGGTGGGTTTCACAAACAAACTAAGTTTCAATGTCCTGAGTGCGGTCTAATTAGGATGAAGAAGAATAAGTAAGAGCTTCAGACAACATATTTATAGATGTCCAAGATTTTCTTCTGCCATGTCATACAGACGCAGAGACGAGAGTATACCTATACAACCAGACCAAGACATGCCTATAGTTGATTGTCACGCTCATTTTCCTGATCGAGAACCTTATCGCAAACCTACTCATTCCTATGATAGTCAGTATGAATCTTTCTTTGAAAAACACAATGGTCAGTTCATTATTACTTCTAGCAGTGTCTACAACCACGAGTACCAGTATCATCTAGATTTCATAAAAGAGCATAAAGGAATTTATCTCACAATGGGGTGTTTGAAACCTTCAGATAGATACGGTATGGATGCAGTTATGGAGGAGCACCCAGATTTCATAGATTTCTTAGAGAATCAGCAAGATTCCTATGTAGGTATTGGTGAATTTGGATTAGATTTTCATCATGGAAAATCGCTGTCTATAAGACAAGAGCAGATAGATTATTTTCAAAAAGTAATTCAAGAAACTAAACATCTAAACAAACCTTATGTTTTGCATGTCAGAAATGCGACTCAAAGAGACATAGATCATAAGAATCCCAACCATGAGTTTAATCAAAGAGATTTCTGTAATAAAGTGATAGTCAGAATATTGGAGGAAGAAGGTGTAAAGCCCGAAAGTGTCCAATGGCACTGCTTTTCAGGCCCAGCAGAATGGGGACCTAAGCTAGCTAAAATGGGTTATTTTATTTCTGTCCCATCTTCTGCTTACGGATTCAATCGATGGCGAAGAAATATTCAAGGAGTACCTTTAGATAAACTTCTCACAGAGACAGATTCTTGTTTCCAACATCCTTTCAAAATGGGAGGTTTTAATACACCTGCCAATGTGAAATATGCTGTTGCAGCTATAGCTTATGTCAATAAAATGGATCAACTAGATGTTGCTGAGCAAATAGTTGATAATGCAAAGAAGTTTTTTGATATCAAATAGATTAAACTACCCTCTCTTTTCCATTAATCTTTTAAATCTACATGTTATTCAATATTAGATAAGGATGAACATAAGTAAAATGAATGTTTATTTGGCAATAGTAATAATTGTTTCAGCTGGATTCTTTACAGGGAGTATTGTTTTAGGTACTGTTCACGAGAAAACTACTGTAAGTGCAAACTTCGGTGATACAATCATAGGAGAGATTAACTCTTGGATTGGAGGGGATATGGTTTGTTTAGCTACAATAGAGATTCATATCAGCGTTGGAAAACTCAGATATTTTATTTTTGAAGAAGGTCTCTGGTCTACATATGCTGAAACAGAAGATGGATTTGGGTCAGGAACAGGATACTTAGATGCTTCAAATACGAACAATAACAATGTAACATTAGTTTTCGAAAAAGTAGGTTCCTACCTTATTTGGTTAGATTCTTCTCAGATCACAGTTACTATAGATATAATAATCCTCAGTGAGATTATTGCACCGGGTTTAGCTTTAAGCGGAGTAGTTTCCATTTCTTTGATAGTGCTGTGGTTAATAAAAAGAGAACAAAAGAATGCCTAGTTAACTTTCATTTACTCACAACAAATTTTATCAATAACATCAAGCATAATTTATCGAAAATGAAATCTCCTAAGGATTATCATAAAAGAAAGTTTTCAGTCAATCGCCAGATTCTTGCCGATTATAATGCAGTAGCTGCCAGTTTTTCACGTATTCAAGGCTTAATAGAAACAGATGTTACTGAAGCACTTAAAATCATTAAAACTATTGAGAAGAAGGACGGTTACAAAGTCTCTTTCACTGCTTGGGTTGCTAAATGTATTAGCAAGGCTGTCAGTGAAGATAAAAGATTAAACTCCTATCGTAAAGGTCGAAGAAAAATCATTGTTTTTGATAAGATTGACATTAGCATTATGGTTGAGATAACTACAAAGGAAGGAAAACAGGTTCCGTTCAATTATGTGGTAAGGGATGTAGAATCTAAGAGTGTAAAAGAAATCTCAGATGAGATAAGAGCTGTTCAACAGAAGAAAATTGAGGAAAGAGAACAGCTTACAAGAGGGTCTTCTAAATTCTCCAATCTTTATCTACTCATACCTGGTTTTATTCGAAGGGGAGCGATAAAGTACATGCTAACTAATCCTTTCAGATTAAGAAAATTGATAGGAACTGTAGGGATAACTTCTCTTGGCAAATTCGTTAAAAACCTCTCTGGCTGGGCAGTTCCTTTTGCTGATAAAACATTAACTGTTGCATTGGGAGGAATGAAAAAAGTAGTTTGTGAAATTGAAGGGAAACTACAAACTAAGGAATATCTGTGTGTCACCTATATGATGAATCATGATCTAGTTGATGGTGCTCCTGCTGCAAGGTTCATATCTAGATGTACTGAATTAATGGAAACTAATTACTGCTTGGGCGATATAGAAAAAACAGAATAAAGAGGAAATCATCACCTCTTCTTCTTTTGAAAAATTATGCTTGAGATACTAATAATTATTACACCTAAAATGGATAAACCAATAGTAAATCCTGAATTGGTGTCAAGAGTTTCAGGATCAGTTTCTATAATGAATTCTCTATAGCCAACATAATCATTTCCAATGAATATTGGATACATTCCTTCAAATCTTGTAATGTCAGCAAGATGTTTGTTAAAAGTAAATATATTGCTATAATCAGCTGGTATCATAGCATGAGAAGTGATAAGAGAATCATCATTGTCATAGTAGTATATTGGTTCCATTGTTTTAATTCTTGGACTTAGGTTTGAGTAGGTAACTGATAACTCAAATTCATCGGAAGATTGCTCAACAAAATCTATGTCCAATGACAATTCAAGCCTTGGAGTATTATTAAGAAGATAATCAAAACCTGGACGAACATCATTCCACAGATCATTTATGTACGGATCTTCAGGTGTGAAATAACCATAAATCTCAGTCCATTCCAGAATCAAATGAGTAGA
>JAAFKJ010000032.1 GCA_021399395.1 Candidatus Heimdallarchaeota archaeon
CTCTGCTTTTGGTTTGACCACAGGCTTTGCTGCAGCAGGTTTGGTAGCAGGTTTCTTTGCAGGAGTTTTGGTAGCAGGTTTCTTTGCAGGAGTTTTGGTAGAAGGTACCAATTCTTTTGCACTTTCAACGAATTTTTCTGCGGTTGCTAAACCAATTCCAGGTAATTTTGATAATTCATCTGCGGTTGCCTTAGATATTTTTTCTAAAGTATTATAACCACAGTCTTCTAATGTTTTTGCCGCTTTAGGACCAACACCAGCTAATTTTAGTAGCTCACTTTCAGCCATTGATAACACCTTCTTAACTAGACAGAAATGAGAAAATCTGTTTTAAAAGTCTTTAGATTAGATTGAAAATCTGAAATAAACCCCGTGGTCCATATTTAGGATTGAATTGCATAGATTTTTTAAGATAGTTACAAATATTTTTGTGGTAGAATAAGTTATTTCCAATCTCAAACAAGGTTTAAACGATGAAAAAAATAGTTCTCACTGGATTTGAATCCTTTGGTGGTTCTGAGATAAACCCCTCAATTCTTGCTTGCAAAGAATTTAGACACAAAAACATAGGAGAGTATGTATTTGCTGTTTATGAGATTCCTCTGAAGTTTGATGAGATAAAAAGAACTTTAGAATCTATTATTGAGAAGGAAAAACCTCAGATCGTCATTTGCACAGGTCAATCTCCTCGGAGTGTGATTTCTTTAGAAAGAGTTGCAGTAAATATAGCAGACATAACAAGGTCAGCTTATAATTGTGGAGCGAAACCAAGAGATGTTATTCTTGAAGAAACTGGGGATGATGGATACTTCAGTACTCTGCCAATCAGAAGAATCTTTGATGAACTTGAGAAGAATCAAATTCCAACCGAGATTTCAAATTCAGCAGGAACTTATGGATGTAATCAGATATTTTACCACTTGATGTATCTTCTGAATCTAAAAAATTATAAGATACCAGCTGGATTTGTACATGTTCCGTCTTTGCCAGAACAAGTAGTAGGCAAAAGGATACCTTCCATGTCTCTGGAATTAATAGTGAAAGCTTTGAAGACCATTATAGAAACAACAATAAACGATATTGAACAAAAAGCAGAGTGATAAGATATGAAGAAATTTGAATACCTAGCTCTAAAATCCCATGAGTTTCTTGATATGTTGGAAGCAATTGCTAGGGAGAGAACCACTATAAGAGTGAAGAAAAGGGATGACAAAGATATAACACTTACATGTCAAATTGCTATTCCAATGGCACAGATTAAATATCATACAGAAGAACAAGGGGACAATCTCAATGTTTATCGTAGAATAAACTGGTTTCCACTAGTCTATTCGACAATTCCAATACTGGCCCTTTTAGAAGCTATCATGTTTCTCATAACATATTTCAATGATAACATCCAATGGTTCAGTTACCTATTGGTTGGTCTTGCATGGTTGCTAGGAATTGTTTTTATTCTTTACCAAATTTTCTCAGATCTCGAGAATCTAACGCAGAAGCTTTTCAAGGTTAAGGTGTGAAAAACGAAAATAGATCTACATTGTCATTCCATCTTTTCTGATGGAATATATTCTCCTCAGAAGCTCCTAAAATTCGCTCTAGATAAGAGCCTTACTATGTTTTCAATAACTGATCATGATACAATAAATGGAACCTTAATTGCTCAAGAAATGAGCAGTGATTTTCCTTTTGTTTATCTAACTGGGATTGAATTATCATCAAGGTATGAGAAAAAGAAAGTAGAGGTTCTTGGTTACAATTTTGATATACTAGATAATACCTTTAATCAACAACTTAAATCTCTTCAGAATGCAAGAAAACTTCGTATCTACAAAGTGATTTCTAACTTGGCTAATATTGGTATTGAAATCTCGTATGAAGATATAATGAAACAAATTGGTGAGGGCGTTAGTGCTGGTAGACCCCATTTTGCTAGAGCCTTAGTAGAAAAAGGTCAAGTTAGCGATTTGAGAGAAGCTTTTGACAAATATCTGGGGGAAGGAAAACCAGGTTATGTACCACGAGAGACCATCGAACCTAAAAAGGCCATTAGATTGATTCATTCTGCAAGCGGTACAGCAATATTACCGCATCCGCTACTAGTTGAAGCTGAGGACCTTCAAAAACTTGAATACTACTTAGATTTATTACTAACATGGGGGTTGGAAGGAATAGAAGTTTATTATAATTACAAATACCATTGCCCTCATTTATCCGAAAAAACAATTAGAAATGGCATTGTATTTTTAGAAAACTACTGTAAAAAGAATAATCTACTCATGACAGGTGGCTCAGATTTTCATCAGCACAAGCCTATATTTGGGGAAGTAAACGTACCAGAAGAAGAAATAGAGAAACTGTTCAAACACTTTACTTCGTAGTTCCCATTACCTGGATTAATAATTCTGGGTCATCAGTAAAGATCCCATCTATATTCCAATCCAATAGCTGTTCCATTACAATTCTGTTATTGATAGTCCACGTATGAACTGCCAAATCCAATTTATGTGCTCGTTTAATATTATTTTCAGTAACAATCGGCAGTAAACCATGTTGCATTGGAACTTGAAAAGCACAATAATCTCTTTTTCTTAATTTAGTCAAGTGGAAAATAAAAGCTAAAACCTCTGAAGGACTTGCACTTGTAGGTATATTAAGCCTTGATCCTAGTTTTCGAAATCTGACTAATTGTTTATGATGAAAAGACCCAATCATCACCTTATTCTCTGAACCACACTCTCGAATTACATCTAAGATAACTTTTGGTGCTCTTCTTATTTCGTCTTTAATGTCCAAATTAACTTTAATTTTGGGGAATTTTTCTAGAAAATCTGACAACGAAACTATTCGATAATTGCTTTCTCTATAAGGATATTCACCTGTTTTTTCGTCTCTAAACATATACCCGAGATTAATTTCTTGTAACTCCTCAAAAGAATAATCAATAATTTTTCCCTTTCCGTTGGTTGTTCTATCTAGTGTCTCATCATGAAATATAACTGGAATGTCATCCCTTGTTAGTCTGATATCTGTCTCCAAAACATCAACATTCAAAGCATAAGCTTCCTTAAACGATTGAAAAGAACTTTCTGGTGTAAATGCACTTCGCCCTCTATGAGCCATAACTAAAGGATGTTTATTTCTTAGGAAAGGAATCTCACTTTTTTGATAAACTGGTTTCATTACTATCACCTATTGTGAGTAAAATGACTAATTTCATCTGAATATGATTCAATCTTGTTGATAATAGTATTCAATATTATCTTTTTGCAGATCATTTCTTATCTTAGGTATTTCTTTCAATATCCATTCCCTATCTTGTTCTTTTGCTAGATTTAAGGATATTAAATCATTTAAACATACGAATCTTAATCTTTCCAAACCACGTTCTGCATAGATTTTGGATTCTTCAAGAAGTAGTCTACGAGAGTTTTCAGATACCTTCTCAATTGACCAATCTAATGGAAACTTGATTTCAGTGTTTGATCTTAAAAGCAAAAACAGATGGGCTTGAAATGCTAGGTAGTTGTGCCCAAAGCTGGCAAAACGATGTCCTAAAGTTAGTAACTGCTGTACTTTAAATGATGAGGTTATTTCTTTCTTTTCATCTAATTCTTTCTGTAGAATATGCATCAGTGCAATCAGTTTAACTAACGCCTGTTCATCCGAGGGATATTGAATTTTCAGAGGAAAAAATGAATCTATATCTTGACTTTGAATAGTTTTAAGTAAATCATCAGAAACCAGACTTTTCCGTAATATACAATCTTGTTTTATGAGTTTGAAAAAAGTCAGGTTGGAACTTATTCTATAAAAATCATCAAGATTCTTCTTTTGGCAAAAACGAATTAATTGCAGATTAAAGCGGTTGTTCCACTTATCAATTACGCCAAAGTAAGGAAAAAAATTCCCTAATACACCTAAATATGAAATGAGAGAATAGTTATTACTAATTATTTTCTCTATTTTAATTCTTGAAATCTCAAAATCATAAGGTAAAAAAAGAACACGATTATTGAGACTCTTCTGAATCAACTGATCAAAGACAGTAGATGAGTAAGGTTGTTCATCTTCCTTCCGCTCAATTATTTTCACATTTAGATCTTTTATTTCATTCTTCAAGCTTGAGTCTTGAATTTCATAATTTTTTGGAAGAGAAATAATTAATTCTTTAACATATTTTCTGATAAATCTAATTTGATAGGTAAGAAAGGTCTCTTTTTCAGATTGTTGCTCAAATCCACAGATTAAACCTGTTATGTGCTCTTCTGATTTTCTATGTTTAGAAGTGTCTTTACCCACTTCTTCTAAGAGATTTCGTAGTGAATTACGCATTACAATCATCTACTTTCTAGTTCATTAATGATTTTAGAAACCAATTCTTCAATATCTTTTATCAAAATCATTTTATCTTGTTTTATCATTTCTTCAAGAGATTTATGTTGAATAAACTCTTGCTCTTTTGGATAATATAAATATCTAATGGTCGTATAATCTAATTCTGAAGATTTTGGTATATCCTCACTCCAAACAAGGATTTTGGGGTAGGTTAACTCTTTGAACCCTTCAATAATTACAATATTGCAACCAGATAATTTCACAACTTCATCGATTATTGAATCTACATCGAGTTTTTCTGATAACGAAATTTGGGTTAGGTTATCAAATATAACTGCAGATGCTTGAGCTCCCGAAGTAAGAAATCTATCTGAATCTTTCATGGAATATTCATAGGAGTGTGTCCTTGCAGATTTTAACGTAAAAGAGGAAATTTCCCTCATCTGAAATTGTTTTACCAGTTCTTCTATCAGTGTTGTTTTACCACTTTTAGAATAACCTACTACTTGTATTATGTAAGGAGCACTCATGAATCTACATTGAGCATTTATTTACATAATAAATAACACTTTCCATAAAAATAATTGTCAAAAATAAAAATAGAAAAAGTAATAACTACTCTAAACTTTACTTTCATGATGCGGTTTTGTCATCTTGTCATGTTAACAAGAACGTTTAATATCTTTCTTAGAGTTCATCATATAGAAGCATGCAACTGTTCTATACTCACTCTGAGTGGATACATCACATATCCTCCTACCCCGTTCACTCTCCTTTTAGGGAGAGCTTTCGGATCGCTTTTGACTAAGATGTTGTATCCTGCATTAACATCAGCATTGATTAAATGTCCTTGAGCTGAACGAAACAATCCACGTTTCACTCTTCTACCTGCATACTTAGTGCGTTTTTGGGGAAACTCATTGTCGAGAAAACTGCTTTTAGAAGTGTACTCTTCAGGGATGAGCTCAATCTTGATTCCCCGTTCAGCAGCCTTATACTTGAGCATATTAATGATACGCATAAAAGGGATGGTGACAAACATCTGGGTGACTTTTTTCCAGAAATGCACCCCTTGTTTCCAGTTTTTGTTGTATCCAATAACCACCTCATGAATATCTCGTTCCACCCACAATTCAACTAGATAGTGGGTGAGTTTGTGGATAGCATCTTTGAGCTTCTTCCTCCACTTTTCACGAAGCTGGTAGAAGGTTGTTCCATACCGTAGGTTGTTCTTTGTTTTCAATAGCTGTCGCTGTTGTTGGACATATTGTAATCTTAGTTTGGTCTGGTTTTTCAGATAATATTGAGTTATTGATTTTATCCCCTTCCCATGATCCTTGATAACAATCGGTTGATTCCCGAGGTTATCCACAAAGGTCACAAGATTGGTCATCCCTAAATCTATCGC
>JAAFKJ010000191.1 GCA_021399395.1 Candidatus Heimdallarchaeota archaeon
CATTTCCTCCACGAGATTGTTACAATCATTTGGATAGGAGGATTGTTAATATTAGTTCTGGTCATAATGCCAGTTTTGAAAAAACAGCTTAAACCAGATGAATTTCAAATTTTCAATAAGAAGATTAGAAGTAGATTGAGCATATTTGTCTATGTATCTATAGTATTACTGCTTGTAACTGGAATACTACTCTCAAATCAATCAACATTAACAAGTAGATTATTCTCATTTGAGAACACATATTCAATTCTCTTATCAATTAAACACATTCTATATTTCTTGATGGTTGCAATAGCCGTTTTCAGAGGTACAATATTAGATAGAATGAAAAAGATGAACAAAGAGGTTAAGCAGAAACTTAGTCAGATTCTATTACTGTCAAATGTTATCTTTGCAGTTGCAGTATTATTCTTAAGTTCATATCTTGGAGTACTCGCTTCATTGGCAATTTAATAGAAAAATTGACATAACTCCTTTTTTTCTTTTTATACATTTTACCTGAGAGTGATTGAATGAGCAAATTAACTAAAAAAAATATTCTTGAACCAGTACCAGTAGTTAGAACGTTATTGTTATTCTTGCTAAAACAAAACCCCAACTCTTCAGGATATAGATTAATTAAACTTGTAAAAGAGTTTACAGCTGATCAAATTAGTTTAAAGACAGGAACGCTTTACCCTGAACTGAAAAAGATGGTTGAAGAAGGGATACTGATTCAAGAGGAACAAGTTACTGGAAAGAGAATAGCTTATCTCTACTGTTTGACTAACAAAGGTGAAGAAGAGTTAGACAGATTAATTACAGCTATCGAAATTAAGAAAGAGGTATTACTAGACCCTCTAATTAAAGGATATATCAGAGATTAAGATACATGCTTAGTGGCCATTATCTAGTTGTCACTCTTAGCGTATTAAGAGAGAAAAAAGAAAAAGGAATTATATTTTCCTTCGTTTTTTAAGAAACACAGCTAATGTTGCTAGCGATAAGAATGAGAGAATTAAAGCAACTGGTAACCCTATGCCTGATTCGTCTAAAGTACCGATTGAGAAGACATATGGCGTAACAGCTTCAGTTACTCCTCCGTGTCCATCATCAGCAATAACTTTAATCTGAACTGAATCAGAAAATTCTAGGGCAGATATATCCCATACGTAATAACTATCTGTGATATCCTCAGCTAGTAGGTGCCAACCCGTATTGTAGATGTTGTAAGAAACATCATAAGTTAATGAATCATCATCCAAATCATACGCGTCCCAATAGATATAGAGTAAATCAACCGTAATGTTTTCACTACCCGTAGGAAAGGTTATTTCAACCACAGGTGCTCTGTTAATTATAGTATAACTAAATGGATCGCCTAATGGATCCTTGTAAACTAGAATTAGTCCATAGTTATCCGTAGCTTCAATATACCATGAAACCTCAATGCCATGTTCATAACCTGGTAAAAATCCAATCCACTCAGAATCATCAAAAACTGACCGATTCATTGAGACATAATCCCATCCTCCACCATTATATGCATAATAGAGTCGAGCTGCAGTTACATAACCGTCATCTTCGATTATTGCAGTGATTTGAGGTTCATCATTTTCACAAGGACCTAATCCATCACCTGAGGTGTCATAAAGTATGTCATAAGATTGGACTTCTGGTTTGACATAATTTATTGTATCAAATTCGTGGGGACTTGATGTGTTTGTTCCCACTTCTGTTTTGAAGACATATGTACCAAATCTTTTGTCAACACCAATTCTATGGTATAAATGATCATCAGGATCATCATCACCTATCGTATAGGTTTTCTTAACTGAATGAGCTTCAGAAGTCTCTTTGTAGACTTGTGTGTTGAGTCCTAAGGATAGAGTTGTTTCAACACCCCAAACCTCAATAGATACACTTGCATCAATATTCAATTCTATCGACTGTGATTGTTGAACAGTAGTCGTAATTTCTTGAGAAACAGTTTGTGCATCACCTATACCTCCACTTATTGAGGAATTATCAAACCATTCTATAAGCTCTTCAGGGTAACCCAAATGAACTAGATTCTGACTTCGCCATTCTTCAGGTGCGTCTGAGTCAGTTAGAAGAGAAGTTGCTGATCGTTGTATTCCATATTTGATCACAGCATCATCGTACTCATACTCATCACCCCAGTAGCTATTATTCTGTGCATATAGTTTCCAAGGTATCAACCATGTTTCTCCCCAGTAGGTGTCTCCTCTACCAGGTCCCATATAGTCTGGGTCGTCATTTTCCGTTTCAACACTATGTATTTCAAGAAAATCTGTGATTTCGTATCGGAATTCATAACCCACTTCTGTCGTTAACTCAATTCCGAAGCTTGCTCCACCACTGAAGAGTAAGAAATCAAATTCAGCTGAAACTTCTACACCAAAAGTCATTCCTAGCGTAGACCCCACGAGGAGCGACATTGTAGATGATTCTTCCCATCCAGAGGAACTTAAGTCACCACTCGGATCATATAAAATACTATAGAGTTTTCTTCCTAGTGATTGAACATCTTCTGTTATTAGCGTAAGTGCTGTTGAAAGTAGTTTCTTGAAAGTAAAACTTCTGCTCTTCTCAATTACTACTGATGTGCCTTGGTAACCTTTTAATGTACAAGTTACTTCACCATTAGTTGTTCCATCATATGCGAAAGTAACCGTATCTGGAGATGAGCTAAGAGTTCCTCGGTTTGTTCCACCTATCCATAATTCTACTGAATCCAGATTTGCAGATGTATATGAAATATTGAATAATGCATGATCCGCATCAGGACTTGGTCCAAACACTATCTCTCCGCTCGTTGGAGATACCCAAGTTAACGAGGGAGCAGGAGGACCAGCTGTAAAAGTTATTTCATAACTATATGAAGCGGTTCCAGGAGCATCACTACTCACTCTAAGGTAATGATACCCACTAACTGAGGTAGTAATACTTTCTAATACAAGATTAGCATAACCTGCGATTTTGGACTGGCTAGGATTATAGATATCTACGTAAAAGACCGAAAATCCATCATCTGGGTCGACATAATTTTTATCAACAGTCAAAGTGGTGCCAGCAGCACAATTAACCTTGTAGTAATCGAAAAAATCACCACTTTGCCATCTAACTGTTCCAGCCATATCATCACCGGAAGTTGTGATTGTATCAGCTGTTGCAAAAGAATCATTTGGTTCTGATTCAGCTTGTACAAATTCCATTTCCAAATTATTTGCAAAAAAGAGCATTGGAAATAATATCAATATAATAATACTGAGAGTTTTAAATTTCTTTGTTAATTTAATCATTCTGCCCTCACAATTGTCTTGTTTGTTTTTGAGTCTATAAATATCTTTTCGGGAGCTTTATAATAGAATTGACTCCCTATCACATTTCTTAAATGATTACAGCTGATTAAGCCATCCTAAGTATATCACAATCTGTCATCATCAAATTTATAATTGTTCAGGGTAGTCAATCAAATTATGAAAATAAAGAACATTCTTCACCTCACCAATTCTGTTTGGGATTATTCACCGGGAGAAACATCTTCACACATGTCTTTCATTGAACTTGAATCATTTCTGATTATGGTAGATACAGGTATGGATCCAGACAAGGCAAAACTAATGAGAGAATTTGCTGAAGAACAAACAGGGAAGAGATTCAAATTTGTTCTTATCACCCATCACCATGGAGATCACACCTTTGGAACAAAGATGTTCAAAGACTGCGATATCATCTCTTCAAAAAGTACCAAAGAGATCTTATCTATGAAGATTCAAGGAGACTACAAGGATAAAGAAATTGTTCTCCCTAACATAATTTTTGAGGGTGAATACAAAATCGAAGATGGTTCTAGAATAGTGCGATTCATTGAGACTAATGGACATACTCAGGGAAGTTCTTTTGTTTATATTCCAGATGAAAATACTATCCTAACAGGTGATCTACTGTTTGCTAAGATGTTTCCTTTTGCTGGAGACCCTTCTGTCAACCCTTATCTATGGGTAGAAGCTTTCCAACAGATGATTGATTTAAAACCAAATATAGTTATTCCAGGACATGGTCCTATTAGTTCAGTAGTAGAATTAAAAGAAGGTCAAAAGCTCATAAAAGAGATGCTAGAATATATTGAAGG
>JAAFKJ010000192.1 GCA_021399395.1 Candidatus Heimdallarchaeota archaeon
ACTTCTTGAAGAAGAATAACTTTTTGTCGTTTTATAAATTTCAACAAGAGGCTTTTGAGACAATAACAGAAGGTAAAGACACTATTATTGTTGCACCTACTGGTACTGGTAAAACGGAAGCTTTTCTCTTACCCATCATAACTAAAATTTGGAATATATCTTCTCACCCACTATTAAGGAGGGGGGTTTCTGCTATTCTGATTTACCCAACCAAAGCATTAGCAAGAGATCAAGAGAAAAAAATAAGTAAATATGGTTCACCTCTAAGTGTTACCTGCGAAGTGTTTGATGGGGATACTCCTAAGACATTGAGAGAAAAGATAATGGATTCACCTCCAGATATGTTGATAACTAATCCCGATATGTTGCATTACCATCTGAGAAATCCTCAGTTTACAACTCTTCTTAATGATTTGAAATTTGTCATAATTGATGAAGTACATATAGCAACGGGTGCATTTGGTTCCAATTTATATTTTATACTAAAACGCCTTCAAAGGTTTGCAAAAACCAAACTTCAGTTTATTGGATCTTCTGCAACTATAGGAAACGCAAAAGAATTTACAAAGCAACTGTTTGATAGAGAAATAACAGAAATTAGCATAGAAGAAGCAAGAAAGGCCCCAACACATCTTCTAATCACTATTCCTTGGAAAGTAAGTCAATATACTATCACTTCAGAAATCACTCGTCAGCTAGTTAATGCTGGACATAAAACTCTTTGTTTTCAGAATAGTCATAAAAATGCAGAAATTATCAATTTGCTCTTGAAATCAGCAAGAATTCGTTCTTCAGTTCATCGAGCTGGTTTGACAAGGGAATATAGAAACAGAATTGAAACTCAATTTAGAAATGGTGATGTGGATGCACTTGTATCTACTCCAACATTGGAATTAGGAATAGATATCGGTGATGTGGATGGTGTCGTATCTTCAATTGTTGATATTACAAGTTTTACTCAAAGATTGGGAAGGGCAGGGAGGAAAGGACAAGAATCTGTAGGAACCCTTGTTCTGAGAAGCGATGACCCTATTAGTACTTTCTATTGTATTTATCCAGAATCATATTTTGATGACATTAGACGTGGATATGTTGAACCAAGCAACGAAATTGTCTCTTATTATCAACTTCTAGCTGCTGTTTTGGAGAAGAACATCGAAGAAGATGAATTCAAAGATCACAAGGATGTTCTTGAAAAACTTGAGAAAGAATCACTGATAAGGAAAACTGATTCTGGTTCATTCAGAGTTCAATCACGAGCTGAGGTGGTTCGCCGATTACAATCTTACTCAATAAGAGGAATGGGAGATAATCTTATCCTAAAGGATGATAAAGGTAAAAGAATGGGTGAAAGATCCATGCCAATGGCTGCGAGGGAAATACATCCTGGTGCTATTTACCTACATGGCGGTAAACACTATCAAGTGTCATCTTTCAAATATAATCCAAAATTTGGAGGGGGAGAAATAACACTTAAAGCTATTCAACCAGTAAACCAAAAAACAACAGCAAATAGATTTGCAATACCAACGATTCTTAAAATAAATGAAAGAAAGGAGGTAATGGGGTCAGAAGTGATTTATTGTGACTTGCAGATAACTGAACATGTTACAGGTTACAAAGTATCCGACATTTTTACGAATAAATTGTTACAAGCGAAGGATTTTGATGAGCCGATAATTTATACTTTCGCGACCAAAGGTTTCATGTTTACTATGCCAGAGCCTACAAAAATGCTTAACGAACTTCAACATATTTCTGAAGATGTTATTTTAAATGGTACATTTCACGCAGTTGAGCATGTAGTGATTGAATCAAGTTCAATGCTTACTGGAGGTGGGAGTTCAGAAATTGGTGGGATTTCCATGGGAAAATCTGGAGCAATATTTGTATATGATGGAGCTAAAGGAGGAAGTGGTCTATCCAAATTGCTCTATGATCGATTGGAAGAAGGTTTTCAACGATCATTGGAAATTCTGAAGAACTGTAAATGCTCAACAGATGATGGGTGTCCGAGATGTACTTATTCATACCAATGTGGTAATAACAATCAACCACTAAATAAATTGGGGGCAGTAGAATCTTTAGGACAACTTGGAAAATTGAAATTGAAAGTAGTAGAAAATTACAATGAATTTGAATCATATGTGTGATTTTTTGAATGAATATTCTTACATCTCAAACTTAGTGTAATACCACAGATATGCTTACAATCTTATCTCTGTCTCATGTGCTTTTATGTTGTATTTAAGCTGTTTTGGTTTAATGATGACAGTTGATTATGACTCAGAAGAGTTTGTCGATATTGCTCTCAATTGTATTTTTCCTTCAAGTGAGGAGATAGAACCAGATATTCTTAAGGAAATAACTGTTTTCCTTGAAGAGAGTGAAAATCATGTTTCACCAGAAGATGCAGAAATTGTAAGGGGTGAAGTGAGAAAGGCTTTGATTCATTTCAAAAATCGACCATATCTATACAACACTCGTAAGAAAATGGAGAAACTTCTGAAATCGAATGACAATTGGAAAAGATTTATCGTCGCACCAAGTTCTTTTGTTTCGGAATTCCGAGAAGCTGGATTAAACAATGAAGAAATAGATCTGCTAAGAATTTCCTTGAAAACAGCTAGGACTTCTTACAATGCTATGAAAAACATTCCTCTTCCACGAGTAGTATAACTCTAATCGATTCATAATCAAGTTTTAATACTCTAAAAGAAAACTTATTTTGATTTAAACTTTGAATTATTTCGAAGTTGGTACATGCAAAAAAAGGATTGGTGGGCTGAATGCAGAAAGAAGATTTATTTGAGATTCTAGATAATCATCTTTTTAGTAATTCTTATCTTGATATAAAGAAATTGAGTGAAAAGATTCAAATAAGTCAAAAAGAAATCAAAGAATTTTTTTCTCGAAAATCAGAGGAAATGGGGTTCATAAAAGACGGTAGTTCTATCTATTTTGCTCATGAGATTATAAGAGAAAATATTGAAGACATAAAAGATTCTTTTTGGCTTTGGTTCTTGCGTTGTGTACCAAGTTATAGCGATCTTGCTTGGGAAGAAGGATCTGCAATTGCTGATACATCAAAAATAAAGGTAATTCCTTCACGAACCTCCTCTAAAAGCATGATACAGGCTTTTACAGCAAGAATTCTTATTCTTGGAGAAGAAAAAACTGGTAAGCAATCATATGTTTATGCTCTGTCAGGCGATTCTCTTAACAGACCGGCCCCAGGTGTATTTTCAGGAAAAATCTCTAGAACCTTAGATGAATTTGAGACTGATTTCGAAAGCATTATCTTGGATATTCCTCCAGATTCTCCTTTGTGGATTTATGCGAAGGCTTCCTTTGGAGTTATCCTTACTTATGATCTCTCGGAACCTCAAACCTTTGAGAAGTTGCTGTATTGGTTAGATACTTTCTCAGATTCATATTCATATGAACTGTGTCCTCCAATTATGCTGCTCGGAACGAAAAAGGATTTACTTACCAGAGACGAAATAGCTGTTTACATAAAACAAGCTGATTCCCTAAGAGAACAAATTGAACAAGAATATGGTACTATAGCATTGAGTGAGATGGTATCTTTAACAGATGGGGGTAATGTTTTAAACTCCTTTGAGAGTTTTGCAAAAACAATCCGTCAGTGGTATCAGATAATCAAACAAGAATATCTTGATGACAATCCAATGGCTTAAGATCAAATCCTTAACAATCGCTTCGAAAAAATTAAATGCTTGATATTGTTTAATATCTTAAGATTAGAAAGCAAGGCTATGAGTGAAAATAATGGAGAAATTGAAAAGCTTACAACTTCGATTCCTGGATAAAGCCAAACAAAAACATGGCAAAAAACTCAAGATCCTGGTAATTGTTCTTATCGCAATTTCTTTGTTAATAGCTTCTCTAATTGTTAAGGACATGGTTTCGAATTGGTATTGGGATAATCATGGATTAGGATTTTATTGGACAGACCCAACGTTATTTGAAACTGTGTACACAGGTAAAGTTTGGTATATAGAGGCTTATGTAGATGCTTCTTATTATTACGAACCTTATTTACAGGCATTCAGATATGAAAACTGGAACCCTTATGCAGGCGGTCCTGGACCATTAAATGGGTATGCTTATGGTCCAATGTTCATTTTTGGAATATACTTTATCTCACTAATAATAAGTATGCTCTTTCCTCAGATGCCGATAACTGAATTAGTTCCTTTATCTGTAAAATGGACACACATAGCGTTTGATTCGTTATCAGTTGTAATGGTTTATCTAGTTGTAATATTCCTCAAATCTTTCAAGAAAAACGAATTGAAAAGACATACCTTTGGTATTCTAGCAGCGGCAATTTTTGCTTGTATGCCTATAAATTTAATTTATGTGGACAGCCTCTATCTTAATACTCCTCAAATGACTTTTTTCACTCTGTTGAGTCTCTTATTATTTATGAAAGAGAAGTATAGAGTAGGGGCATTCATTCTATCAGTTGCATGGCTTACTAAACAGATGTCCCTATTTTTGCTAATTCCTTGGTTTTTCATAGTATGGAAGAAGAAATCTTTGAAATCAGCTTTTATGGATTTCTTGTTCCCATTCCTCCTTACGACAATATTAATCTCTTTACCTTGGCTTATAATGACGCCAAGAAACTATTTGAGAAGAGTTTTTGGCCCCGGTAGCCCTGTAAGAATATTCGATGTTAACACTGCTCTAACTGCTGCTAACAATGGCCGAACGGTTACTCTAGCACATAGTTTCTTATATCTAGAAAATGAAGCATTGGCGTTATTCTATCATAAGATAAATCTGTATATGATACCCTTCGTGTTTTTCTATCTCCTTGCTGTTTTATTCGCTTATTTCAATGGAGATAAAATAGGCAATAACGAATCTTACCTCATTATACTCTCAACATGGATTCTTGTAAGTACTCATCTTTTCATTTCTAGAGGTGTATACAAGTACTATAACGCATTTCTTACTCCTTTTGTTGTGATCAGTCTTCTAGTATTTTTTGATGACATTCTACCAAAAACTGTTCAACAAATACCAAAAACATACAAAAGGTTGCAACTATTATTAATTATTATTGAAACGAGAATTCTAAAAAGAACAACAGAAATAGAAATAAAAATAATAGAAATAAAACCCAAGCAAGAAAAAATAATTTCAAATGTATTTCTAGCCCTGACATTCTTAGGTTCGTGTTTTGCTTTTTATTATTTTAACTGGATTTTAATTGTAAACACAAGATTTTTACACCCGCTATATCTCTTAATTTTGTTTGTAGTAATCAGCTTACTTATCCCTCCTTCTATTTACTTAAGCTTGTTCAAAGCTGGTTCCTACAAAATGATCTGGACCGATTTAGTTTACATCTACAATGAAACAGTTAAAGGAATAGTTTCAGCAGGTAAATCTACTCAAAGTTTTTTTGTGGGAATATATAAGAAAACCAAGAACTTTGTTCGTAAATCTGAAAATGAAGAAGACAAGTGATTGCTTTAGTACCTCTTTCGCTTTGCCCGTATACTTAAAAGTTAAATATCAAGATATAATAATATAGTTTAGTAGAACGTTAGGGATTACATATGTTCAATAAATTGCGCAAATCTAGAAGAGCTGTTTCGGAAGTATTGGCAACTGTAATAATAATCTCTCTTGTTCTTGCAGCTACAGCACTTGTAAGCGCAATACTAACAAATGTGAATATAGCTGATTTATTTGGTTATTTAGCTGTTCCTGAAACTAAGGAAGTAACCCTTACCATGGATGTTATAGTAATTAATGATACAGACTTGGATTCCTTAACTGATACAGTAATAGTGTATCTATCTCTAGATGTAGATTCTCCAAGTATCTATGTTTATGATGTTGACCTACAACTTCCTACCGGAGACACGTTGGATGATATTACGCCATGGTCCATTTTAGCGACATCTCAATCTTGGAATACTGAATTTAACGGTTATACTATTCTGTATGGTCATATTAATGCTTCATTTACAATTCAAATTAATGATTTTGTACAGGATGACGCAGAACTAAGTTCTGGAACTTCTTTTTCACTAATTTTCCATTATACTTATATCTCAGATTTAGGCGGACAAATCAGAACTATGTCTGATTATTATGTGAGCTCGTTATTAATCGCTCCATGACAAATATCTCTCAATAGAATATATTTTTCACTTGCTGTCTACAAAAGAATTAAAATGATGAAGAAAAATTAGCATATTAGATAATATGTCACTCGAACCAAAAAGAGCTTACAAAATTGTTCTTATCGGCGATCCCGAAGTGGGCAAAACTTCTATTAGAAGGAAATATATGGGAAAGTCATTTAGAGCTGACTATCTTAAAACTTTGGGGGCAGATTTTGCTGCTCAAAAAGTTAATGTGGAAGGAGAATCAGTTCTTTTAACAATCTGGGATTTAGCAGGTCAATCAATCTTTCATGGTATGAGGTCATCTTTTTATCATGGGTGTAAATGCGCACTTGTTGTTTTTGATGTCACAAACCCTCAAACGTTGGAAAATTGCTACAAATGGGCAGACGAAGCGGCAAAATATGCTAAAAGCTCATTAAAAGAAATTTATCTAATTGGTAATAAAATCGATCTGGTGGATGATCGTTTAGTTACCCCTGTAGATATCCAATCAACAGCTGAAAGGTTTGAACAAGCTTTCAAGTTCCCAATAGAGATATATGAAACTTCAGCCTTAACTGGTGAAAACATCATTGAACTATTTGAGCATATGAGTAGAAGATTAATAATCGGTGATGAAACCAAAGAAGAACAGCAAGAAGTGCAAATTGAAAGCGAAAAGATTGAGCAAGAAGAAGAGGCTAGTAAGGAAGGGAAAGAAGAAAGTAATGTGGACATTATCAAGATGCTTGAATCACTGGAAAAAAGAATAAACAGCATTAATGATGATTTGAGTGAAATCAGAAAACATATCAAAAAAGATGACTAAGGGCGAATGGAGATTTTTGTCACCTTTTTAAACATTCTAGAAAAATATTTTTGTCAAAATTCAACTAAGGTTCCGTATATATTGTATACTAGTAATATAATGCAATATATTTTTATATTACATCGCCTTAGATGAAATGCTTACAATAATGTAGGCAAGGTGAAATAAAAGATGAATAAAAAAGGACTAATTTTAATCTTCCTTTTTGTAGTTTCTGCTGTCGGTGCTGTGACTTTTACACAAGCAGCCACCGATGATCAAGTCGAAGTTACACTTTCTTATATCCCTTCAGCTTATGTTGAAATGGGTGAAGTGTACGTCGAATTTGACAGCAGATTCTTAGATGACAATATGGTATTTGGAGAAGACGACACCATAAACTTTGCCTTCTTTTACGATGTAGCTGTTGAAACATGGGGCGGCGCCCACACATATGGTGGGGGTATCCAACCCGAGATGTGGTATTACGAAACACCAGATCCCAACAGTACCTGTCTGTATACCGAAACAAGATTTGTCGGTGTTTTCAATGTAATGATCGACAATTATGATATCGGTATGACAAACTTTGACATATGGGCAGACAACGGAAACTATCAAGATATCGCTATACAATTAGATATCGGATGGCACGTTATGACTATCGTAGCTGCTGAATTGATTTCCGACTGCAACCACACCACATGGGAGTGGACATATGCAAAGGATCAGAAGAGATTCTATGTCTCTGAAGATAAAGAAGACACACCTGCATTGTCAGAAGACGCAAGTTATAATGAAATAGATGTTCTTGCAACTCCAGTGAACTCAGAAGATTTGAATGCATATTATAATTGGACCAGCTTCCTAGACTCACCAAGGCCAATCGCAGAAGCAACCCTGAACCAATATACAATCGAAGATCTCGGAACTGAAGCAGTTCCAGTGACAACTGATTTCGCTTTGCAATATAACGCATCAGATAACGTCTTAACTCTAGCCGACGGACCAAGCGGTCTAATGTATGACAACATCTACGAGATGGGACCATTAACATACATGTGGATCGTTAATGACCAACCTGCTATTATAGCAAACGATACTTTTGAACCAGCAACACTAGATGTTGGACTATACAAAGGACAAAATTGGATTTACTTCGTTCTATTTGGTTTCAGAGTAGATGATTACTCTCAATTATACAGTAATCCTGCTCCACAGTTAGCTACAACTACAGTCAGATTTGACTTGTGGTTAGGTGACTTACCAGAAGAACCAACATACACAGACCCATGTCCAGAATGTATATGTCCAGAACCAACACCAGGGTTCGGCATATTTATAAGTGTCTCAATGCTCGGGCTAGCAGCCGTACTTATGATGGTACGCAGAAGAAAATAATAAGGTGAGCTTAAATATGAAAAGAAATACAGCGATTTTCGCACTTCTAATCCTTACTAGCCTGCTCGCAACAAGTGCAGCAACCACAACTGTAAATGTAGATGGTGCTACAGCAATCGCCAACATTGTCTTTAAGACAAACGGCGGTGGTGTAAGACCAGACTATGGGTTGTACATTGCACAATATCTCAGAGCACTAGGTATCGAAGTAGAAGTCAAAGTAGAAGAATGGTCGGTATTCATAGGAACACTCCTATTAACACACGATTATGATATAGGTATAGTCGGTCTAACCGGTGGTGGAGCATCTCCCGATATGAGAGACGTCTACTCAGAAAATGGGTCACTTAACCTGTTCTTAGTCGGTCCAGATATACCATATGGTCTTGATAGTGAAGAAATGCAAGCTTCAGGTGTTACAATCACTGATCTTGAAGCAAGACAACAACACTATTATGATTGGCAACAATTGATGATGGATAAAATCGTCCCAATGTTACCATTGTACTCACCCAGAACTTACGTAGGAACATGGGCTAATACATTAGGTTACGAAGGAAGATGGGGAATAGTTGATTCCTTACCATACATGGAATATGATGGCTATCATGACGGTCAAGCGTCTTTAACCGAATTCAATTTAGCAGATGCTAACTGGAGAGAACTCAATCCATTGTTCACAGATGATACATCAAGTTCATTCATCTGGGATCTAATGTCTGAATCAGTTCTAACATTTAGTCCAGATCTTGCACCTCTTAAAACAGGTCTAGTTATTGACTGGGATCAAATTGATGAATTCCATTACAAATTCTACATGAGAGATAATGTATATTGGAACCCATCATACAATGTTACAATGAGAACCGCAAGTTCAGGCCTATTAAGCGCAATCCCAACTTCAGAGCTAATGAAAGGATTAAATGATCCTCTTGTAGCCGACGATGGTGAATACAGCGATGGTTCTAACCAACAAGTTACAGCTAAAGATGTAGTCTTTACCTATCTAGCTTGGTCAAACCCAGTTATCAGTGAAAGTACAACTTATCATGATTGGATCTCAGGTTGTTATGTAGATCCAGTAGATCCTTTGGCTTTCCACATCCACATTGATGGTGATCCAACTACTATCCCAGTAGAGCAATACGTAGACTTTTGGGCAAGACTCCCATGGGATGTTCTACCAGAATTTTACTTGAACTCAACCGACCTCGGTGTTACTTACACAGATGGTCATATTCCATGTGTTGGTCTATACGAAGGTATGGAAACTACACCTGAGTGGGTTGCTTTCAGTACATCAGCTTTTGGCTGTGGTAAATACATGCTTGATTACGCCGCTGATAACTCCGTTACAGTTTTACAAGCCAATCCAGATTGGTTTGGTATTGGAGCAATCGATGGTGAAGCTCAAGACTTGGACATTACTACAATCAACATTCGTGTTATTCCTGATACCTCTGCTGAACTAGCAGAATTCAAGGCAGGAAAACTAGATTGGACTGGTTTAACCGCATGGCCCGCAGAAAGAAAGCAGATGCAAGCAGACCCAAGATTTGAAGTGCAAACCTATGTAGTAGGATATATCACATTCATGTTCTACAACCTACGTCGTCCTTTTGTTGGCGGTGCAGATAACTTCGAATATCTTGACGCTATAGGTAAGGAAGAATATACCAAGGCTTGTGCAGTTCGTAAAGCTATGAACTACGCAATTGACCGTGATGAAATGAACCAGGTTCTACATGATGGTGAATATCTAATTGCTCACAGTGTTCTTTACCCATCCACAGCATACTACTACTACAATGATATCATAAAATACAATTATGATCTCTATTCAGCTATGGAATGGTTAATCGCCGCTGGTTATCCA
>JAAFKJ010000193.1 GCA_021399395.1 Candidatus Heimdallarchaeota archaeon
TAGCAGCAATGTCGTTGGAAAGAAACAGTGTGAATATTGAAATTGAAGAGAATTTCAAACAAATGATTGATCTGAGAGTTTCAGAGATTAAAGATTATGCAAATGAATTTAACAGTAATAGAATTCAAGACCATATCAATTTTATAAACGAATATACAGAAAAATATGAAAAACCTCCTTATGAGAATGAGATTTATGGCTTTCCTGTAAAAACCAAACAAGAGATAGTTTTCAAACTAAGAAAATTGGACGAAGTTAGAAAAATAGATGATTCTTTGTATCAAGTTATTTATCATGATTGATTTTGTTAGACTTCTTTAAACTTAAAAGCACCTAATAATAGTAATTCATAACAATAGGTAGATGTGTTATAGTTGAATATCAAAACAGATGTGGCAGTGATCGTTCCACGAAAAGATCAAGCAGCTCAAACGATATGGAAACAGCTGAATGAACAATCACTTTTCAAAGAAACAAATGAGACTTTTGATAAGAACCCCGTATATTCATATGAAAAACTCCCCAACCAAATAAAAATCATTCACTCAAATAAAGATGGGGTAGAGTCAAATCATCTAGATTCAAAAATTGAAGCGAAGCTTTACATCTTCGCAAGCAGACATAGGGCAGCTTCTGGGACACCCGCTCTTCTTATACACCCTACCGGAAACTGGTCGAAGATAACATTAGCAGGAAGAGAGTATGAACTCTCTTTTACTTCCAGTTGGGTATTGAAAAACGGTTTAAGGAAACTGCAAGAAAAGCAAGAATTGTACAATCTAGAAGAGTTCAAAGTAGATTTAGAAGTAACACATCATGGACCTACTGAATTAGAAACACCTTTGGTATTCATGGAGCTGGGGAGTAGTGAAGAATATTGGGAACATGAAAAAGGGGCAACAGCTGTTGGTGAAGCAATACTTGAAACAGCTGTAGGGTTCATCAATCAAACAAATTATTCAGGTCAAAGTTACATTGGTTTCGGAGGAAATCATTATGCATATAGATTTCATAAACATATAATGGAGAACCCAGATATTTCAATAAGTCACATAGCTCCAAAACATGCTCTAGATGCAATAACTCCCAAAATGGTTCAAGAAGCATTTACTAAAACAATTGAAAATCCTGTTGGAGCATTTATCGATAAAAAGGGAGCAAGATCAGAACAAAGGAGAATAATAACTGAAATAGTAGAGGGATTGGGTAAGGAGTGTATTCTTATTTAGCAAATTACCCATTGATTATTGTCTAATATTCTTGGTAGAATTTTTCGAATTCTTTTAGTTCATCTTGTAACTTCTTCATCTCTTCTGGATTTTCGACGGTAGGTTCTTCTTCCTCAAAGATATCATATGATTTCAGATTAAGGTTCTTTCTAGCTTTTTGTTCTAAATTATTTATCCTTGTTCTTGTTGCGAAGAATTTGAGGAACTTAAATTTAAGCTTAGAGGATTTCTTTTCCCATTCTTTTGCAAAATCTCCACTTTCAATATTTTGCAGAATTTCGTTCATTTTATCTTTCAAAGGTAATTTTCTAAACTTGATTCCCCTGCTCATTGCACCATATTGACTAGTGTGTGAGTGGAGGCTAACTTGTTTTACCAATCCTATATTAGCCATCTTACGGTAAGTGTAGCTCATTTCCTCAGACATAAACATCTCAATTAGAACAGCTTCGAGTGGATATCCTGCATCAACCAATGTAAAAATACTAGTTAACAACACTCTCCCAAAAGCTGGACCAAAGCCTTGTTCATTAAAAAGATCAAGCACAGCTTCTTGTTTAAAACTTACATCAATTGCGCCTTTAATTAAAGTTCCAACCCCCTTACTTAATGCAAGAAGTCTTTGAACAGCTTTTCCAGATGCATCATTTTCTACATGGATAAAACTGTAAAATCCTTCTTTTGTAAGAAACCTTGCACGAACTCCTGCACCTATCATTCTAGGAGCAATCATAAGGATGTCAAATTCTTTGGGAATATCGATGATATCAAACGCAATGTTATACCCGCTGGCAAATACTATTGCTCCTCCTTCTTTCAAGTTGGGTTTGATTTCACTTTCATAAACATCTTTCATAACTTCATCTGGAATTAAAAGAAAGAGAATATCGCAAAGACTAACAGCTTCTTCAATTGAATAAGCTTTGAAACTATCTTTTTCAGCACGTTTTCTATAACTATCCCCACGGTTACCTACTATGACTTTGAGACCAGAATCTCTCATATTCAGAGCTTGAGCTCTTCCTTGATTACCGTAACCGATAACTGCTATAGTTTCATCTCTTATATGTTGTAAGTTTCCATCTTCCTCAATAAAGACTTTCTTAACCATGTTTCAAA
>JAAFKJ010000194.1 GCA_021399395.1 Candidatus Heimdallarchaeota archaeon
ACTAAAGACAAATATGATAGGTCTAGATCTACTAAGGTCTTACTTGGAAACTTATGGAAATACATTAGAAAATATATCAAATCTATCATTCTTGTTGTTTCGATTTCTATAGTTTACTCCCTCTTATCGGTATTAAATCCGATTATTATCGGTAGTGGAATAAATGTTCTCACTGAGTCTCCAAGTGCAACTGGTTTACTCATAGGGTTAACTGTAACATTCTTCTCTTTGACATTTGTAGGTTGGATAATCAATTCCTTCTCTACACGAATTCAAGCAAAAATGAACTCTAAAATGCTCCACGAAGTAAGAAGTGATCTTTATGAAAAACTGAGTTATTCAGATATGGCTTACTTGAAGAATGAACAATCAGGAAACATAACTGCAAGAGTAACTGCAGATACAGGAGAGCTAGCAACAGGCTTACAAATATCGACTGCAGTAGTCTCTCAATTGCTTGTAATAGTAGGTTCATTTGTATGGTTGATGGCCTCTAACTGGATTATTGGAGTTATAACATTAGCAGCTGTCCCAGTAGCTTTTGTTATGGCATTTATCTTGAGTTTCTTTGCAAGAAAAATAGTCCTAAGAACAAGAAGAGCTTTTGGTGTAGTTTCAGGAAAAATGGCTGAAGGACTTGAGGGTATAGCTGTAGCTAAATCTTTCAACAGAGAAGAAGAATTAGCAACAGAATTGAGAGAACTTAATCACCAACACTACAAGTATTCTAGACAATTTGGATTCCTGATGATGTTCATGCATCCTACTATGACCGCTCTTAGTTACGGATTATTCATAGCTATCATTTATGCAAGTGGTTGGATAAATCAATCAACAGGAATTCAACTAGGAGACATATACACTGCTATTCAACTATCTCAATCATTCTTGTTCCCAATGGTTATGTTATCCATGATGTTTCCACAGCTGGAATCAGCTTTAGGGGCTATGGATAGAGTCATTGATATCTTTGAAGCTAAACCAGCTGTTGCTGACAAAACAGATGCAGTAAAACTTCAAGAGGTAGATGATGCTGTTCATTTTGAGAATGTAAGTTTTGCTTACGTGAAAGACAACTATGTTCTTGATGATGTTTCATTTACAGCCAATGCAGGAGAAATGATTGCATGCGTAGGGCATACCGGAGCAGGTAAAACTACTCTATTTTCATCTCTTCTAACTCGGTTCTATGATGTAAGTGAAGGTGCTATTAAGATAGGAACACAAGATATCCGTGATGTTAAACAATCATCATTAAGAAATGCAATCGGTTTAGTTACACAGGAACCCTTTCTATTCAATGGGTCAGTGATGGAGAATATTCTCTATGGATCACCTTCAGCTACTAGAGAAGATGTGTATGAAATAAGTAAAAGAATTAATGCAGATGAGTTCATTGAAGCTCTTCCACAAGGATATGATACAATAGTGGTTGAAGGAGGTAAGAAACTCTCAGCTGGTCAAAGACAAATTATCACTGTTGCTAGAACTATGCTAGCCGATCCTCGAATACTCGTTTTGGATGAGGCAACTAGCAGACTAGATGCTTACACTGAGTCTCTAGTTCAAGCTGCTCAGAAAGAACTCTTCAAAGGGCGGACAACATTCGTAATTGCTCATAGACTATCTACTATAAAGGATGCGGGTAGAATTGTTGTCTTAGAACAAGGAAAGCTTATGGAACTTGGTTCTCATGATGAATTGATGGAACAAGATGGTATCTATGCTGATTTGTACAACACTTACTATGTTCATCAAGGACTTGGGGATATTGATCTCTCTCTTGATGATTTGGAACCTGAGACAATAGATGAAGAAATTCAGAAGAAACCTATGAAAGCTCGTGCTGGTATGCCAGGTGGTCCAAGTATGATGGGAGGAGGACAAGGAGGAAAACCTGATAAGAAGCAACTTCAGAAACAGCTTAAAGATTTGAAAAAAGCTGGTAAGAAAGAAGAAGCAAAACAATTGAAGAAAAGGATAAAAAAGATGGAAGAAATGGGTGAAGGAAAGGCTAAACCAGGCCATCCTTAAATTTCTTTTTCTATCCTTTCTGTTATTCTCACCAATCTTTCTATACATTTCCTAGCTGATTCTTCAATATCTTTTCCAATCAATTTTCCTAGACTTGTATTGGGACGTAAAACAATAAGAAATTCAAATATAGTATAAATTAGACTTAATCCTTCAACTGTAATTAGCTTGAGATTTCTCTTCTTTTGGTATTCTTTCCAGATAATCTTTCGAATGTCAAGAAAACTGTCCCACCACTTCCATATCCCAAATCCCCATTCAAAGAAATTAAACTCCCAGATAGGATTCCCTACCCACACTGTTTCCCAATCTAGAATGCCTGTTATTTCCAGGTTTTCTTCTGAATGAACCAGTATTTGATCTTCATGAATATCTCCATGGAGGAGGACATCATCTAAAGAAACAATTTCCTGAATTATTCTCCCCCATTTCTTTCTAATAGATTCATCCCATAAGCTAGGATGTTTGATTTGGTGTAGCTTTGCATACTCCTGTATCTTCTGATAAGCGAAATCAGAAGCAACTTTAGTTGTAGCTGGATTTAGTAGTTTGATTTCGAATTCATACAGATTGGGATCAAAAATATCTCTTTGTATAATCTTTTGGGGTAATTTTTGGACAGGAATATTGTGCCATAATGCAAACAAATTAGCCAAATTTAATTGCATTTTAGTTACTTCTTGAATATCGATTTTATCCTCAAGTTTTGAATATGGCATCCCCTTTAATCTAGAAACCTCTGCGAATTCATAAAATGAGATCTCTTTATCCTTAATTCTATCAATAAATTTTGGTATAGGGAGATTAGCATAATCATTGAGAAACTCATATGCAGATATCTCAGTATCAAGCCATTCTACTCCCCTTGGATCTCTTGGAAATAGAAACACTCTTTCCTCTGTGTAAAGGATTAACTTTCTCCAACCATCAAAATTTGTTTTGATTTCCTTTGAGTCAATATGAAACCTTTTACAAAATTTCTCGAATTGTTCGAAGTTTAGAATGCCAAATACTGAATAATCAGTTGTCATTAGGAATAAAATATCATATCTGAATATAAGAATTCTTTTTCTTTGGTTTGTTCGATAGATTTATTATCGTCTCATAGACAAATTTGTTTAATGACTGATAAACAAGAATCCAACGCCACTGAAGAAATATCAAGAGAGGAATTGGTTCAAGAAATCAAAGAGATGAACAGACGATGGTATCAGAAAACATGGTTATTTGTGCTGAGTTTAGTTTTAGGTTCTGCTACTTTTATTGGTGGTTTCTTTGTTGACTTTGAATCAGTATGGCAATCTGCTGTACAAAGTATAGTCTTCTTAATTGCTGCAGGATTCTTCGCTTTAGTGTTTTCTTATTTATTCAATGTTACATGGTTATATGCCCTCAAAAAGAAGTCTG
>JAAFKJ010000195.1 GCA_021399395.1 Candidatus Heimdallarchaeota archaeon
TAATTTCAAAAGCGTCACTTCTTAGATGTTCATGAGTGAAGGCTAAAGCATCTTCAAAACTCTCTTTTGTTACTTCATTTGCAGCTCTTAATCGTTCCGAAAAAAAAGGTAGAATATCTATTTTAGTATTGAAATGTTTGTTTAACTCTCCTGCTAATAGTACTGTGGTTCTAGATTTTGCTGTACCACCGATAATGATCAAAACATTCGCTATTGGTGGTTGCTCAAGTTTAACAGAAGGTAAGAGCTCAGAAATTTTTTTAAGAGTTTCTTCTAGAACGACCTTCTGTTTATTAGGATCCCCAATGCTCATTACACTTCACACACAACCTTACCTAAAAAAGCTTTAGCTATGAATGTCAAGTTTTTATTCTTTAAAGAGTTGTAGGCTTGAATTATGAGAACTAAAGCTACCCATGTAACTATTTTTGATTGGAGAATCTTTTATACATCTCTTTGGTATCTTCCCAAGAGACATGTTGATTATTTTTGTTGTTTGTTATGGAAAATCTTACCACGTAAATATAAATTTGTGTGGTAAGATTCATCGTTGTAGTCAATTCACTTAGAAATCCTATATTCGAGACTTATATTAAACAAAACTCCTCGAAAACTATTTATATTGAGTAAAAGTTTGGTTTCTTTGTATGAAAATTACAAATAGTAGAACGCAGTTCCTCTTTCTTTTTATGATTCTTTCTTCTTTATTAATGGTTAGTCCAGAAACTAGTCAAGCTGTTGATGCCCCAACTCTACTTACTCCTTCTGATGGAGATAAAATCAATGATCCTACCCCAACTTTCACTTGGAGTATAACTGGAGGTTCAGCAGATTTTATCCATATTGAAGTTGCTTATGATTCTGGTTTCACAAGCATTGCTGATGAATTTCAAGCTCCTGTTTCTTCTTACACAAGTAGTACGGATTATGTAGATGATTTATACTTCTGGCATATTCGCGCCAGAGATTCTTCTACCTTTCTCTGGTCTACCTGGAGTGAAACTTGGGATTTCTCCATTGACACTACTCCTCCTGGTACTCCATTACTCCAAAGCCCTGGAGCAAATGAACATATAAACAATAACGACCCTTTATATGACTGGAATTCTGTCCCATTTGCAAATTACTATAACATTGAAGTAGCTACTGATATCTTCTTCCTTTCAAAAATAATTGATGCAGGGGCAGCTGTCACACAATATGATGGTATCCCTCTTGCTGATGGGACCTATTATTGGCAAGTATCTGCACGAGATGAAGCAGGTAATTGGGGAAATCCTTCCCCTTATAGAACATTTTACGTAGATACAGTTGCTCCTTCTTGGCCAGACTCTATCTATCCCCTACCTTCTGCTTATTCTGGTTTTGGGTTTATAACTTTCGTTTGGGCACAATTTGCTCCAGAAGAAAATCACTATCAATTCCAAATTGGGTATGATTCATTTTTCACTTCAATTCATCTTGATGTAGAAGTAGACATAAATAATCATACTACTCTATTTCATGAAGAAGATGTCTATTACTGGCATGTTCGCGCTAGAGATCTAGCAGGTAATTGGGGTGATTGGGGTACAACAAGAACTGTTACAATAGACTTAGTATATCCTACAATGAATGAACCTGAAGATATAATCTATACTATTGGCGATACAAACAATTACATCAGTTGGACAGCTATAGATCTAAATGCATTAGATTATATTTTATACCTCAATGATGAGCTAAATAAGACTGGAAGTTGGGAGTCTGGAATTCCAATAATCATTGATGTTGATGGTCTAGATATTGGCACATACAACTTTACTATAGTAGTAGAAGACAAAGCTGGAAATGAAAAAGTAGATACAGTTATAGTTAATGTAGTTGCTGTGATAAATGAATATGGTAAAATAAGTTACTTGATCTTCCTTACTTTAGTTATATTACCGATACTCATTAAATTTAGAAAGAAGAGAAAGTAATTTCATTTTTATTTCTTGTTTTTTTGTTTTTTTTGACTCTCTTCTACTTCTTTGGTAGTGTGAAACCGATAATAGATTGCTGAAAGGAATGAAATCAGTGTAGCCCAGGTTTGCTTAGTGTGGGTGATAAATAAAGGTGCTATCCCAATACCAAAAGCTACGAGTTTAGGCCATTTGAAGGAAAATTTTGCAGCATGTAATTTGCAGCTTTCTGAAGAAGATATTCAAAAAATTGATGAGATCTCAATCAACAGACGATTCGTACATCCACCAATTGTTTCTCCTAAGGAATGGAAAAAATGAAGAATGAAAACTGTTCTTGGAGATTCTGCAATTTAGTCGAATCTTTTCTTTGCTTGCAATGTTAGGAATACTTACCATCCAAAAGAAACAGTTCGTTACAGTTAAAGAAGAATAGATGTTTTTCTGTAAAATAAGTAGAGGTTTGGAGAAGTTATATGTTTTAATCGATTATTATATTTGGTTCCAGAGCTTCATACAAATTGTAAGGAAGCCCAAGGAACATGTCCTTATTTGATAAACCACCCCATCCTATACTACCTGAATCTACAAAGGTTATGTTAGCTTTTTGGGTAACATAAGGTATCGCAGCAGCTCCATAACAGAGACAACTACCAGTACCGAATTTCCTTAAGAAACCATCCATTATCTTTACGAAAGGGTATTTCGTCATCATCTTAGTTATAAACTTAATCATTGGTTTGTTACTTATTAGTTTTGAGGCGAATAACCAATTTATGAATTTTAAACTCCTTAAATGTCGTTTTCTTTTTCTCCTCTCTTTCTTAGTTAGAATATCTTCATTTGAAAATAAAGAAACTGCAGATATTTCAAGTTGTTTGATATAATCTTTTGTGAAATTTTCTAGTCCTATCACTTCAACTGATTTAGCAATGTTTTCAGGAGTTCCTACCAAAGTTACAGCATCTGGATTATCAAAAGCACTTTGAAAAGGGTGATTCTTGTTGTTTTTTCCAATATTAAAAATGAAAATACCATGATTCAGTTCATCAAATAAAGGTACTATATTCATCTCTACGCCTGTTTCGGGCTCTTTTAGTCCTAAATTTACAGGTGACCAGTGACAAACTTTGATAGAATCTTTTGTTACAATTAACCCTTCAGAATATTTTTCTGTATTTAGAAGACGGATAGCATCACAATAAGATCTAACGCCAGGATTCTTTATTGTATTGAAATCTTTTGGCAATTCATTTGCTTTCAAGAACTTTATTCCAATTATCTTTTCGAATCCCACGCTGATTTTATCTTCACTCATAAATTATACACCCTAGTTTTAACATTGATTTTTTACAATGGTACAAATAAATGTAATACATTTAAAGTTATCGAGGATATTTCTAGGTTCTGAAAATAAATCAACTCTGATGTTTTTTATATTTCTTTTCAGTAAACCTAACAAGCGATGATATCTGATAATACTATATGACTCATCTGGTAACTAAATTAGAGCATATTCAAGAATCAGTAATTAGGGAAATGACATGAAAATCGATTGAAAATGACGCAATAAGCCTATCTCAAGGTATGAGTTGGTGCTTGTATTTTAATTATTTATGATTAGGATATATTAATAGTATTCGTCACTTACTCACTAAATTTCTTGCTTTCTTCTAGCAGTTCTTTGAGTTTTTCCTGTACTCCTTCACGTTTGGATAATCTATCCAATAATTCGTGATTGAGTTGGTCTTTCAACCTAAGGATCATACTATATGCATCGTCATAATCTTGATCACTAGCGTAAATTAGTTTTGCAATAATGATCTCTTCGGGTATCTGGATGAAAACCTCTCTATCAAAAACTTTAATCTTTTTCCTATTCAAAAGGGCTTCTTCTTCCAAAAGCCTTGTTGGTACTTTGATGTCTAATCTAAGGAGAATATCTTTGTTCCAGAAAATTGAACAATGAGTGCTTTCATTCACTGAATCCAAGATTGCATTATTAGAGACAAGAAAATTGTTGCTTTTCAATCTCTGTTCCAAGGTTTTGAACTTATTTTCATCTTTTTCTATAATAATATCAGCAGCAAGTGTGGATCTAGGACGACCATAATAATTTACAGCTATCCCTCCGAACAACACATATTTGACGTCTGATTCATTGAAAGCTTCTATGAAATCTTTAATGAAAAACTCAAAATTATTTTCTTCTGCAGTCATGATATTGACCTTTCTTGTTTCTTCTATCCCTCAGATACAGGTCAATTTTTAGAACTTCTTTCTTGTGAGAATCTGTTTGAAAACTACTCATAAAATCCATTAGTTGACATAGAGCTTTTAGAGTATCCTCTCCTGATAGATTCAGTTCTTGGATTCTCCTAATATCAAGTTCAATGTCTTTCTTTCTTCGAGTAGTTACATTCATTAAGATACCCTCTACTTCACAGTATAAAATTATTCTGCCTTTCAATCCAAGAAACCAAAGTTAAATCAAAATTCAGTTTTTTTTGCTTATAGAATTTGGAAGACCTCTTCTGAATGTAATTTAGAATGAACTTTCAACTATGTTTATTTGTCAATTAGTATCGTTTTTTAGACTTTCGATAACAAATTCTATTAGTTCACTCTCTTTAGTTGTTACACTTTCATGGTAGATGTTTGGTTCTACGGAAAAGAAAAAAAAGGGAAAAATTTGTTATTATTTCTTTTTAAGTAAAAGACTCACAACAAAGAATATGATTTGTAATCCCAACAATGATCCTACAATTGCCAACATTTCATCTGTAATGAAAGGTAATAAATTTGAACTATTGCCAGCAGTTAAATCAATATCTAGGATTATTACTTGTAAATATTCTATGTTAGAAATCGAGCTTTTACCATATTCATTCTCCGTTATAACTGCATAATAATAGGTTCCATTATCTAGAATGCTATCTTCGAAGAAATTATCTGATGTTGAAGCAATTACAGAAAGACTAGACAGAGAAGAAATATGTGCTTCTTCCCGATAGATATGATAATCCTCACCAGCAGCTACCTCTGTCCAAAATATCGTTGCGTTGCCTGTTATTGTTGGATTTGGTGAGATTGGATATACATGAGGAGCTTGAGGAGGGCCAACATATTTCTTATAGAAGATATCATTGTCAGTTCCTGCTCCATTTATATCGGTTTGATCAGTCCAAAACACATGATAATACCCATTTCTGTCAAAAGTAATAGCAGGAGAACCCCATACGGTTCCTGATGTACTTTCAGTTGATATTAGTTGTAGTGAAGTCCATTCACCTGTCAACGAATCTTTATGAGTATACAAAATGTCATAATCTGATCCAGCTTCGAGAATATCTGACATATCCACAAAGAACAAATGGATACAGTTAGCAGAGTCTATTGCCATGTAAACATGATGGCTACTTTGGAAACTCTCTGATGAAGCTAGCTCTGTAGGTGACCATACACCAGTTTCAGCTGCTTTATATTTGTAAAAAATATCTTTATCTCCAAGTTCGGATCCCATGTAGTCTGAATAATCTTCATAAGCTACATGTATATTATCAGCCGAATCAACTGCTAGGAATACATAATCAGAATCATATATTCCTACCGTACATAGGTCTTCTGTAGTTGACCAAGTTGTTGTATCTGCATCGCGAATCCGATAGAAAATATCGGTATCTAGATCAACATCAAGATTATAGCTGTCTGTCCATGCAACGTGTACATCTCCGGTAGAATCAATTACTAAGTGTGGGTTAGTTGAATCATCATTGCTAATACTAGATACATCTTCTACTCCACCCCATATGCCTGTAATTGCATCCTTCTTCTTAAGATAAATATCTTTATCACCTTCGACATCATCATCGGTTAGGTCCTCCCAAGCAACAAAGATGTTCCCATCTTGATCAATTCCGAAAGAAGCATCTACAGCGTCACCTGTGCTCTCGGTCGAAACAATCTCAGTTGTCCCCCATATACCTGTTGATGCATCTAACATCTTATAGACTATGTCCCAGTCGGCACCACTTCCTAGAATATCAGTATCATCGTTCCAGATAACATGTAAGTTATCTTCTGTGTCAATTACAATTGAAGGTGCAGCACCATTTGATGTGCTCTCGGTCGAAACAATCTCAGTTGTCCCCCAGGTTTCAGTAATTACATCCCATTTCTTATAGAAGATGTCATAGCCGGCACCACTACCTAAAATATCAGTTGAATCATGCCATACTAAATGAATGTTGCCTTCTGAATCTATAACAGGTCTTGGTTGATAAGAATTAGATGTGCTATCATCTGATAAAACCTCTACTTCTCCCCACCACCAATTTGATCTGTCAAAAACATCTGTTGTTACTTGTTTAACACTATCTGATTGATAATTGGAAGCAAGAACTGAACTATTAGTAACCATTCCAATTACAAATATAGATATTATAAACAAACTTACACTTATTTTTCTCATAATAGCATAATAAGTAGTTTCATATCTTAAATTTTTTCCATTAATAGTGTAAATATGGCATGATAAACCTTACATGAAGGTCTACTTTTTGTAACTTCCAAACTCTTTGAGTACAATTTTTCCATCTGATTTCAACAATGTACTGCAGGTTAAGGAGTTAGTTCATATTCTAATTGTTGCTTGATTGACGGAATTTCTAATAAATCATTAGTAGTGTCCATTGATTGTTTTTTGCTTTTGTTAGTCAATAGTGCATTAGCACAGTCAATACTTTCTGGAATTACTATGCTTTCTTGAGGAACAGCAAGAAGTATTTCCAAAGAATCATCAAAGTCACTCATTTTTTTAACTTGAGCTACAACAACAAATGAATCCTGGTTCCAAAATTGTCTGCTTATTTCAAACAAATCTCCACTGAATAAACCAGGGGGGTTAATTACAGCTATTCTAGGGTCTTTTCTTAATAACTCTTCAACATCTTCTGATTCAATATTGTCTTTAAATAGAACAGTAAGCGAGTGTCCATGAAAATGCGACATTGGAACTGCAAAAGCTGTTGTTCCTATTTTCAAATTAGGGTATATTGTGTTTAAGTCATGTCCGTGATGGGAATTTGCCTCTGCTTTGAATGCATCAATGAAGCTTCCTTTTTTTGAACTTGGGTCTATGCTTCTTCTCACTAATGTGTTGTAAGCTCTGTCTATTTCAGGAATTTGTTTGCTTTGCAATAAAGAATATAGTGGTCTTCCCATTCCTGTTGTGTTGCAACTTACAACTCGTTGATTTAGAGATTCATTACTAACCTTGTCATAGCAAGGATTTGCTATAAAACTTGCTTCAGCAACTTCTGGTGATTCACCGCCTTGATAAATAACTTTAAGCGTTTTCAAGCCAATTTCCTCACGTTTTTGATTCAGGGTTTCATGTTCATACAATGATTTATTTTTAATCCCCATTTTGCCTGGAGTTGCATCAAAAATAAGATCTACTTTTAACAATAAATCAAGTAAATGTCCTGATGGATTATGCTTGCTAAAATCAGCTTTTTTACTTCTTAATCTAATGTACATATCATCAAGAGAATATTTTTCCATGTTAACGTTCTTACTAACATAAAATGGATATTTAGAAATTAGATCTTTGAATCTGCCTCCTGTGGTTGTTTTTGCAAACCCAGCAACTTCAAAATCTTTGTGTTCATCCATTTCCTTAATTATTCGCCATCCAATAGCTCCTGTACCTACTATGCCAACTTTATATGTCAAGAATATAACACCTCTATACTAACCGCCGATTTTTATTAGAGGTGCTTTAAATATTTTATCCTATCACGTTGTTTCATCATAGTTTTGTTTAGTGGATAACTCGTTTCAACCCATGAACACTTCTCAAAATAGAAATGTTTGTGACTAATTGAAATTGATATGAAAGTTGACTCATTTTACCATTGAGAAATCACTAACAAATTAATAAGCTGTTTTCACCCTTTTCAATAGACAATGAGAGAACATTCGATTACCTTCTTCATAATTAACACTCTTCTAGTCTTATCGATGGTAGTTAATTCTCCACTTAAACAGTCAGAATCAGCTTATACCAATACTCCAACTCATGTTAAGGCAAATGTCTCAACTGATTTCTCTGATGTAAAATTGAATGCTGATACTGTAAATCTTACAATTCTACATATTAATGATTGGCATGGATGGCTTGAACCTCATGATGGTTTTGGTGGTGCTGCAACTTACATGGGTTATTTCAAGCAAGAAGGTTATTCCTCAGACAATGATTCCTTTCTTCTCTTATCGGGTGGAGATCAAAACACAGGTGGTGCCGTAGCTACATTAACCAAAGGTGAAGCTATGATTGATGTCATGAATACAATGAATTTTTCTGCTGCAGCAATAGGAAATCATGAATTTGATGATGGTATTGATTGGATGAATTACAGACAAAATATGGCGGACTTTCCTATACTTTCGTGCAACATTTATGATGAGGGCACTTTTAATTTAGCTGATTTTGCAATTCCATGGGTAATTCAGGAACATGCAGGTGTACAAGTAGGGATCGTTGGTCTGACTGTAATTACTAGTTTTCCTCAATATGATTTTGGCGATTATGAAGAAGCTCTTAGAAATAATATTCCTGATATGAGAGCAGCTGGGGCTGAAATAATTGTTGCTTTAACTCACGTAGAACCTGATCCACTTATTAGTTTAGCAGCTAATGTAACTGATCTTAACATTGATGTTTTTCTCGGTGGTCATGCAGGAACTCCTCTAGTAACAAAAGTTGGTGATTCTATAATAGCTATGGCTGGACATTATGCTAGCCAGTATGCTAGAATAGATTTGGAAGTAAACCTTACCTCCATGCCTTCTAGTGTAATCAATAGCAGTGGTTTTTTAGTGGATAATATAGAGGGTGGAGTTACTCCTGATGCTGAGGTACAACAAGTAGTAGATTATTGGGTTACCCTTACTGGTACAGATGAAGTAATATCATATTCTTCAACAAATTTGTATGATACTACTCCTGAGAGTGCTATAGGTAATCTAGTAGCAGATGGAATGATGAATTATTATGGTTGGACTCATGATTTTGCTGTTACTAATAGAGGTGTAGGTATACGCGACTATTTCCGAGCTGGAAATATTACACTTGGAGATGTGGTTTCTGTGTATCCACTTGATCATATTATGTTGGAACTTTCCATGACTGGGGCAGAATTGATAGATTTGATTATAAGTGCTCATGGTATTATTGCTTTTTCAGGAATCAGATATAACTTTAGTAATGATCCAAGTTTTCATATAACTTCAGTGATGGCTCTTACAATTGGTGGATATGAAAACATTGTTCTTGCTAATGTTTATACTGGTCTAATGGTTGATTGGCTTTGGAGGTTGTTTTACAAAGACATTATTCCAGCTACAGTTACAGGAATCATGTGTCGCGATGCAACGATTGATTATTTTCGAAATATAAGTGATATAAGTCTGGTAGCTTATGATGGTAGAATTCAAGAAGTAGATGATACATTTGTACCTGAGTTTTCTAGAACTCACCTGCTATTCTTAACTTTGTCTTCTTCGTTTATGTTGGTGATTTTCTTCTTCCTTAGAGGAATGAGAATTTACAGCAAGTATCAAATAAAAAGAAGAAGTAGAGCATACTATGACAGAAGATAAGAAACATGTTATTGAATTAACAAAGAAGAGGAAATAAGAATATACCTTAAAAATACTTAAGCTAAAATCAATTATGTTGTATCGCTAATTTTTCTCCTCTTCTAAGAAGAAAGCATTATTGGTAGTCTTTTGAACATGGTAGAAATAACGTCTTTCAAGCTTCTTATCAATTCTCTGAATCTGGTCCTTACTTTGTACAATTCTCTGCTGACAAAGGTCATGGTTCCCTTCTTCCTTGAACTTCACTTCTAATTCTTGAGCTGTAGTAAGTTCTCGAACCAATACACCACGTCCATTTTTTGTAAAATCAATAGTGTCAAATTGCAGTCCATTTTCTACTAAAGCTAGACCAACTTTAGTTTTTTCAGGATTTATTTTCTCGAGTGATTCTTTAGGTTTTCTTCCTTGAGCATAAAAAATACCAATTTGTCCATCAGGTTTAAGAATCTCTTTCATTTTTTGTAGAACTCTGTTAAAATCTTTAACATAATACAAAGAATCAATAGCAATTATTGCGTCGAATTTTTCTTTAAAGAATTCCATTTTATTTAGATCTCCCACTTGGAACGATAACTCTCCCCGATTTGTTTTAGTATTTTTTTGAGCCCATTCAACCACTTTTGAAGCGTTATCTATCCCTATTAAAGATACGCCAGTTTTTTCTGCTATGTACTCAGTAATCTTTCCTAAACCACAACCGATATCTAAAACTAACTGATTGGGTTGTAAGTTCATCATATCAAGCATTGTATCCAATTGTTCCATATCAAGAACATTATATTGGCACAGGTTCTTACCAAAAACCTTTTCACAGAAGATAGCATGTGTTTCACTTTCAGCACTTCTTAGTAAAAAATCATTATAAAAATCAACAAGCCACTGATTCCTAACATCAAAACCTATTGCTTTTCCTTCTTCAGTAAGTTCATAGAAATTATCCTTTAGTTTCAGAAGACCTTTAGATACTAAGGAATTTAAACTCGATTCATACTCTTCTTCAAAATCTTTCAAACGTTTGTTTCCAAATTTCATTATTCCCTCACTAGAAGGTTTAATTCTCAGTTGCTCATTGATAATAAACTCATCAGTTTCTGCATCTAAAGGATATTCAACTAAACTCCCTACAACTCCTAGAATTGCTTTTTCTATACCATTACACATATGTTTTGAGCTTGCTGAAATATATATAAGAATTCTTCATTCTTTGCTTTTTATTGAAAAACACACTTATAAGAATTTATCACAAAAATAATTATTTGGTTTATGATTTGGTATCCTTGCATTAAGGTCTCCTTTTTGGAGCTTCCAATCTCTATGAAAACAACTTCTTATTTGAAATCTATTGAATTTTTAAGAACTAAGAGGAAA
>JAAFKJ010000196.1 GCA_021399395.1 Candidatus Heimdallarchaeota archaeon
AATGTTTTTCACATCGGTTCAAGCGGTGTAGGTTCAGGAGAAGGATCTTTGCATTTTCTATTTCTAGGTGAAGAAGATAAGGTGAAAGAAGCTTATAAAGACATGGTGAAATTAGCAAAGGAAGAAGAAATGTATGTCCCAGATACTGATTGATCTTCATTCTAAATTTCATTAAAGACTTTTAACTGGAATTTTTCAGGATTCCTCTTTCTTAAAAGCAACAAGAAGTATATTCAACCAGACTATTCATGAGTTAATACAATTGGATATTAGAAGCAAAAATATTTAGGAACGAAAAAAGTCTTTTTGGAGGTTCTTATAAATGAGGTAAGTTATTTTACACCTAGTCATTTATATATCCTTGGAGTTAGGGTACGATGTGCAGTTAACAATCGTTGCTACTGAATTGTTAAATATACTCTTTTCTTAGTATTATCTGTAAACAAACTCCAAAAAATGATCTAAAATTGACTTCTGCAAAAGGTATAACTGGAAAGATTTTATGGGTGAATCTCTCAACAAAAGCGATTATTGAAGAAGAACCATCTGAAGAAATTTATAGAAAGTATCTTGGTGGTTATGGTTTAGGCGTTTATTATGTCTATACAAGAATAAAAATAAGATGCGATCCATTAGGTCCTGACAATATACTTGGTTTCTGTCCTGGGCTTTTTACAGGAACTCCTGCTCCTTTTACTGGTCGTTGGATGGTATGCGGTAAAAGCCCATTAACAGGTAAAGGGAAAACCGCAGATGGTGACATAAGTACTGGTGGCTGGGGTGACAGTAATTCTGGGGGGTATTTCGGTCCTGCAATAAAACGTGCAGGTTACGATGCAATTTTCGTTACTGGAACTTCTGCCAACCCAGTGTATTTGTATATAGATGAAAAATCAAAAAAATTATTAGATGCTAAAAAAATCTGGGGAAAGGATGCTTTTGAAACAGAAGATTTTCTGAAAGAAAAACATGGTCAGAATGTGAATGTTGCTACAATTGGGGTGGCAGCTGAGAATAAATCTCTAATTACAGGGATTGTGAATGATTATGGTCGTATTGCTGCTAGAAGTGGTTTAGGTGCTGTTATGGGATCTAAACAACTCAAGGCTATATGCCTGAACGGAAAGACCTCTCTCAATTTAGCAGAAAAGGAAACAACAAGAACTCTTTCACGACAATATAGACGAAACATGAGTAGAATGCTTAGTAAAAACCTTACAGGAAAGATGCTCAAAATTATACCTAAATTAGGTGGAATTATGGGTTTTTTGAAAATTAGTTTTACGAAATCATTACAGATAGTCATGAAGCTTCCTGGTATTAGAGCTGAAAAATTAGTCGCAAACTATCTTCATAGGTATGGAACAGCTTTTACACTGCCTATTTCTATCCCTGTTGGTGATGCTTCTGTAAAAAATTTTGATGGCATAGGATCAATTGATTATCCTCAAAAGATTGCTCTCAAAAAAGTTGGAAAAACAATTTCTTCAATTGAAACAGAATCCTATGGTTGTTTTGGTTGTCCTTTGAGATGCGGAGGGAAGATTTCTGTTCCTGAAATAGGTCTTAAAGAATCTCATAGACCTAAATATGAAACACTTGCATCATTGAGTAGCAATATACTTAATGATGATCCAATGTTGATGTTGAGAATTAATGATTATCTTAACCGTCAAGGAATGGATTCGATATCTACTGGAGTCACTCTAGCTTTTGTTCTTGAATGCGTAGAGAAAGGATTGTTAACTCAAAAAGACTTTAAATCAAAAAAATACCCTGATGGTTTTCTACCTCGATGGAATGAAACAGACTATGTCTTTCCACTGCTTGAAATGATGGTGAATAGAGAAGGAATTGGTGATATACTCGCTGACGGAACCTGGATTGCTTCGCAGAAGATTGAAGACTCAAAAGAATATGCAATGAATGCAAATGGCTCTGAAATTCCAATGCACGATCCAAGATATATCAATTGGCTTTTACCAACTTATGTCTCTGACCCAACTCCAGGAAGACATACAGCAGCTGGAATTGGTAGTTTAATGATCTTCCCAGTAGCTAGATTCACTAAAGCTTATCAATTCAAGATGAGTAAAAAACTTGGTGAGAATAGTAAATATCATGCATTCACAGTGAAATTTTTACAAAGTATTAACGCCTTAGGATTGTGTACATTTTCATTAGCTTGCGGATATTATCCTCTGTTTGAATTAATGAGGAGTGTTTTTGGGTGGGATGTGTCTAAAGGAGAATTTTTACTGATTGGATGGCGAATACAAACCTTACGTCAGATGTTCAATGCAAGGGAAGGAGCTATTAGGCACGAAATTCCTAAACGATTGTTAGGAGATCCACCAGTAAAGAAAGGACCACTAAAAGGGATTTCTTTACCAGCAGAAGAGATGATTCAAGGTTATTACAAGAATATAGGATTCAGAAAGGATGGTGTTCCAAAAGAAGATACTCTAAGAGAACTTAACTTGGAATTTTGTATAAAAGACTTAGATATTAGTAAAGGGAGACCTACAAAGATAACTAATGATTACCTTCAAACCAATAAGATTGGCTTTCTAGATCGGTTATCCACACTGTTTTCTAAAGAAAAAGCTGCATAATCTTCTGAATAATTTTCTTTTTATTGAAACAGCTAGATTTATATATGTTCATTTTTCCCAATATTTAGAAATCTGAATATTATTATTTCTGAACTCGAGGTCAGTTATATGAAGATTGGAAAAGTTACATGGTTTGCGTTTAGAAACGCGTTTAGAAGGAAGATAGTCGCTATTCTTGCTATCGTAGGTATTAGTATTGCTATTACTATGCAAGTTACAATTAATGCCTTTACAACAGGAATGGATGAGACTTTCAACGATATTTTTGGTGAGTTAGTTGGCACTTTTCAGATACAAGAGAAGAATACACCTTTCGCATATGCATCTCAATTACCAGCTAATATCACAGAGACAATAATGAATTTTGCGAATAGTTCACTAATAGATACAGTAGCGACTGAGCAATTATTACCTGCTACGGTAAATAATTACACGGATGTACTGGGAACGACGGTATTTGGTACGCCTATGGGGATAAATGTTCGTGGAATAGAAGACTTAGACGCATTCAGTCAAGTATACTCGGAACTAGAGGAGTTGACAGAAGAGTCAAGAGCATTTGAATTTAATCAAGATGAGTGCATTATACCATACGCTCTTTTTGAAAATAACTCGGAAGTGTTTGACATTGGAAAAACATTTTCAATAATGATTAACTTAACTTATACTTATGATTTAGAAATAGTTGGTATAACTTCGAATGCAATTGGAGGAATTCAACAATCTATCATGGTAACAGGTTATGATATCTATGTTCCAATCAATGTTACTAACAATGTCTTAACTGAACTACTACGAAATGATACTCTGAATCATATGTTTCATTATATGCCTTTCGGCTTAGATCCCACCCACTTTGGAATTGATAATCCTAATATTGCTGC
>JAAFKJ010000033.1 GCA_021399395.1 Candidatus Heimdallarchaeota archaeon
CATTGAACAGCAATCTTCTTCCATCTTTGCTTGCAGTTTCGGAAACTCTTGAAAATAAAATTAACGAATTCAAGAACATATCTAAAGTTGGAAGAACGCACTTACAAGATGCTGTTCCGATACCACTTTCAGTAGAATTTTCTGTTTACAAACAGCAGATACAAACAAGTATTGAAAGATTGAAAATCATAGGTGAAGAATTAAAATTCATCCCACTAGGTGGAACTGCAGTTGGAACAGGTACCAATACCCACAAAGATTTTAGCAACAAAGCAATTTCACATCTTTCTAAAATAACAGATACAGAGTTTAAATCTAGCAAAGTTAAAGCTGAAGCAATAGCTTCTCATAGCACATTTGTTCGAGTAAGTAGTGAACTTAAAACTCTTGCACTATCTTTGATTAAACTTGCCAATGATATTCGGTGGATGGGAAGTGGTCCAAGAGCAGGATTAGGCGAATTGAAGCTCCCACAGAACGAGCCAGGATCATCAATTATGCCAGGAAAAGTTAATCCAACCCAAGCAGAAATGCTACTACAGGTTTGTATTCATATCATAGGTAATGATACAGCTGTTTCGTATGCAGAAGGTATCGGAAGTACTTTAGATTTGAATATAACTAAACCCTTGATTATAAATTCAATTCTTGAATCGATACAATTGATGGCAAAAGGTTTAACTTCATTCAATCGAAATTGTTTGGTTGATTTAGAAGCTAATCTTAGCAATATTCAGAAACAACTGCAAAGCAATTTAATGATTGTAACAAAAATCGCTCCAGATATAGGTTATGACACTGCATCTGAAATAGCTAAGAAAGCGTATGAGGAAGATAAAACTATAATTGAAGTTTTAGAAGAGAGTGATTTAGATGATAAAGATAGATTGATAGAAAAGATGAGGTCTGATACTTAGTAGTATAAGCTTTTTCTGAAAACAACACAAGTTTCTATTTCAGTAGTTTGGCATAAAGTAGCCATTTCTTGTATCCATTCCGGTAGAGGAGGGGGTGCTGTATCAAGTATATTTATCCATTCTTCATCAGTTAAACGATCAGTCATAGGCTGCAGAAATTCATAATATGAAAACGTTCCTCCTTTAGTTAAACGTAGGCTCCCGTTTTCATCTTGAACAACAGCATAGATTTTCATTGGGTTACCTACACCTACTTCTAATACACTCGAGGTAGAATAGTGGTCTGTGTATACATCTGCAATTACTGCCATTCTTCGATCTGCTGGACTCATCCAGTACCAACTTTCCCAGAAATCCAATAAGTTAGTCAGTGATTTTCCAAAATAACTAATACGAGAAAAATCAGAATCGCTAAGAGGTTGATTTTGAAGTTCTTTTATAGAGATTGGTACAAGTGAGTCGAGAAGGTAAGAGAAGCGATCAAGTTTATCATACCAAGTTGAATTGAGTAAATTTCTAGATTCAAACCCAGAGGTTAGCATATGAACTAGACTAGATAAGCGTGAATAAAATTCTGGATTTGGTTCAACATACCCTAGTGTTCCTTCGGGTGGAATTCCTGGTACTGGATAAGATTGTTTAGTATATAGAATAGTATCATGTTTTAGTTCCGCCCACGAACCTAGAGATGTAATAAGAGATTTATCCTCCCAATATTCATTTCTCATGAAACCAGGATAGCCATCAGTTGCTGGTTTTAGTAGAGGGAAAAACGAATATAACCATAACCAATATGTTGATTGTGCCCAATCATATTCAGTGAGATTTCCAAATTCTATCCTGAGTTTTTCTATTTGTGAACCATAGTCTGGGTAGTCGCCATATTCATCTTCTAGATGATAAGCAGCTCTTTCACTACCAAACACAGAGATAATATCTAAACCAGAGGGAATGAATCTATTTTCAACTTTATCATTAACTAATTGTTGAAATATATATGAATCTGGCACAAAACGCTGTCCCATAAGTTTAAAACCTTTAGGGATATCTTCACCATCAAATGTCTCTCTTAGATAATTGGAATTGATTCTTGGATCTCTAAGATCTTGTGCTTCTTCAATAAATTCAAGTATAAGAGTTTCATTTGAAAATAAGTCTCCTGATGGTTTTCCAGAGTTTTCCCAGAGGGTTAAATACTCATTGACAGTCAAATCATCACTAGTACTAACTAGAAATGAAGTTGTTTCATAAATATCTGTCCACAAATCATGTGCTGTAAAAGAATAAACACTTGAGTTATAAAACCCTGAAATTAGTAACATTGCCATTCTGGTTAATTCAATACTTAAAGGGGTAGAGATTTCAGAAGAAGGTAATAGAAAACCCATTCTTCCAGCGTACATCATTGCCTGAAAGTATCTGCTTAATTCTTCTGTTCTTGTATAATGCCCTCTAGGTTTATATTGGCTAAAATCTTCTATGTAATTGAAAATTGCAGATATAGAAACCAAACTTGAATTTATTTTTGTAAGTTCAGAATTTACCATCTCCTCAACTTGTGAAGGGACTGTATTCAAAGGATTCAGCAAATTTAGCAGGAGAGACAAATAAGCGATGTTTTTCTTAATTGATGAATGAACTATTGATTCAGTTATAGTAGTATTAAGTTCAAATTGAAAGTCTCGTAGAATCTTAAGCATAATTTGAAAGTTATCAATAAATGAAGTAGATTCAATTTCCCTTAAACAAAAATCGAATAGTTTGTGGAATGTATGAAGACAAAGATCAGTCGTTATAAACTGGGGTTTTAATGGATCGTTATATATTTGATAAATTTCTTCTAAATTAGTTGGGACAATTGCAAAACCATATTGACTTAAAATATCATTGATTTCCTTGCTTATACTTAAACCTTGTAAATCCACATTTGCTAAATTTGGTTTTATCAAGGCAGGAATAATTGATGGAGTATAATTCAGCTGTGTTACTTCAAATAAACCATAATCTGATAGAATTGAATTTTCAAACTGAGTTGTAGCAGCAGAACCTACAACCAAAGGTGTACCGTTATAATCAATAATCCATTCTGTAAACGAATCTTTTTGGGGATTTAATACAAAATACAGACTTGTTGAGAGGACTATAATCATTAAAACAGAAGATGCAATTATTGAGATTAGACTGCTTTTTTTCATTTTAAACAACACAAACCAAATTGTTTATACGATTCATTATACGTTTATAATGGTTTACCAAAAATTAAGAGATTGTATCTATTTTTTTCTTTTTATAGAACGAATAGATTGACTTAGAAGTAAAATCACTAAAAATCCAACTAGTAAGGGATATGAAGTTTTCCAAGAATAGAATTCATCGGGATAATAAATCGGATCTTTCAAAGGAAATAGATCTACACTATCTGCATCCCCATCAATTTGATAAGTGTTCTTAGACCCTATGTCAAACCAGAAATTCCCGCTTTTAATCTCTGGGTTA
>JAAFKJ010000197.1 GCA_021399395.1 Candidatus Heimdallarchaeota archaeon
CATGCTAAAGTGAGGTTATTTGAAGTTAACAGAACTACAGGTGAGAGACTATCAGCATTCTCTTCATACTATAAGACTCTAACCGAACAAGGTGTAGGTATTTATCGTTGTACAATCGATATGGAAGTAGGCTTATATGAAGCGGATATTGCGATTTCAGATATCTATTACAATGAGATTGAAGTGACGAATTGTACTCAAATAGAAGTAATAGACAACATGGCAGAAACAACCTGGTCTTATCTGATACCTATAGTGTTTACACTTCTAATATTTACAATGGTTCTAAAGCGAAAAAGAAACTGATATAGATAAATTAACTATAGTATTTTCATCTTTTTTCCAACATCTTCAAAAATGTGTATTGCATCATTCACCGTCTCATCTGTCATTGTAGCAATATAGGATGTTCTCATCAAAGCTCTTCCTTTAGGAGTTGCGGGATAAACAACAGGATTAGAGAAAATTCCGATTGGTTTGTGATTAAACAATTCCTTGAAGAATTTCATTGTCCTCCTTCGTTCTCCAACTATTAAGGGTATTATTGCTGAGGAAGAATCACCCACATTATATCCGATGTCTATGAGTTCTTCTCTCATTTTATGTGCTACAGACAGAACGTTTTTACGAAGAGTTTCGTCTTTCTCAATGATATCTAAAATTGCTAAAACAGTGGCACAATTAGCTGGGGGTGGGCTTGCTGAAAAAATAAAGGATCTTGCTTTGTGTTTTAACCAGTTGCACACGGCTTTACTGCCAGCAATATATCCACCAATTGTTGCGAAACTTTTGGAGAAAGTACCCATAGTGATTCCTACTTTGTCAACCAAGTCAAAATGAGCTGCTGTTCCACGACCATATGGACCAATTACACCTACAGCATGTGCATCATCAATGTAAATTCCCGCACCATAATCTTCTGCTAAATCTGCTAATTCATCTAGTTTGACAATGTCCCCTTCCATTGAGAAAACACCATCAGTTACAATCAACCCTTTATCTTTTGGAATTTCTTGTAAACACCTTTCCAAATCTTCCATATCATTGTGATTGTAAATCTTCTTGTTAGATCGATCCATTCGTCCCAATTTAATACCATCAATTATGGAAGCGTGATTCTGTTGATCTGATAAAACCCATTCGTCCTTTTCTGATAGCATAGCTGAAATTGCACCGAGATTGGCTTGCATACCTGTAGAGAAAACCAAACAATCCTCGGTTCCAAAGAACTTAGCTAAGCGTTCTTCTAATTCAACATGTATGTTCATAGTACCGTTAAGTAATCTGGAACCTGTTGTTCCGACACCAAATTCTTCTATAGCTTGTTGCGCTGCTTCCTTAACTTTGGGATGAGACGTCATACCTAGATAATTGTTGCTACCTAGCATTATCACCTTATTATCATCCATTTGGACAACCGGATTTTGTTCTCCAGTAATTTGATGGAAATAAGGATAAAGACCTGTTTTCTTGAGTAAAGTAGCTTCTCCCATACGCAAGTACTTATCGCATTTTTTGTAAAATTGAGTCATTTTCTTTCTCCAAACTTATTCCAAATTGATTAGGTATAATAAAGCTAATTCTAATCAGTTAAATATAAAGATTAATTCACAACGAAAGAATAAGATTGTCAGATTTGTTCCCATCTCTCAATCTTTTCGTTTTTTGGGGACACTATAATGGATTCGTGCAAATAAAGCTTGAATAGTATAAGGAATCAGTCTTTGTAAGGTTCCGAAAAATACTGTGTCTGAACCTCGAGTATATCTGGGTTTAGGACGTTTTGCTTTAACAGCTTTGAGAATTGTTCTCGCAACTTTTTTCGGTGTGGTTCCTTTCTGTTCTGCTTCACGCATGATATTTACTGCTCTTTGGGCGTCCAAATCATTTTCATATCCTTCTGTGAATTTTCTTCCTGCGTTGAAATCAGTCTGTGTATCTCCTGGTTCTATTAGTGACACTTTGATATTGTCTCTTAACATTTCAATTTTCAACGCTTCAGTGTATATGTCCAATGCTGATTTCACAATACTGTAAGCTCCTTGAAAAGGGACACCAAACCTACCAGCAAAAGAGCCTACATTGATGATCCTTCCTTCTCCCCGTTCAAGCATTGATGGTAATACTTCTCGAACCATTCGATGAGCACCAAAAAAGTTAGTTTCAAAATTATCCCTCATCATGTCAATAGTTTGATCTTTTAAAGCACCACACAAAGCATATCCTGCACAATTAATTAGAATGTCTATTTTGCCCTCTTGATTCAAAACATCTTGAACACATGCCTTAACCGATTCATCAATAGTGACATCTAACTGTAGATTATGGTAACGAGTTTTTGGAGCGCTGTCAAAATTTCTTGTAGTACCATAAACAACATATCCTTTGGAAAGTAACAAATCGGCAGTGACTGTCCCGATACCACCAGAAGCTCCTGCTATCAACACAACCTGTTTCTCCTTCTTGCTAGCCATATTGTTTTTCAATTGCTCACTTTCTTTTAAATCTTAACAAAATATTTTTAGTAAGTTATAACTCACCCTAATTCTTATAAGTAAGTAAGTAATTACTTACTATTGATGACAAATGTCAGACGAAAAACAACAAAAAAATGTAGATGAAGATATTTTTCAGCAGCTGCAACAGCAGATTTCTCAGAAGAATGTTGATAAAGATGATAATCGCTATGAGGAGATGAAAGATTCTTATGCAGTTTCATCCTATTATGCAAAAAGCAAGTTAAGAGAGGAAGAACCTGAGCTTGCAGATGC
>JAAFKJ010000034.1 GCA_021399395.1 Candidatus Heimdallarchaeota archaeon
AAATTCATATGAATCAAAAGAAAATATACTTTTTTGCCTAAAAAAACGTTGCGAAAGTTTTTGTGTCAGAAAAACAAGAAATTTCGTGTTTTACGACACAAATCACTCTTTCTTTATCTTTTTAAGTATCTTCTCTACAATTGTTTTGAAAATCGTTTCAACTTGCTCATCTAGTAGAACTGCAGGTCTCCCTTTATCTCCAGCTTCACAGACTTGAGAGATCAATGGGATCGCACCTAAGAAATCTAAAGATAAATCTTCTGCCATCTTCTTCCCTCCATCTTTCTTAAAAATATAAGTTGGTTCATTGCAGTGAGGACAGATAAAACCTGACATGTTTTCTATTATCCCAATTACTGGTGTTTTAGTCACTTGAGCGAAATTAATAGATTTTGTAACATCAAGCAAAGAAACATTTTGTGGAGTTGTAACAACGACCATTCCATCTAAATCTTTGATTGTTTGAACAATTGAAAGAGGTTCATCACTACTGCCTGGTGGTAAGTCTACTATTAGAAAATCCAATTCACCCCAATTTACATCAGCTAATAGCTGTTTTAGAGCTTTAATCTTCATTGGACCTCTCCAGATTATTGCATTGGTTTTATCTTGAAGTAGAAATTCCATTGAAACAATTTTTATTTTTCCTGCTTCAACTGGTTGGATTTTATTATCTTCTGAGGACATCTGATCATCCTCAACTCCAAACATTAGTGGAACATTTGGTCCAGTAATATCAGCATCAAGAACTCCGACTTTATATCCCATATTAGATAATGTTTGAGCTATATTTACTGCAACAGTTGTTTTACCTGTACCGCCCTTCCCTGAAAGAATAGCTATTTTATTCTTAATTTTGGAAAGTGTTTCAGCAATTTTCTTGTCTTCCTCTGTCAGTGGTATTGCTTGCATACAACATTTCTCCTGATTCAAGATGGTTTGGTAGTCAATCCTTAAAAAGCCAATGATGCGACAACAAATCTATTTTGGTATAAGATTTTTATACCCATAGTATTTCTGATATTTAGGATTTAAGAAATTTCATCTTTTTGAGGTAAAACTATGAACAAAACAGACTATGATGTGGTTGTAATTGGCGCTGGTCTTTTAGGTGTGGCAACCGCCTATCATATTAAGAGAAATAATGAGAATCTAAAAATGATGATTGTAGATAAAGCCGCATCAGCTGGAGCAGGGAATACGGCCCAATCTGCGGCTATGTACAGAGACACCTTTTCTTCAGAAGTAAATTTGCAATTAAGTAGTACTACTGTAAACTTCTTCAAACATGTTCAAAATGAAATGGGAGTTGATTTATCACTAAGAGATATTACCTACTTATGGTTAATGGATCGACAGCAGTTTGAGAAAAATAAATCAGCAATTGAAACCATGCTTGAAAACAAAATCAGAATAGAAATTCTCAAGAAGGATGACATCAAGGAAAAAATTCCAGAACTCGTTACTGATTTTGATGATAATTCAGAGGCCCAAATGCTTGGTTTAAGAAATATTGACTTTGGTATCCTCGGTTATGATTGCGGTGAATTAGATGCAGATAAAATCACAAGAGATTTTTACGAAACTGAATTTAAGAAAATGGGGGGAGAAACTAGATATTCAACACAAATTACAGAGTTAGTTTTGGAACCTGAGGAAGAGAAATTGGGAATTCCTGGAGAACCCGTGGGATGGCAGAAGAAGAAGATTGGTTCAGCAGTGACATCAGATGGTAAAATCATTACATCACAGACATTTATTGTTGCGACAGGTGCATGGTCAAATGAGTTGCTCTTACCATTGGGAATCAACTCCCAAGTGATGCCTTTGAAGAAGTACATTTTTAGGGTCCAGCACAATAGATTATCAGGGTTCTTAGATAATGAGTTTTTCAATGAAGAAAAAACCACGCCTTTCTTCATATTTCCAGTACATGGTATTCACGTTAAGCCTGTTAAGTATAATAACAGCATCTGGATTGGAGGGGGATCGGTGGTAGGAAAACCATTTATCATTACCAATCCAAACAAGGTTAAGGAGGAAACTAATCCTCTTGATGATACTGAAGCAAATCCGAGAGATTATGAATTTGATCGTTACCTTATACTATCTGAGTATCTCCCTATTCTAAAAGATCTACCCTTAACAAACAGTTGGGCTGGTTTTTATGCGATGAATACAATAGACAAAAACCCAGTAATTTTCAAACCTATAGGAATTAAAGGCTTACAAGTAGTAACAGCTGGATCAGGGAGTGGGATAATGAAAGCTGATGCAATTGGAAGGATAGCTGAGGCACTTTATCAAAATAAGGAAGTCGCAGAACTTTATGGAGGAGTATCGTTCAAAGTTTCAAGACTAGGTTTGAAAAATAGAGACGTTGATAAAGAATTCTTTGTCATTTAAACACCTTAAGAAGAAAAAATCGTGATTGTTTCTTAATAAAATATATATAGACCCATATTTCCTTTGGGATATGGTCTGGGTTTCCTATAGTATTGGCATTGTTTCTCTGCTTGTATTAATTACAGGAGTCAGTCTAGTAATATTAAAACAAAGCCATTCATCTTCTCGAGCAGTCTATTATTTCCTAGGTTTAATTGTTGGTGTTATGGGATGGATTATCGGAAATATGTTCGTAGTTTACTTCAGTCAACTAGGACCAAACCCTAAAGTAGAATCTCAAGCATTACTTAGTTCAAGATTAGCTACCATAATAAGCATGGTTGGAATGGTATCAAGCATTTTATTCGTAAGAATGGTTAGTAAAAAACGAGCACATAGTTCCTTAGTTCTAGCAATCGCACTATTTCTCTTTGGAGGAGTTGTTGGTTTAACTATATCGAGCGATTATGTTGTTATACATCAACTCATAGAATCAGGAGGATATTATTTCTACATAGCTAAAACAAGTATAACGTGGGTTATTTTCGATGCAAGCTTACCACTTTTTGCTGGAGTTGTGTTATTGATATATTTAATACCACAACGGAATTTTACTGAAAGAAAATACCGTAGAGTTATTGAGATCATGATTATAGGAGTAATAGTGGCATTCTTTGTTAGTGCGCTAATTTTTGCAATTAGAAAGATATTGTACGCAACAACAGGAAAAATCTTGTTATTGCATATGGAATATATATCTGTAGCAGTTGGTGCTTTAATAATCAGTATATCAATATATTTAGGAGGGATTGAAGCTTTCTTCTATTCCACCGAAGTACATGCAATTTTTATTTTTAAGAAAGATGGAACTTCTATTTATTCTGCATCTGCAAAACGAAATATCACAATTGGTGGGCATAGTGTTTTAGGAGTAATAGCAGCTTTCTCTGAATTTGCAGGTGAACTTGTAGGTGTTAAAGTCTATCCTAAGGAAATTGACTTAGGAGATAGTTGTCTTATGATTGAACTACATGAAAACCATGTTTGTTTCCTAAGCAGCAGATTTTCAACACATTACCTTAGACAAGCAACAAAGAATTTGCTTATTAATTTAACAGACAATCAAAATGAAGAAGAGATTTCTTCTTTAGTAGAACAATTTTTTGCTTTCAAACCTAGAGTTCAAAGTAATTTGAATACCACTAGCTGATACAATTTTTGTTTTCTAAGCTTTTTCTAAGCTCAAAGATAACTCTTTTAATCTGTAATCAATGAGACCAGCAAAGAATAAATATCCACTTTCATGGATAAGAATTTGTGCAAAATTCAAGGAGGATTCTGGATGACCTTTCTAGATGACATACGTAAAATTGAAGATAAATGGCAAAAAAAATGGAAAGAAGACCAAGTATTCGTAGGTAAGATAAATGATACAAAACCAAAATGGTTTCTTACAGTACCTTACCCATATGCTTCTGGCCCTCTGCACATAGGACATTGTAGAACATATAATATCGGAGATATTTTCGCAAGGTATAAACGACAAAGTGGTTATAACGTATTTTGGCCTATGGCTTTCCATATTACTGGAACACCAGTTCAAGCAGTTGCTTATCAAATTAAGATTAAGAATGAAAAAATCTGGAAAATATATGAGGATTATGTTTCTATTTATGAAAAAGATCCAACTAAAATAAAGAGTATTGTTCAATCATTCGAGAATCAAGAAAATGTGGCTAATTTCTTCGCTAATGCAATCATTAAAGATTTCCTAGGTATGGGATTCTCACTAGACGATACTCGTCAGTTCACTACAGGAGATAAAGAATATAACAAATTCATCGAATGGCAATATAAAATTCTCAATGAGAAGAATCTGATAACAAAGGGAAGTTATCCCATTCTATGGTGTGTTAATGATAAGAATGCAGTTGGCGAGGATGATATTCAGGAAGGAGATCTACTAAAAGTTGAAGTTAATGATTTTGTTGGGATCAAATTTAGATTGAACAGTGGTACGTCCTTAGTTGCAGCAACTTTGCGTCCTGAAACAATCTATGGTGCTACAAACGTTTGGATTAATCCAGATGCAGATTACAATGAAATTGAAATATCTGGTGAAAAATGGGTTGTTTCAAAAGAAGCAACAGAGAAGCTCAAAGAACAAGATCATGAAATAGTTGTCATTAGAAAGATAAAGGGAAAAGAATTTGTTAACCAAGAAGTAACAGTTCCTATAACAAAAGAAAAAATCCCTATCTATCCCGCAACTTTTGTGGATACAGATCATGCTACAGGAGTGGTTTATAGTGTACCTGCACATGCCCCTTATGATTATGCAGCATTAGTTGATCTGCAAAATGATGAAGAAACAATTGGCAAGTATACTTTAGACAAAGAACGTCTAGAAAAGATCAAACCTATATCGTTAATATCAGTCAAGGGATATGGCGATTTTCCAGCTGTTGAACTCTGTGAGATGTTAGGGGTTAAAAACCAAAAGGATAAACAGAAATTAGAAAAAGCAACCCAGACCATCTACAAAGATGAATTCTATTCAGGTATTATGAAAGATATTACAGGAAAATTCAAAGGATTAAAGGTCGAAGAAGCCAAAGATGCTGTAGCTAAGAAACTAAAGGAAGATAATTTAGCAACAGAAGTTTACGAAACTTCAAAAAAAGCACTTTGTAGATGTGGTGGTCAAATAATTGTTGCTGTTTTAGAAGATCAGTATTTCCTCAATTATGGAGATAAGAAATGGAAAGAAACCGCTTTCAAAGCCCTAAATAAGATGGTAATCACACCAGAAAAATACAGACAAGCCTTTGAAAACACCTTTAATTGGCTTGATAAGAGACCTTGTGTTAGAAAAAGAGGATTAGGTACAGAATTTCCTTTAACCAAAGGCGAAGGATGGATTATTGAATCGCTGAGCGATTCTGTAATCTACATGGCATTTTATACAGTGATTAGAACAATCAGAGAAAATAATATCAAACCAGAACAGCTGAAACCAGAATTATTTGACTATATCTTTTTAGATAAAGGGAAAATCAAGGAAGTTAGCCAGTTTACTGATATCTCTGAGGAATACATCACAGAAATGAAAGAATCATTTGAATATTATTATCCCAATGATTTGAGACATACTGCAATTGCTCACATCTCAAACCATTTATCATTTGCAATATTTCACCATGTTGCGGTTTTTCCAGAAAAATACTGGTTACCAGCTTTTTCATTGAATGAACTACTGATACGTGAAGGACAAAAAATGGGTAAGAGTAAAGCAAATGTTATCCCCATCGCACAAATTCCTGAAAAATATAGTGTGGATTTAACTAGATTACATCTAGCTTCAATAGCTACAGCAGATACAGTTGTAGATTGGAGAGAAACAGAGGTTAATTTTGCATTGCAAAGATTGAGAAAATTCTGGGAGTATGCCAATAGAAGTGTAGATGTAGTAAAAACAGAGATATTGAACCCAGCATTTCCTTCAAGAATATTCAGATCTTCTATTAAAACAAATCTACAAAAAGCTCTTACAGCAATTGGAGATTTCAACATCAGAGATTATGTTTTAGAAGGTTTTTATGGAAACATTAGAGTTATAGACGAATATCACAAAATCGCAGAACATCTTCAAAGAGAAGAAAGAGAGACTGTTTTAAAAGAAGCAATTGAACAGATTATTATTGTCATGGCACCAGTTATTCCTCACATATCGGAAGAGCTACATGAAAGGATGCAGCATGAGGGGTATGTTTCTCTAAAACAGTTCCCAAACATAGAGATAACAGAAGATGACAAACAAAACGCCTTACAGGCTAAATTCATAAGCAACCTTCTTGATGATATTGAAGAAATAGTAAAACTTGTGAAAACAACACCACAGAAGATTCATATATACATCAACGCAGATTGGAAGAACGAATTATATAGAGTAGCCCAAGAGATTTTTGAAGATGAAGCAGTGAAAATAGGTAAAATAATGGGTGTCGCAAAAGAAAACAAGGTTCTGAACAAATATATGAAGGAAATTGCTGATGAAGCAAAACAAATGCTTAGAGACCCATCTATTTTTAGGATAGAAATGCTCTCTGCTGAAAAACAGAAAAAGGCAATAGAAGGGTATAAAGAGTTCATAAGTAGGACTTTTGTTAATGCCGAAATCTTGGTCCATGTGGCTGGCGATAAAGATATTTATAATCCTCAGAAGAAAGCTCAAAAAGCTCGACCAATGAGACCAGCTTTACTCTTAGAATAGGTAATTTTTTTCCACTTCTTATTTTTTCTTATTTTCGCTTATTTCTCGAGTGTATAATGTTCTCTCGCCATATAATATTGCCTAATGGATAGCTTTTTAAAAGACTCTTTGGCAATTACACAAGAACATAAATGTATTTCTAAAAAAGTAATATTTTATGTTCATAAATGAACGGATGTATTAAATACAGCATAAGTCACAATAATACCGAAACCGTAAAATTAAGCTTAAAACGTGGGGCAAAATAATGATGGTACCTAACTCAAAAATCGATGGAATCACTCTTAAAAAAATGATGATTACCGCAGCTCATAATCTTGAGCAAACCAAAGAAGAAATAAATGCAATAAATGTTTTTCCAATTCCAGATGGAGACACTGGTGTTAATTTGTTTTTAACAATAAGAACAGTTGTTGAGCAATTTGATGAAGTTGATCCTAGTTCCATTCAAGAAGCAGCCCAGTTAATTACTAAAGGAAGTTTTCTTGGAGCAAAAGGAAATTCTGGTGTAATTATCTCTCAATTTTTCCAAGGTTTCAGTGCAGAAATTGAAGAACATAATGAAGTAGGAATTGAAGAATTTGCAAATGCACTTGAAGCAGGTTCTGAATGGTCATATGACGCAGTTTTACACCCCACTGAGGGCACTATTCTCACAGTCATAAAAGATACAGCAGAAAAAGCAAAAGCAATTGTTGCCAATGGTGGAGATTGGTCAGAAATGATTGTTGAAACTTATAAAACAGCTGTTAAATCTCTTGAAAACACACCAAATCTTCTGCCAGTTCTGAAAGAAGCTGGAGTAGTTGATGCAGGAGCCAAAGGTTTTGTTAATGTGTGGTTAGGATGGTGTTTCCAATTAATGGATACACTTGGAATAAAAATTGCCCACATCGAAGAAGAATTTGAAAAATTACAAAATGGAACCTTATAATCCATTTCTTTTCTAAATTTTATTTTAAAAAATAAGAGAATGATATATCCGTCATTCATAATTTTTGTTTTGTAATTGAACCTTATTTATGAAATCAGGAATCTTCACTCCATATTCCACTTTGTTATCTTTAGATCTAACATCTCTAACAGCGATGGTTTCCGCTTCTATTTCCTTATCACCAACATTGATGATATATGGGACTTTCTGCATAGTAGCATGTCGTATTTTATACTCCATTCTTTCACCACTAAGATCTGCTTCAGCTCTGACCCCAGCTTCAACAAGTTCAAGAGCCACTTTCTTGGAATATTCTGCATGAGAATCAGTTATTGGAATCACGACTGCTTGAACAGGGCTTAACCATATAGGCATCTTTCCTGCGTAATTCTCTACAATTATTGCTAAGAATCTCTCCATACAACCGTAAATGACTCGATGAATTACAAATGGGCGATGTTTTTGTCCATCGTCTCCGAGATAATTAATATCGAATCTATCTGGAAGGTTGAAATCAACCTGGATAGTTGCTAATTGCCATCGTCTGCCAATGGCATCCTTAACGTCTACGTCTATTTTTGGACCATAGAACGCACCATCACCCTCTTTGATTTTATATTTTATATCAACTCTTTCCATAGCTTTCATTAAAGCATCAGTTGCATGATCCCATCCAGCATCATCACCAATAGCTTTTTCTGGTTTAGTACTAATGAAATACTCCCATTCTTCAAAACCAAAAGCTTTGTAAAAAAGCTCTACCATTTCAATTACTCCAACTATTTCATCTTCTAGTTGATCTGGTAACATAAAGAGATGAGCATCATCTTGAGTGATACTTTGTACCCTAAAAAGACCATGCAAAGCTCCAGACAATTCGCGACGATAAACAGTTCCCATCTCTCCTAATCGAACAGGTAGTTCACGATATGAGTAAGCTTTTCTGTTGTAAATCATCATATGACCTGGACAGTTCATTGGTTTAACAAACCACTTGTCTCCTTTGAGATCAACAGGGAACATATTTTCCAGGAAATATTCAATATGACCGCTGGTTTGCCAGACTAACTCCTTGAAAATATGGGGAGTTTGAACGACTTCATACCCAGCTTTTCTATGTTCTTTAATCCAGAAGGCTTTCAAAATCTCAAGAATAACTGTACCTTTTGGATAGATTAATGGCATTCCTGGACCCCATTCATCTGCAGTACCAAATAGATCTAATTGCGGTCCTATTATTCTATGATCTCTCTTCTTGGCTTCTTCGAGCATGTTAAGATGTTTTCTAAGTTGTTTAGCATTGTAAAATGCCACACCATAAACCCTTTGTAGAGATTCTCTTCTTGCTTCACCTCTCCAGAATGCTGAAGAAGCATTTAGAATCTTAATTCCCTTAATCCTTCCAGTTGAAGGAATATGTGGTCCTCTACAAAGATCTTTGAATATGCTCTTTCCATGAGAATAGAAAGAAACATTCTCAGCTTCAGTCTCTTCTAAGATTTCAACTTTGAATTTGTTTTTATCCTTAGCCTTGTAATAGTCGATAGCTTCCTTTAAAGACATCTCATCTCTCTTAAATTCAGAATTCTCTTCTATGACTTCATCTACTCTTTTCTGAATTTTTTCTAGATCCTCCTGAGAGAACGGTTCTTTTACATAGAAATCGTAATAGAATCCCACAGGTTCAATACTTGGTCCTATAGTTGGTCTTGCATCAGGGAATAGATCAACGACAGCTCCAGCCATGATATGTGCAGCGCTATGATTTAAAATATCTAGAGATTCTTCTGATTTTTCTGTAATTATCTCAAGTTTACCATCTTTTGTAACTTCAAAGAATAAATCGACCAAATTGCCATCAATTTTTGCTGCGATAGCTGCTTGTGCCAATCCTGGTCCTATTTGTTGAGCAACATCTAATATAGTGCTATTCTGTTGTACATCCAATATATTTCCATCTGGTAGTTCTATTTTAACCATATAATCACCTGTAAAACTTTGTTCAAATTTCTCAAGAGGACAGCGTTTCTACTTAATAGTAGGGACATTAAAAAACCGCTATATAATTGTTTCATATTCACCTAACATTGTCCTCAATACTATTTATCTCTAAATCTTTAAAAGATTTTTTAATAAACACAATTAAGATTGAGAAAAGAATCTATAACAATCTTAATATTCCGTTTCGAATTTTTTTGAAACAAGCCATTATTGTACTAAAACTATCCGATAACCTGGAGGATAAACAATGAGAAAGAAACACTTTGCAAGTCTATCTATTTTTCAGATACTTGCACAATTCAGAAGAGGAATATTTTACTTCTTTCTTAGCATATACCTCTGGGAATTCCTAGGTGTTTCATATACAGAAATGACTCTTTTTGCAACTCTTCCCATGATTGCCAACATTGCAGCACAGTCAGGAATATGGGGAAGAATCTCTGATAAGCTTAAGAAAAGGAGACTATTAATCGTTTTTGGGGAAGTTTTCGCAGCTATTGGATATCTGATTGTGTTTTGGATCCATAACAGCATAAATAAGGGGAAAATAGGTGTTGGTCATATTAATGAAGTTCTTTTTTCTCAAGGAGATCTTACTGGAATACTACAATATGCTATAACTTTTGATGAAACATTTATTCCTAGTATTCTAAGGATATCAGCCTATGTCATCATATTCGGTTTTACAATTATAGAAGCAGGGTGGAGTAGTAGCAATCTAGGTTGGACAACATTAATTGCAGATCTAACCAGAGATTCAGAGAGAAGTAAAACAATGGGTCTCCTACAATTTATAGGGGGGATTGGGAATGTTATTGGAGTTACCGCAAGTGGATTTCTTTATCAGGATGGTTTTGGTTTTTGGTTAGGTGATTTATTTTATATCTCCTCAGGCATTATGATTTTCGGTATTGTGGCTTTATTTATGATACCAGAATCTTATGCAGATTTAGATGAAAATTATTTCAAGGAAATAGATGAAAAAGAGAATAATAATGAGATGAGAACCAATGAAAAGGACAATCAGAAAGGTAAAACTGATTGGCCGACAAAACTTTTCATCTGGTTTCTAATCATTCTGGCTATAGTGAACATTGGTGGAAATAGCATCAACCAGATGATTCAAATCTATGTAAGATTACCGACGACATTTGAAGCTTCGGCTATAGAAGTTGCATGGTTACGAAATACCAGCAGTATAGCTATGATTATCGCGGGGTTAGCCATAGGGTTTCTAACGACAAGATTTGGCGATTCAAAAATGTTACTAGCTGGTTTCTTGTGCGCATTTGTAGGAACAATAGCTTTACCATTCGCACCACACATTTCTATCTTCTTTATCTACATGGCATTAAAAGGAATATCTAGAGTTTGGATCCAAACAACAGCGTATTCAATGGTAAACCGTGTTGTTCCACAAGAACAAAGAGGTAGAATGATGGGTTATTACAACGCAACATTCTATTTATCATGGGGGTTAGGTGGAACAGCAATAACAGGCCCAATTACTGATTCTCTAGCTGTAAATGAAGCCGACATTACTCCATCTAATATACGTGTTATAATAGCATATGTAATTATTTTTCTAGCAATATTAGGCAGTATTTTCTACTTATTTATCGGAAAGATTGTAAAATTGTATAAACAAAAAAAATCCATTATTATTATTGTGACTTCGTTATTCGTTTCTAGCTTGGCTGTTTTGATATTCTTTGTTTACAAGCCAATGTCTTATTTTTTCATTTATTTTGGACCCGCAACGGAACGAGATCCTTATGCTACAATCATATCATTCTTTGTCGCTGCAGTATTTATTGTGATAGGAATTTTTGGTTATCTAGCTTTTAGACCTAACAATTTTAAACTACTAAATATTGATAAGAATTCCATAATAAAGTGAGGATATGCTCATCGGGAGAACTGAGATTATTCTATAAACTCATACTCTTGAATTTTGGGACTTTTTTGCTGAATCATTTTTGTCAGCAATTCGTCTCCTTCAGCTTTAATTATTCTTATTGGTATTTCTGGGAATTTACTGTGGTTTGATATAACCTGGTCTTTCAGTTGTATAGAAGATTCAATATTATCAAGTAGAGCTTTCAAAGATGCTTGAGTTCCAACATTTTTAGAGCCAGCACATAAAATTATAACCTTAGATTTATCCCAAGGATTGGGGAGCATTGCTACAATTCCAGTTAATAATCCCACTGGGGATTCTTCACTATAGGTAACGTCAGTCAATGTGCTATGAATATTCTTACTTGAAGGAGTAATGAATTTAATTGGGAGTTTTTCATCATATAAACTCATAATCTCCGATGTTATCCTATTGATAGCACCAGAGCCTATTACCAACATATTTTCATTCTTTGATTGTATTGCTTGATAGTCTAAAACAGAATTGATAAGAATATTTTCGATTGGTATTTTCTTGTTTTTATTTGCCCAATAAGATAGCATCTGAGAGATTTCAGGAACAAAAAGAGCGTCAATTGTACTAGCAGCTTCCGCCATCCATGAACCAAAAACAATTGTTAATCGCAACGTATCTCCCATAATCAAACAATCAGGAAAGTCATCCCAGGTATACTTAAATTCAAGATCCATAATAGGTGGTTTCTCTAAATCTCGAAATTCTTGCAGTAAACTTCTGAAGAAGTCGTTTGATATTAGATCATGATTAGGAGAGTAAAAAACCCTATCAGAACCACCAAATTTTACTTCTTGTCTTTTGATGAGGTTTAATTCTGTCAAACGATCCAGTATATTATAGATTGTACTTCTATTTGTAATTGGTAATTTATCTAATAATTCAGATGCTGAAACAGCTTTGGAAAAGGATATTATTTGTGATAGAACCATTCTTCTTGTAGAATCAGAAAGATAGTTCCTTATCTCTTTTTGTTCTTCCATGTGACCATCAATTCCATATAATTCATTCTTCTTTGTATTCAAAAAATCTTTGTTGAAGGGTATGTTTAGTGAAAAGTTAAAAATAGATTAGATTCAAACTAATATGAGAGATATTATGATTACAGAAGAAGATGTCATACCAATTTTGAAAGAATTAATAAAAATAAAAACTGAAAATCCTCCAGGAAATACTATCGGAGCTGTAAATTATATCAAAGGCATTTTTGAAAAGTTTGGAATTGAAACCAAGATTCAAAATTATGCAGAAGAGAGAGCTAATGTCATTGCTCATTATGGAGATAGTGATGAAACAGTCATATTAACAGGGCACCTAGATACAGTACCTTCAGGAGATGAGACAAAATGGAAATATCCCCCTTTTGCTGCAGAAGAGCATGAAGGAAGGATTTATGGAAGGGGTTCTACAGACATGAAAGGTGCAGATGCAGCTTTTATAGCAATTCTAATAGCATTGAAAAAAAATGACATCAAGTTGAAGAAAAAAATAATCTTCTTAGGCACATCAGATGAAGAAATTGGAATGGATGGCGCTGTTGCAGCAAAACAAGAAGGTATAATGAAAGGTTGTGAGTTTGTTCTTGTTGGTGAGCCTACAGAGTTACAAGTAGGAATCGCTGAAAAAGGGACTTTTTGGGTAAAAGTTAAAGTTTATGGGGAATCAGCTCATGGTTCAACACCGCATCTTGGAATTAGTGCTATTGAGGGGGCAACGATTCTTATACCAAAGATGAAAGAAGTGATTCCTGATTTTATTCATGAGATAATGGGTAAGTCAACTCTTAATATAGGAAAGATTTCTGGTGGAACTCTGATTAACGTAGTACCAGAATATTGTGAATTTAGATGCGATTATAGGCTGGTTGCTGATAATCTACGAGAAGGAGTTAGAAGTAAAATCAAAGAGATAATCGATGATTTCAATAAAACAGGTCCTGCAAGAGCAGAAATAGAAATGATTCATGAAGTTCCAGCAATAGAATTGATTCGAGAAGACGAGGTTGTTAAAAAACTGAAAAAGAAAGCAATTGATTTAGGTAGAGAGAAGATTATTGGTTTGAATTATGGAACAGACGGAGCCATGTTAATCCCTGATTATAATGTACCATTTGTTATAATGGGACCAGGAAAGCTTGATCAATTACATGTCACAGATGAATATACGGAGAAACAAGAAGTAATAGATTATGCTAATTTGGTTTACGACACTTTGGTTGAAACTTATTCAGAGTAATCAGAGTAAGAGTAAACCTTCTCTTCCTTTTTTAAAGGAGATTTTAAATTTCTGACTAATTTTTGATAATTTGTAGAAAATATTTTTAACAAGAAGAAAAGAACACACTTATGCAAGATAATACAGAGAATCTTGAAGACCTTGTTTCTTACGGTATAAAATGCTCAGATAAAGAGGGAGTTCAGTATGCAGATGTGAAGTTAATGCACACCCATATGGAAGACATTTCTTTCAAAAATAGCATACTTGAAAGGTTAAACAGAGTTGATAAGAGAGGAATTGGGATTAGATGCTTAGTTAACAGAAGTTGGGGTTTTGCTAGTACAAATGAATTAACTAGAGATTCAATAACGGATTTGGTAAAAAAAGCAGTTAAGATTGCGAAAGCATCTTCGCTGGTAAAGAAATTTGATATAGAATTAGCTGAAGAACCAATTCACGAGGATAAAGTTTCCACTCCAATGAAAAAAGACCCATTTACTGTTGAACTAAAAGAAAAAATAGAAATTCTTGAGGAAAGTTCTAAGAGAGCTAAAGCTGTGTCTGATAAAATCAAGGTGTCTACAAGTCATTATGTTGGACGTAAAGACCATATGATCTTGCATACAACTGAAGGAACTAAGATAGACCAAACCATTACATGGTGTGGAGGGGGTGTAGCTTCTACTGCTATAGATGGGGGAGAGGCTCAAACACGAAGTCTACCTGCTAGTTTCAGAGGTGATTTCCATACTGATGGATATGAATACTTTGAGAGCCTTAATCTTATTGAAGTATCAGAGGGAGCAGCTGAAGAAGCTATTAAGTTGCTTACTGCAAAAAAAATGCCTAGTGGAGAGTCAACAATCATTCTTGGGCATTCTCAACTAGCTCTTCAAGTTCATGAAAGCTGCGGACACCCAACTGAATTAGATAGAGCAATAGGATACGAAGCAGCTTATGCAGGAACAAGTTTTCTAACAACAGATCTTCTTGGAACTGGCTTCAAATATGGTAATGAGCAAGTTACTATGGTAGCTGACGCAACTGTTCCTGGAGGGTTAGGTACATTCTACTATGATCATGAAGGAGTTAAAGCTCAGAGAAATATCCTTGTTGATAAAGGGATTTTTACTGGATATTTATCATCCAGAGAAACTGCAAAAGCAGTTGGTTTGGGAAGAAGTTCAGGTGCATCTAGATCGATGGGATATGATAGGATACCAATCATTAGAATGACAAATGTAAATCTGGAACCAGGTGACTGGGAATTTGATGAACTTATTGCTGATACAAAAGATGGCTACTTCTTGGAAACAAATCGAAGCTGGAGCATTGATGATATCAGAATGAATTTCCAATTCGGAACAGAAATAGGTTGGAGGATAGAAAACGGAGAGATGACAGAGATGATCAAAAATCCAACTTATGAAGGGATAACTCCAAAGTTCTGGGGAAACGTTAATGGAATATGTTCTAAAAAACACTGGAAGACATTTGGAACGCCAAATTGTGGTAAAGGAGAACCTGGACAAGCAGCTTATGTTGGTCACGGAATCGCCCCAACTAGATTTGAAAATGTGCGAATAGGGATTCTTAAATAATTAATCAAAAAATCCCTTAGCATTTTTTATGAAATTAGAATTACATGTTATATCAGTACAATCTATAAATTGGTCAATAGAGCCTATTTGTTTTAAGTCTTTTAAAGGAGGTTCGATTATTTTTTTCAATTCCTCAATTATGTCATCGACATTAATAATCATCTGAGGTCTACTAAAGAAAGGTTTGATTTTACCTTCAATTTCTCCTGTAATCTGAAGTTTATTCTGTTCCTCTAGAATCATTAAATATGCATCGCAAAGACTATTTTCTATTATTTCATTTTCTGTTTCGTTTAGTATACCTAAAAGAAAAGGATATATCGTTTTTGCAATTGGTAATTGCTGAAAGATAACAGTTAGCCATTTTGGATAAGGAATATATCTTCTTTTCAAGATAAACAACATCTCTATTAGCATCCTAACTAATCTTGATGTCTCGATCCGAGTCCCCAATTCGTCTCCAAGCATTCGTGTTCTTCCAACAAATGCAATCTCTTGTGATATACGATTCCACTGAGAGAGAATTTTATATTTCCAAACATTATCTGGAAAATACTGCAATTTTGATCTTGCGACAGTTAATTCTCCAAGAGTATTGAAAAAAATCTTTCCAGATGTAAATTCTAATAATCGTTGTTCTGGTAGTAGTAACCAATCCTTCTCTGAGAGTTCTAATGTCTCAATATCTAAATACTCTTTAAGAAACGATTTCACTGAATAGATTTTAATACGATGGTTTACTTCGCCTTCGCTAATAAGTTCAGGTCTCATGGTTTTATCTTCATTAAATACCCAATTAGTAGAGTGACCAAGGAAATCATAGGGTAATCTTTCTCTGAACATATCATTCATAGTTTGTTTAATAGAATCATATCTTGATTCCTCGACAAATATATACAATTTTAGTCCCCAATCATGATCTTTAGAGATTTCATCATCTAAACCCATAACCTCAGATCCTGGTCCAATTAATGCAGCACCATATTTTAATTCAGGAAACTCTGTATCTATTACACTTTTAACAACTTCATAAAAGAAACGTTCTGATAAATCAATACCAGAAATTGATTGTCTTTCCATAATAAGAAAAAACACTATCAAAATAAAAGATATTCGGAATCTCTTTCTTATAATTCTTAATTCATAACTCTCTTTATAAAAATCCCGATTTTTTCTAATGCTTTCTTGCTTTCAGGTAAAAGAATACCAAAGATCTGGAAAGCATGAAACATACCAGGCCATAAATCTAATTCGACATCAACTCCACTCTTCTCAGCTTTTTCAGCAAAACGAGTTGAGTCATCTAGTAGAACTTCTGCAGTTCCTGTTTGGATGAGAAGTGGAGGTAATCCTTCAAGATTGGCGTAAAGAGGTGATGCTAGAGGATCTTTTCTATCAACATCTTTCAGATAATATTCAGCTGCTTGATGGGCTTCATTTTCTGTAATCATAATATCTTCTGTGGCTTTGGTTTTAACAGATTCGCCAGTTACGGCTAAATCAGTCCAAGGAGAAAGACACACACCTCCCGCAGGTAGAGTTTTCTTTTCATCCCGTAGTTTAATAAGAGTAGCTAGTGCTAATCCACCACCCGCAGAATCACCAGCAATAACTATTTTGTCTGGTTTTATTTTTTTGTTTTCTAAAATCCATGTATAAGCAGACACTGAATCTTCTATAGCAGCTGGAAAAGCGTTTTCTGGAGCAAGACTGTAGTCAATCATTAATACTGGAGAATTTGCAGCTTTACCTATTCTAGCAGCAAGACTTCGGTGTGAATCAAGAGAACCTGAAACGTAATATCCTCCATGGAGATATAGAACAACTCTATCTTCAGATTGATCTTTTCGACTTAACCATTCTGCTGACATTCCGTTTATTTCTAATTCTTCAATCATTGTTTTTCGAGGTGTTGAAAACAAAAAAACGTCCCCTTCAAGTTTTTTGCGTTTCGCTTCAACATCCATTTTGCCTTCATTTTTCATGGACATTGATTTCATTGTTCTCACGAAAAATTTAGTTCTAAGGCTTACCATATACGCCAAAGTAATCCACTAATAAATAAAGAATTAGGAATGGAAAAGGGAGTTATCTTAAGAGGTCAAAATATTTGGTAAATTTTAGAACATATCCTAATCCACCTATTTTTAGTTTTCCAGCTAAAATTGCTTTTACTGGACTTACCTTTCCTAAGCCAAGACCCATAAAAGTTGGTAGTGTTGTTATGATGTAACCATTTGTATTTTTCTTTGCTGTTTTAATCTCTTCTCGAAGATTATCTATCTGTTTAAATTCAATTTTACCATTCTGTATCTTAACTACTATGGCTTTAGAATCTTCTTTTGCAGAAATAAGAAGTGAATAAGCATGTTCTTTGTAATCTTTTTTGAATTGTGGATTGACATTAAGACCTTTTAACATTGCAAAAATGATTGAAGCAAATCCTTCATACGGTTCAACTTGTCTGTATAGAGGTAAAACCATTTCCATTGCTTTTCTATACCGTTCCACAATCTCATCAATTATCTTCTCATCCATAGGTGTAGATAAAATAAAAGCAGTTACACCTCTAGAAACAGCATAGATACCATTAATGTTAAGAGCTAGAGTTAGATATTTTGATAATTCAAAAGTAGGTATTAGGTTGAAAACAGTTTGACGACCATCTACAGCTGGTTCTTCAAACAGATAAACGTATGCTATTGATTGAATACCACCAACTTGCCCTTTGATCTTTAAATCTTTGAGGACAGCTCTTAATCCTTCACGTAATCGAACACCCAGTTTAGAGAGACGCTCAACTTCAACTTCATCATATAGTTCCATTGCAACTTTGCCAGCAGCCATTGTCAGAGCATTTCCGCTAAAAGTACCAGAATGAGTGACAAAGTCTTTTTTAGTGGGGTTGAACTGATCAATAATCTCGCGTTTTCCACCAAAGGCGCCGACTGGTAAACCTCCTCCAATGGTCTTTCCTAAGGCAGTTAAATCAGGAATAACATTATGGTATTTTTGAGCTCCACCTGTGGATACTCTATAAGTGATTACTTCATCAAAAATCAATAGAATGTCATACTTTGTTGTTAATTTGCGCAATCCTTGAAGATACTCTTTTGTAGCTAAAACTCCTCCACCAGAGCCCATTACGGGTTCGATAATTAGAGCAGCTATCTGTTTATGATGTTTTTTCATGATTTTCTCTGCAGCTTTCAAGTCATTGTATGGAACTATGAAAACATCGTTCAGAATAGTATCAGGTACTCCTTTCTCTGTAGTTGCGATAGGCACATATCCTGCAGTTAGATTAGGCGTAATGTTAACCTCAACATAATCATGAGACCCATGATATCCTCCTTCTGTTTTGATTATTTTGTCCTTGCCAGTATATCTACGAGCAGCACGAATTGCGAACATTGTAGCTTCAGTTCCAGAGTTACAGAATCTTAGCAATTCAATTGAAGGAGTTCTTTCACAGAGTATTTTTGCCAACTCATATTGAAGCTGCATCGGTGATGCATGTGCTGTTCCCTCTTTAGCTTGACTTTGAATCGCTTTAACAATTTCTGGATGAGCATGACCATGAATATTTACTGTCATACTGTTCAGAATATCTATGTATTTATTTCCATCTACATCATAGAGATAACACCCTTCACCTTTGACTGCAAAAAAAGGATATGGATAATAATGTGCAACATTTCTAGTTCCTCCTCCAGGAAGCCATTTTTGAGCTTCTTCAAAATGTTTTTTTGAAGTAGGAGTCATAGATTCGTATTTCTCAACAATTTGCTGTTTTATAATTTCTATTTCTTCTGGCAACATCTATCAACACTTCTAGGATGCTTTGATTATTTTTTCTTCCTTAACAGTGCTATAAAAATATATGTTTCAGAAAAGAAACAAATTATTTCAAAGTAAACTTAAAAAGCTGTTAATAGCAGTTTTACAAGATAACGACGAGTACATCTGCAGTTATTACTGATTCTGTTGCAGATCTGAGCCAAGAACTTATAATTGCAATGGGAATGGACTGTAGAACCTTTTCTCTTGAGTCAGTTCTATGCTGCTTTTCTTACATTCGTGATAGTAGCTTTTGTTAATTTTATTTTGGTAAATTTAACCAGTAAAATAGGAATAGAGTATAACTTTTTTTTCTGTTTTTGAATTAGTACAACGTCCAAAAATTAAAAAGATTATAATTAATGTTGAATTTATGATAGACTTATCTGTTGACAATAAGCAATTGGAAGAATCAGCCAAAAGAGCTAAGGAAAGGAACATAATTATCCCCACTTTTGCTCAACAAAAAAATCCAAAATTAATATCACCACGAATTATAGAAGAATTAAAAGAAATAGGTTTATGGGAAGTACACCCTAGAAATTTGTTTAGAATTACATGGAAAAACGAACCAATAATTAAAGGGGGAGGTTTTGACGGAGTAAACTACATTGAACTTCCTCCAGAATTAACTGGAGTTGAAGCTCGAATTGTGGCTTTAGTAGGCAAATTCTTTCCAACAGGTGCACATAAAGTGGGGGCAACATTTGGTTGTCTTGTTCCACGATTAATTACTGGCCAATTTAATCCAGTAACACATAAAGCAGTGTGGCCAAGTACTGGAAATTATTGTAGAGGTGGAGCATATGATTCTACTCTACTATCATGTGAATCCATAGCTATACTTCCAGAAGAAATGTCAGCAGAACGATTTGAATGGTTACAAAGTGTTGCTGGAGAAGTCATTAAAACCCCCGGGAGCGAGAGCAACGTTAAGGAAATCTTCGATAAGGTCTGGGAATTAAGAAAAACTCGTGAGAACATCTTTGTTTTCAATCAATTTGATGAATTTGGTAATTATTTATGGCATTATGAGGTAACAGGAAATGCTATGAAAGAAGTACTAGAGAATGAACTAGACAGTAAAAAACCACATGGATTAGTATTGACAACAGGATCTGCAGGAACCATAGGTTGTGGTGATTTTCTAAAAAACATCTATCCTGCGATGAAAATTGTTGCAGGCGAGGCTTTACAGTGTCCAACAATGTTACTCAATGGTTATGGAGCACATACAATAGAAGGTATAGGCGATAAACACATTCCATGGATTCATAATGTGAAGAATACTGATATGGTTATTGCAATTGATGATACCGACACACAGCAGATTATGAGGTTATTTAACGAACCTGCGGGTCACAA